>JAAZEB010000196.1 GCA_012512505.1 Armatimonadota bacterium | reverse complement strand
GATCTGGGTGGTGGCGATCTGCGCGTGGCCCAGCAACTCCTGAATGGCACGCAGGTCGGCGCCGCCGTCCAACAGGTGGGTGGCGAAGGAGTGGCGCAGCGTGTGCGGGGTGATGTTCTTGGTGATGCCGGCCTGTTGGGCGTAGCGCTTGAGGAGCCGCCAGAACCCGGAGCGGCTAAGCGGCCGGCCGCGGTCGGTGAGGAACAGCTCCGGGGCCCCACTGCGCGCCGCCCACGCCGGGCGGACGTGCTCCAGGTAGCGCTGGAGGTACTCCCCCGCCACGCGCCCGAGCGGCACTAGCCGCTCCTTGGACCCTTTGCCAAAGCAGCGCAGCCAGCGCTGATCGAGGTTGAGATCCTCCAGGCGCACCGTGAGGATCTCGGAGACGCGCATGCCGCTGCAGTAGAGCGTCTCCAGCATGGCGCGGTCGCGCAGGCCGGCGGCGACGCGAGTATCGGGGGCGCGCAGCAGCGCCTCCACCTCGGCCACGGTGAGCGTGCCGGGAATGCGCCGCCCGGGAGTGGGGTGAGCCACGGCGGCCACCGGGTTGCCGGTGGCCTGCTCCTCGGCGCACAGGTAGTTGAAGAAGCCGCGCACCGCTGAGAGCTTGCGGCCGGCGCTGGTTTTGGCCAGCATCTTCAGGCTGGAAACGAACGCCTGCACCGCCGCCGCATCGACCCCGGCCGCGGTGACGACCCCGCGGGCCGCCATCTGCTCCACGAACTGGGCCACGTCGCGCCGGTAAGCCTCGATGGTGTTTGGGGAAAGCCCTCGCTCCACCGAGAGGTGAAGCACGAACTCCTCGGCAAGCTGTGCCAGGGAAGGGGTGGGAGAACCCTCCACGGGGTTGGGCATCGCGCGGGATCTCCTACGGCGGCGGGCAACGCCCGGCCGTTTCGCGACCAGCGGAAGCGCCGAGAGCCCGGCGGCGCGGGCACGGGGCCAGCGGACCGGGCTCTCGGCAGAATCACTCAGGCAGCGGCGGGGGCCGTCGTGTGCTGGCGGGCCACGCCGACGATCTCGGCAAAGGCGGCCGCGTCATTGACGGCCAGGTCGGCCAAGATCTTGCGGTCGATCGCCACTCCGGCCTTGGTGAGGCCCTCAATGAAGCGGTTATAAGGCAGGCCGTTTAGCTTGCACGCCGCGCTGATGCGGGTAATCCACAGCCGGCGGAAGTCGCGCTTCCGCTGCCGGCGATCGCGGTAAGCGTACTGGCCCGCGTGCATCACCGACTCATGCGCCTGGCGGAACAAGCGGTGCTTGGCGCCACGGTAGCCCTTGGCCAGCTTCAGGACCTCATTGTGGCGCTTGCGGGTCATCATCCCGCGTTTAACTCGTGCCATCGTTCTCTCCCAACAACATCACAAACCGCCGGCCGAGCCTCGGCTTGCTCAGGCATACGGCAGGTTGCGCCGGACCTCGGCGGCATACCCGCCGGTGACCTCCGCCGGGCTGCTCAAGCGCCGCTTCTGGCTCGGCGACTTGCCGAGCATCAGGTGGCCCTTGAACGCCCGCCGGCGCATGATCTTGCCCGATCCGGTCACCCGGAACCGCTTGGCGATGCCTTTGCGGGTCTTCAACTTGGGCATTGATGCCCCCCTTTCGCAAAAGACAGGCTGTCCCGTTGACCGGCCGCCGGCAACACCGGGCCCGCCCACGGAACAGCCCTTGCGGTCAAACACCAGCCGGGCTCCGGTTTGGGAACCCGGCTGCTCTCTTTACGGCCAACCGCCGCGCGGCAGCGGACGCGCGAACCCCCGACGGCTCACTGCCCGCGTCCGCTGTCGCCGCCACGGCGGAATGCCCATCACCCCATACGGCCCGTCCGCTCGCACACACCGGCGCACCCCTGCGCCGGCCCGTCACCTTGACCGCGGTGCCCACGGCCAGTCAGGTCACGACGAACGAACGCACCCGGAACGGCTACGATTTAGGACTGAGGATCATCGTCATCATCCGGCCTTCAAACGCAGGCGGCCGCTCCACATTGGCCAGTTCGCTCGAGCGCTCTACCACCTGCTCCAGCAGGCGCTTCCCGAACTCCGGATGGGTGATTGACCGACCCCGGAACATTACCGAAATCTTCACTTTGTCCCCTTCTTGCAGGAACTTGTGAACGCTCCGGAGCTTGAACTGCAGGTCGTGTTCGCCGATCTGCGGCTCCAGGCGCACGGTCTTTAGCTCCGAGGCCCGAGCCTTCTTCCGCGCCTCGCCCTCCCGCTTGCTCTGCTCGTACTTGAACTTGCCATAGTCCATGATCTTGCAGACGGGGGGCACGGCGTGCGGCGCCACCTCAATCAGGTCTAGCCCCTTTTCGTGCGCGAGATCGAGCGCCTGGCGCAGGGTGACCACACCCCTCTGCTCTCCCTCATCATCAATGAGGCGCACCTCACGCGCGCGAATGCGGTGGTTGACCCTCAGTTCTCTGTCTCTGCCTCTGCCTCTGTCTCTGTCTCTGTCTATGCTCAGTCCCTCCTATAGCCGTTCTACCGGTGTCTGCCGGTAGCCAACCGCTGTCCGCCCACCGGGGGAAGCGCCCCGCCCTCCGAAGCCACATCCGGCTTCCTGCCCGGCTCGCGACCCGGTTGTCGGAGTTCTTCGGCTGCCGCGCCGTCTTGCTTCAGCGCTCTGGGGCGCCTCGGCACCGATGCCGCGACTGCCACAGGTATTGCGAAGTATAGCACACGAGATGCCGCTTGTCAACGCGTCGAATCCGCAGATTCTGGCGTCACGGTTCCGGAATCGGGAATCCGTTCCGGCTACAGCGGTTGGCGCGGCGGCCCGCTGCCGGCCCTCAGCGCGCGGCGAGCACGCGCGCCTCGTAGGCCCGCATCTCGTTGATCCACGCCGCCCCGACCGGCACCTCGTTCCGGTAGCAGTACTGATCCCACACCGCGGCGAACGGCATCGATTTCAGCTCGTCCATCAGGGCCAGGCGTGCCGTCCGATCCCCCTTGGCTTCCAGCTCCTGCAGCATCGCCGTTGGCTCCAGCAGGGCGATGAGGAGCGCCTTGAGCGTGGCCCGGGCCCCGATGGTCCACGCCGCGACACGGTTGATGCTGGCATCGAAGAAATCGAGGCCGAAGCAGACCCGGTCCAGGGCGTTCCCGCGCACCACCTCTTCGGCGATTGCCCGCACCTCATCAGAGAGGACGACGACGTGGTCGCTATCCCAGCGCACGCCGCGGCTCACGTGCAGGAGCACCTCCGGCACGTACTGCAGCACGGCGGAGATCTTGTCGGAGACCAGCTCGGTGGGGTGGAAGTGGCCGGTATCGAGCGTCAGCAGCTTGCCCCGGGAGACGGCGTAGGCCAGGTAGAACTCGAGAGAGCCGACGACGTAGGACTCCGAACCGATGCCAAACAGCTTCGACTCGACCGCGTCTTTGGTCTCCGCGGTTGGGATCTCCTCGGCGAAGATGGTGTCGAGCGCCTCGCGGAGGCGCGCGCGGGGGCTCCAGCGGTCGGCGGGGAGGTCCTTCTCGCCATCGGGGAGCCAGAGGTTATTGACGCAGGGGTTGCCCTGCGCCCGGCCGATCGCCGCGGAGACATGCCGGCAGGCGATGGCGTGCTCCACCCAGAAGCGGCGGATGCCCGGGTCCGGGTGCGAGAGGGTAAAGCCGTCCGCCGATTTCGGGTGGGAGAAGAAAGAGCCGTTGAAGTCGAGGCTGATGCCCAGGCCCTTGGCCCAATCGATCCAGCGCTGGAAGTGCTTCGGCTCCAGGGCGTTGCGTTCCACCTTTTCCGGGTAGTCCAGGTAGATGGCATGGAGGGCAACGCGGTGCCGGCCGGGGATCAGGCGGAACACCGTCTCCAGGTCGTCGCGCAGTTCGTCGGGGGTGCGGGCCTTGCCGGGGTAGTTGCCGGTGGCCTGAATGCCGCCGGTCAGCTCGCCGCCGGGGTTCTCGAAGCCGCCAACGTCGTCACCCTGCCAGCAGTGCAGCGAGAGCTGCACGCCGGCGAGCCTCGAAAGCGCCGCTTCGGTATCGACGCCAAGCGCCGCGTAGGCCTCCTGCGCAGCCTGGTAGTTGCGCTCCACCGCCTTCGCATCGAGTGCTGCTATCATCGTGGAAACCCTCCGTCAGTGCCGTTCCTGGCGCGCGGCCGGCCGCCGCACACCCTGAGGTTCGCCGTCGCCGCCCGGTCCCCTGCCCCTACTCTACCCGCACCAGGGCGTAGTCGAAGGCGCCGAGGGGCAAGGAGAGCCGGCCGGCGGAAAAGTCGACTGGCTGGCCGGTGAGGGCGTTGGTCGCTTTGGCGCCGGACGGGAGGCCCAGCGCCCGCAGGTTCAGCGACACGGCGGCGGTGCGCGCCTGCGCCGAGAGGTTAGAGACCACCAGCAGTGCCCCCTGCTTCTCCCGATGGTAGAGGCTCACCTTCACGTCCGAGGCGTCGGGCCGCGCCACGCCCGCGCTGCGCCAGTAGGGGATCCACTTCGCCTGCTTGCGCCCGAAAGCATCCATCGCCCGCCACAGCGCCGCGATCTCCTCCAGTTGGTCGTCGTAGCCGTTGGGGCGCACCAGCACGTCGTGCAGCAGGGTGAAGGAGAGCGCCTCGTGGGTGGTCCAGGGGCGCTCGTAACAGAGGAACTCCGAGGGCGTGCCCCACTGGTGGCCCATCATCTCGGTGCGGAACGCATCCAGCGGCATCAGCTTCAGAAACTCGGGGCCGCGGTCGATGCTGCCGAGCTGCTCGCCGTTCCAGACGCTGGTGCCCCAGCCGAGGGTGGGGATGACCATCACCGTCGAGTTGTGGATGTTGAGTTGGCCATCGGGCCGGCGCTGACGCGTCAGCACGTAGAGGCGGCGCATGAACTCACGCGTAGCGAAGATGTCGTAGGTCGCCCCGATGCTGCCGTCCGGCTTCACGTAGCCGCAGCCGTGGTGGCGGTTGGTACAGGGGAACGGCCACTCGGGGCCGTCCAGGTACCAGCCATCATTGCCAAAGCGGTCCATCGTCTCCGCCAGGCCCTTCAGGCAGAACTCGCGCCAGTGGCTGCGCCAGCAAACGCTGTAGTCGGTCTGCGGCGGGTAACGGGTGTAAGTCAGCGTCGAGGGAACCGTCAGCACGTCCTCGCCATACAATTCGAACTCCGGAGCGATGTCGGCAATCTGCCGGCTCATATAGAGGAGGAGCTGCATCCGCTTGGCGTGGATCGCCTCCACCAGGGCGCTCAGGTCCGCCTCATGCTCCGGAATGGTGTACGGGTGCGATTGATAGGGCGTCCAGTGCTCGTGGAAGCAGACGGTGCGCACGCCCATGTCTGCCAGCCGGTCGAGGAGCGTATAGCCCTCGCGGGTGGGGCCGCCCAACTGCAGGCCCTGCCCGAAGCGCCCCGCGACGAGGGCGGCGCCGGAGGAGGCGGTGCCCGGCGTGCCTCGCACCGGTTGCGTGCTCCCGTCGGCCCACGGGGTGTCGAAGTTCTCGAGGAACAGGGTGTGCGCGTCGGCGGCGAGGGGGCCGTCCGGCACGGTGGGAACGCGCGCCTCATCGAGGATGCGCACGTCGTCCAGCACGAACGGCGCGTTCCGCTCGCCCAGGATGATCTGACCCTTCTCCAGCGGCTCGGTGGTCAGGCCCGGGAAGGCTCCCTCGAAGAGGAGCTTTCCGTCGAGGTAGGCGCGGATCGTGTCGCCCCAGCTAAAGGCGAGGTGGTGCCATTCGCCCTGTCTCCAGGCCGTGCCGGAGCCGGCGTAGAAGCGCACCTCGCCCGCCTCGCGCACCCAGACCACCGGGCCCTGGTGGACCTCGTTCCAGTAGATGCCGCAGTTGCTGTCGCCGGGAAAGCTGACGGTGAAGATGCTGCGGTTGCCCATCTTCTGCTTCTCCGCCTCGGGCAGCGTCGGGTCGGAGTCAAAGAGGGGGCAGATCCAGGCCTCGAAGGTGCCGCGGTCGCCCCGGAGGTGGCCGGCGGCGGGATAAGTGACGCGGCCGGCGCGGTGGTAGGCCGTGGTGTGCAGCGAGTAGCTGCCGCCATGGTGGATGCGGTAGTCCCACACATCCTTCTCCGGCCGCTTCACCGGGGTGGCCTGGAAGCCGAAGGTGTAGCGTAGCTCGCGGTCGATCGGGCGGCTGCCTTCCACCAGGTGCAGGCGCAGGACCACCCGGTCTCCCTCCCGGCGCACGCTGAGGGCGGCATCCGGGTTGGCCGGCGACCAATTGCGGTCGGACTCGCAGAACCAGGAGAAGCCGCGCTCCTCATCGCCCAGCCAGACGAACGGCTTGAAGGCGTGCTGCCATCCGGCGGCCGGCAGCGCCCCCGAGTTCGCCACGCTGCCCCACTGCCCGGGGAAGTGGTAGAGATAGCGGGCGTGCTGCGCCTTGAGCGGAATCTCCAGCACCACGCCGTCCGGGCGTGGACCGGCCGTCGGCCGCAAGGCGAGGTCAACCCGGATCATCCCGTCGAACTCCACCTGCGTCATGCCGGAGAGGCTCAGGCCCGGGGCGACGGCGCCGCCGACGAGACGGGCAACGGTGGGCGTGCGCTTGCCCAGCTTCACCCATGGCTGGCGCCACGCCACCGGCTTGCCATCCCGGCGCAACTGCAGCGTCACCGGCCCGGCCAGCACGGAGGCACCGGCGGTGGTCACAGCCGCGGGCAGCGGGCCGGCAAAGGTGTAGCGGCGGCCGACAACGTGCGCGGTGAGCGACGAGGGGCGAGCGGTGGCCGCGGCGCGAGACGACGGCGCAGCGGTGGTGACACGCACGGGCGTCCAGGGGGCAGGCACGTCGTCGCTGATGCCGGTGCGGTCGCCCAACCACGGCGGCGAGAGCGGCTGATCCAGCGTCTTCGTCATCGTGCGCAGCGGCGTGCCGTCCTCCAGGAGGGTGGCGGCGACGTCGATCTTGCCGGAGGGCAGCTCAGTTTTACGGAAAGTGGCCACCAGCGCGCGGTCCGGGTGGCAAGGCAGTTCGCGGGTGAGCGTGGGGGCCCCGCCGGCGGGCGCCACGGTAAAGCGGCACAGCAGGCGGCTTGGGTCCAGCCCGGCGGGCGCCACCGCCGCCTCGGCCTGGAGGCGGCCCTCGCTGACGAAGGCGCGCACCTTCAGGGAGAGGAGGGGGCGCACGGCATGCTCGGCGGCGAACTGCAGCAGCGGCACGGCGTCACCGGGGCGAGAGGCGGTAACGAACAGGCGGTAGCGGCCGGGCACTGGAAAGCGGCCCTCACGGGGGAAGGCCACCGGCACAGTGGCTTGCCCGGCGGTGATCGGCACGGCGGATGCCTCTGTCAGGGGCGTTTCGTCACGCAGGAGCCGCGAGCGGACGGCCAGGTCGGGGCCCTCCAACCGGAGCTGCACCTCCCCGGTTCCGGCCAGCAGCCCGGCCAACGAGGCTACTCCGGCCGTGGTGTTCTGCGAGAAGCGCAGGTGCCCGAAGCGGCCGGGCTCGTGGTAGCCCTGCTGCAGCGGCGACCAGGAGAAGCCGCCCTGGCCGTGCACGTTAACGCACACGTTCAGGCCCCACACGGCGCCCTCGGCCGGCGCCGCCACGCCCAGCGACGCGAACGGGATGGCGAACTCACCCTCCCAGCCGCCCTCCACCCGCCGGGCAGCAAACGACCAGTCGGCATTCCAGGCGGCATCACGCTCGCGGGCATCGAGGCAGGCGCCGGCGGCGTTCCCCACTAACTGGAAGTAGCGCTGGTGGGTATGCCCTGGGTCGAGGAAGAGCTCGATGGAATCGTCTTCCCAAACGGAGCCATCGCGGGAGCGGGTTTCGGCCCAGGGAGCACGTCCGCCCGGCAGCGGCACGCGCACGGCCACCAGGAGGTGCGTGGCGCTGCGCCGGAGGCGCGCCTCCGGATGAGGCTCGGCCAACCCGCCCGTCATCGGGGCCGCGAAGCCGGCCAGGGGAACCCACCCCTCCGCGGCCGAGTCGGCCACCGGCGGGCCGACGGTGACCAGCGGCACCTCCGGATCGGTCAGCCCCGCCGCCAGCAGGGGCACGGCGCCAAACAGGGTGATCGCCAGGGAATGCAGCAGTGTTCGCATGATGGTAAGCAGTTCGCGTCGGGCCGCCAAACCCCTGCCTGGCAGGCGCGGCCGGCAACAGGGAGATAGCGCGCGCCGTCGAAAGCAGGGGTGGCTCCCCACCTCGGGGGCGGATTGGGGGACGTGCGATGCTGACATGGCTGCTCCTCATCGCGGCGCAGGCACCGGCCGATGTCGTCTACCAGGTGCGGGCCACGGCGCCAATCACACTCACGGTACCAGCACGGCCCGAGGGCGAAGGGCACTTCGTGCGGGTGGCTGGAAAGAAGTGGGTGCGGGTGCAGGGCGAGCGGCAGGGCAACACCCTCCGCTTCCGTCTGGATCCCGCCCGGTGGCCCGGAGGCGAAACGCTCCTGGTGGTGGGCAAGCAGCCCGGCACGGTGCTCGATGACGAGCAGGCGCCGCGAGTAACCAACCTGGTGATCGATGGGGTCCGCTACGCCGACGGTTCGGAGGTGGACCTCGACTGGCGCGTCGCGCCGCCCAAGAAGGTCTCCTGGCGCTTTGCCGACCGCAGCCGGCTGGACCTGGACGGCCTGCGGGTGACGGTGAACGGGCGCACCCTCTCGCTGAAAGACCGGGGCATCACCGCCACCCCCTCGGCGGATGGGAAGGCGGCGACGGTGTCGGTGTTCCTCAGCTGGACGCCCGGCTACCGCCCCGAGACAGAGACGCGGCTGACCCTCTCGCTGCCCGACACGGCACCGGTGCGCAACACGGTCGAGCGCAAGCTGCACTTCCGCCTCCTGACGCCGCCGGCAGACGGCAAGCGCGTGGAGGCGCGCGTGGACAGCAACTTCGCCGGCTACAGCGCCGCGCCGCTGATCGATGGCGAGGTGATGGAGCCGAAGCCGGGCGTTTCCACCGTGGGCGTTACCTGGGCCTCGGCGGAGACGCGCGCCCCTCACTGGGCGGCGCTGGTGTTTGACCAGCCGCGCACCCTGCGGGAGATCGAGCTTTTCTGGGCTTACTACGACGAGCAGTACTGGACAGCGGCGCGCTATCAGGTCCAGGTGTGGGATGGCGAGCGCTGGATGCCGGTGACGACTGCCGACGGAGTGAAGCCGGCGAAAAGCACGGTGCATCGCTTCACGCCGGTGAAGACCGCCGCTATTCGCGTCTGGATGCCGGTCAGCGGCGGGCACCCCGCCCGGCCCGACCTGCTGTGGCTGACAGAAATGCGCGTGGAATAGGCAGGCAGATGGGTGCCTCGCCGGCGATCCCGGTGCTTTATCCGGACCCGGAGATTCCGGTGTTTGCCTCCTTCTCCCGACACCGGCCGCTGGGGGTGCTGCACCATCATACCGCCGACGACTGGGAGCTGACCTTCATCTGCTCCGGCACGGCGCGCTATCGGCTAGACGACGCGGAGGTCACCCTAAGCGCGGGGGACTTGCTGCTCGCCGCGCCGGAGCAGCCAACGCCCTGGGGCACTGCTCGTGGCTAGGGCTGGAGGAGACCTCCCCGCTCCACCTGTTCGCAGCCACCTTCGGTTGGCAGCAGCAGCACCCGGAGCTGTTCACCGCTACCGATCCAGTAGCCAACGTGGCGGTCCTCTTCTCGGCCCAAACCCGCGATGCCTACCAGGGGTATGACGACGCCCACTACGTGAACGCCTGGCATGGGTGGTGCCAGGAGCTGGCCCTCGCCAACGTGCCTTACGACGTGCTGCTGGATGCCGACCTGACGGCCAGCCGGTTGCGGCGCTACCGCGCCCTGTTGCTGCCGAACGCGGCCTGCCTCTCCGAGCGCCAGATGGAGGCCATCGAGCGGTTTGTGCGTGACGGGGGAACGCTCGTCGCCACCCACGAGACCTCGCGCTACGATGAGACGGGCAGCCCGCGCCGCAACCTGGGCCTGGCGAGCGTGCTTGGGGTGCGCTGCCGGGGCATCCTGACGCCGCGGCCCGCGTCCATCGCCCTCCGGGAGGAGGCGCCGGTGGGCGGGATCGGATCGGGAGAGGTGAGCACCATGGAGGCGGTGGCCCGGGTGGAGGCGGCGCCGGGCGCACGGGTGTTGGCGACAACCGACACCGGCAGTCCCACCATCGTGCTGAACCGGGTGGGCCGGGGGCGGGCGCTCTATTTCGCGGAGAAGGTGGGCAGCGGCTGCTATCATGGAGGGGTGGCACGGGGGCAGGCGTGGAAAGAGACCCGCTCTGCCACGCACCGGCAGCTCGTCCGCGACACGGTGGCGTGGGCGGTGCGGGGGGAGCTACCGCTGCGGGTGGAGGCGCCCCCGGGGGTGATCGTGACGCTGTTCCGCAAGCGCGGCCGCCCGCAGTGGATTCTGCATCTCTTGAACGCGCAGGCGGCGGTGCCGACAGCGGGGAGGACGATCCCGGAGGTCTACGAGGTGCCTTACCCGGCGCTGCCGCCGATCAGCGTCACGCTGCCCGGGGTGCGCGCGCGCCGCGCGGCGCTAGTCTCACCCGACTTCGCGAGCACACGCCGGGTCGCGGCGCGGCGGTCCAGCAAAGGCACCGTGGTGAGCGTGCCGGCCGGCACTTTCACGCGCTACGCAATCCTGCGGGTTGAGTGAGTCCAGAGAGCCCTGGCGTGCATGGGGCTCCCGCCGGCCACCCCTCGGCGCCGGAGACGCCTCCGACGGCGGGGAGTAAGACTGCGGTCGGAGACGCCCTACGGAATGGGATGTGTCTCCAACACCTGGCTCACACGCGGGCATCCGACCCGCCCCCCGAAGGGGTGCCAGAACCCAGCCCAGGGTGCCGCACCCTGGGACACCCCACGAGCGCATTTTCGCCGAACCCTGAAAGGGTTGGACCGGGGAACCCCCGTTGTGAAACCCTTTCAGGGTTTCGGGGTTGGGCACGGGCGGGTTTCCCCAGGGTGCGGCACCCTGGGCTAGGTTGTTCCACCCCTTCGGGGTGAGGAGGCGCCGCCGATCCGGAAGTGAGGCTGGCCGCAAACAGGCCATTTTCAGGGCAGACGTCTCCGACGCCGACACTCTACCTCGTTGGCCCCACGGGGCGCCGGATAGGCGATCCGTTTAGGAGAAGCAAATGAGCATGCTGGCAATCGATGGAGGCACGCCGGTGCGCACCGCGCCGTTCCCAGAGCGGGCGCCGTTCGACGAGCGGGAGGTGGCGCTGGTCTCGCAAGCGATCCGCTCGCAGAACCTGTTCGGGCTGGGCGGGCCGATGGTCACCGAGTTCGAGCGGCGCTTCGCGGCGCTCTATGGGGCCGACCTCGCCGTGGCCTCTACCTCCGGCACCGCGGCGATCCACATCGCCATCGGCGCAATCAACCCGGAGCCGGGCGACGAGATCATCACCGCCCCAATCACCGACGGGGGCACCATTGTGCCGATCCTCTATCAGAACGCCATCCCGGTCTTTGCCGACATCGACCGCACCTACAACATGGACCCGGCTTCCGTGGAGCGTCAGATCACCCCGCGCACGAAGGCGATCCTGGTGGTGCACCTCTTCGGCAACCCATGCGACATGGACGCAATGGTCGATATCGCCCGCCGGCACGGCCTCTGGCTGATCGAGGACTGCAGCCAGGCGCACCAGACCACCTATAAAGGGCGGCTGCTGGGTACCCTCGGTGACGTCGGCTGCTTCAGCCTGCAGCAGTCGAAGCACATGACCACCGGCGACGGCGGGGTGACGATCACCAACAACCTGGCGCTCGCGAACCGGCTGATCAACTTCCGCGACAAGGGCTGGAACCGCCAACCCGGCTGGGGTCCCCGCACCTACGAGTTCCTGGCCCCCAACTACCGGATGACCGAACTGCAGGGCGCCGTCGGCATCGTGCAAACCGAGAAGGTGCGCGCGGTGGTCGCCCGCCGCAACGAACTGGGCGACCTGCTGACCGCCGAGATCAGCGGCATCGAGGGCCTGGAGGCAGCACCCACCACCGAGGGCGGCAAACACACCTACTGGCTTTACCCGCTGCGGGTAGCCGGGTGGGATGCCGAGGCGTTCGCGCGGGCACTGAACGCGGAGGGGATCCCGGCCGGGGCCCACTACATCGGCGCCCCGATCTTCCTCTGCATGGCCGCCCTGTGGGACAAGCAGACGTTCGGCACCTCCGGCTACCCGCTGCGCGGCGGTCCCGGCGGCCGCTCCGTGGAGTACACGCGCGGCCAGTGCCCACAGACAGAGCGCGGCCTGAAGGAACTGGTGACGCTCTTCATCCATGAGCAGATGACCGAAGAGGACATCCTCGACATGGCAAAGGCAATCCACAAGGTGGCACTGGGGCTTGCCAGGAAGTAAAGGAAGCAGAGCAGCGGCGTGGGGTCGCGGCCGCGCGCCGGGCTCTGGTTGCCCGCGATCCGCCGGCCCCGGGTGGGCCGGCACTCGAACGAGGGAGGTTCAGGCGCATGAACACCAACGAGTATGCATCCCAGCTCGCCATCAACGGCGGCCCGAAGGTGCGCACCCGGCCGTGGCCCGGACGCTGCCTCTTCGGCGCGGAGGAGCAGGCGGCCGCCGTCGCCCTCTTCGAGGAGGCGATCCGCACCGGCGAGGTGTTTGGCTACAACGGCCCCGAGGAGGAAGCCTACTGCCGTGAGTTCGCCGACTATCTGGGCGGCGGCTACGCCGACGCGGTCAACTCCGGCAGCAGCGCCCTCTACGTCGCCCTCAAGGCGCTCCGGATCGAGCCGTTCACCGAGGTCATCTGCCCGGCAATCACCGACCCGGGCGGCATCATGCCGGTAGCCCTGCTCAACTGCATCCCGATCGTCGCCGATACCCGCCCCGGCTCCTACAACGTGGGCGCGGAGCAGATCGCCGCCTGCCTCTCGGATCGCACCAGCGCCATCATCGTCGCCCACATCGCCGGCGAGCCGGTGGAGATGGAGCCGATCCTGGCGCTCGCTCGCGAGCGCGGCATCCCGGTGGTAGAAGACTGCGCCCAGGCGCACGGCGCTCGCTACCGCGGCCGCCTCGTCGGCACCTTTGGTGACGTGGCCGCCTTCTCCACCATGTCTGGCAAGCACCACGCCACCGCCGCCCAGGGAGGCGTGGTCTTCACCCGCAACGAGGAGATCTACTGGGAGGCGCGCCGGGCCTCGGATCGCGGCAAGCCGTTCGGTCTGGAGGGCGAGGCCAGCAACGTCATTGCCTCCTTGAACCTGAACCTGAACGACCTGGCCGCGGCCATCGGGCGCGTGCAACTCAAGAAGATCGATGCCATCGCTGCCAGCCGGCGCAAGGTGGCCGCCATGATCCATGAGGGCCTGAAGCAGGCGCGGGCGGTGACGCCCGGCTGGGAGCCGGAGGGGGCGGAGTCCTCCTACTGGTTCCTCCGCCTGCACGTCGATACCGAGCAACTCACCGTCGATGGCGATACTTTCGCCGCCGCCGTCGCCGCCGAGGGGCTGCCGGTGGGCACCAGCTACCGCGTTGCCTTGCAGGCGCACGCCCGCTGGCTCGTGGAACGGCGCGCCTTTGGCACCGGCCACTACCCCTGGTGCGCGCCAGAGTACCAAGGCGACCCGAACCGGCAGTTCCCCTGCCCCAACGCCGTGGCCGTCACCGATTCCGACTTCAACCTTTACCTGCACGAGCGCTGTGGCGAACAGGAAGCCCTCGATACCGTAGAGGCGATCCTGAAGGTGGAGCGAGCCTACCGGCGGTAGGCCCGCTCAAAACGGGGTAAGGCCCGGCACCGTGGTGCCGAACGGCACGTAAGGCCGCAAAGCGGTTGGCAACTCCGGCGGCAGCGCGCCTGGCAGCCCTGCCGCCGGGTCGGTTTCCACCAGAGCCAGGCCCGCCGTTGCCAGCACGGCGGCCGTCTGCGACACCGTCTCCGCCAGCGTCGGCAGGCTGATGCCCGGCACCTGGAAGCCGCCGTTGTCCGCCGTCGTAGGAGCCGACGGGGCAGTCGGCAGCGCGGCCGTCTCCGGCTGTGACGGGTCGGGCACGCCTGCAGCCGCCACCGGGGCAGTGGTCTGTGCCTCCGCGAGGATCACCGCCGCCGTCGCCTGCGCCTGCTCCGTAGGGCTCAGCGCGACCGTGGTAGGGCGCAGCTCGGCCACCCCACCCACTAGCGTGGGGGGTGTCGTCGCGCCCGGTCCATTGGGCCCTCCGAGGACCGTGCCTCCCCCACCACAGCCGCTAAGGCCGGCCACCGCCCACGCCAACAGCACCGCAACCTCTCGCCGCCTCATCCTGGCCTCCTGGCGGCCTCATTCCCGGCAGTGGCGCCCGGGAAACGGCGTGCCGGCACGAGAAGCGGGCTAGAGCCGGACGATGGTCTACTGGTTCCAGTAGGCCGGATCCCAGAAGGGCGGCAGGTCTGGCTGGCCGGGGGTGCCCAGCTTTCCTTTCGGCAGCCACTTCACGTGCCCGTCGGCGAAGGCGATGTTCATCCCGTCGCTGTGGCGGTCGAGCGCAATCCGACCCCCGTTGCAGGTATTGAACGATCCCGGCACCCCAGCCGCCGGGTGCACCCAGTGGCAGTTGGCGTCAAACACCATCGGCGCTTCCGCGGGCTTCGCCAGAGTGGCCAGCGCCACCTTCTGCAACTGGCAGTTGAAGGCAATCGAACCGTGGCCCAGGCGACCGGTCTCTGAAGCAGACGGACACGCCGTGACCTTCATGTTCTTGACGTAGGGGTAGCAGGGCACCAGCGGGCACTCGTAGCAATCACCCGGGTAGCCCAGCGCCGTCCAGAACGCGGAACCCTGCCCCGCGGTGTAGAAGAAGGGCGGCATCGTCTCGTCGTAGTCCTGTACGTACATCAGCACGGCGTTGGCAACCTGCTTCTGGTTGCTGCCACAAGTGGCCTTCCGCGCGTTCTCGCGCGCCCGCGCGAAGACCGGGAACAGGATCGCCGCGAGGATCGCTATGATCGCGATCACTACCAACAGCTCGATCAGGGTGAACGCACGTCGCTCTCGAAGCATGGTGAACTCCTCCCTGCCCATCGCGCCCCCCGGCACCAGCGAGGCGCTGCCGCCGAGGAGGAATCGACGGAGTGCCCGGTCCCGGTGCGGCTGCCGGCACTTACGCGCGGGGTCCGCCACAGCCACATCGGGCCTCTGTGAGGGCACCGTTCGGCGAACAAAGCCCGTTTCCTTCTGGCAGCGGCCGGCGGATGGTCCGTTCAGGGCGCGGCGGGGGGTTGCTCAGGGCCGAAGGCGGCATTCACCAGGGCCGGCAGGGCCATGCCCGCGGCGGCCTGCAGCAGATAGTCGGCGCTCACCGCGTGCCCGGTGCGCTCGAGGTTCACCACCACCCGCGTGGCCCGGTCAGACACCAGGTTCACCAGGCCGGCGGCCGGATGCACCACCGCCGAGGTTCCCACGACCAGGCAGAAGTCGCACGCTCGCATTGCCAGGACGGCAGCGTTGAGCGCCTCCGGCGGCAATGCCTCTCCAAACCAAACCTCGCCGGGGCGGGCGAAGGCGCCGCAGGGGCAGCGCGGCGGCACGGTAGAGGTATCCAGCTCCGCTTCGCGCAGCACCCGGCGCTCGCGCGAGCAGCGCGTCTCAAAGAGGTCTCCATGCAGGCGCACCACGTTCTGGCTGCCAGCGCGCTCGTGCAGGTCGTCAATGTTCTGGGTGATTACGGTGCAGGCGGGCACCAGGCGCTCCAGGCGGGCCAGGGCCAGGTGCGCCGGGTTCGGCTGGGCGGCGGCGACCAGCTCGCGCAGCCACTGGTGCCACTCCCAAACCAGCTTCGGGTTGCGGCGGAACCCCTCTACCGAGACGAACTGCATCGGGTCGTAGCGTGCCCACAGCCCGGTCTGCCGGCTGCGGAAGGTGGGAACGCCGCTTTCGGCGGAGATGCCGGCACCGGTGAGCACAGCGACACTGCGGGCCTCGCGCAGCGCGCGCGCCAGGTCGTCTGGGATCAGGATGTTCTCGCTCACAGGGAGGCACTTCGACGCGGCAGCGGCCCAATCCTGCCGTGAACGGCCTCAGGCGTCGGGGTCGTCGCAGGCAAAAAGGCTGCCCTGGAAGGGATCGTCCAGGAGGTCGAGGGTGCCCGGGTCGGGCATGGCCGGGGCGGCATTGCCGCTGCCGACGAAGACGCGCTCGTCCTGCAGCGAGCGCACCGGGGCGGTCCACGCCTGGCCGTTGGCCTGCTGACAGGCGGCGAAGACGGCGCTCAGCTTGGCGTCGACGTTATCGGCGTAGTGGAGCACCACCGCCTCCGGGGTCTTTGGCACCTCCAGCACGCCAAACTGCCGCTCGCCGTGGTGGCTGCCGATCAGGTGCAGCAGGCGGTCGCGCAGTTCGGGTGGGAAGTCAGGGAGGCGCTCGATGAAGCGGTGAACGAGGTACGCGCCGGGGTAGACGTGGCCCAGGAGGCGGCCCTGGTCGGTCATGTCGGGCGTGCCCTGGATGCGGTAGGCCTCCGTCTTGCCGAGGTCGTGCAGCAAAGCGCCGGCCAGGAGCAGATCGCGATCCAAGGCCGGGTAGTGGTCGGCGATGGCGAGGGCCACCCGCGCCACGCCGAGGGAGTGCTCCAGCAGGCCGCCGAGGTAGGCATGGTGATGGCGCACGGCGGCGGGGGCCTGTTGCCAGCGCTCGCACAAAGCCTGGTCGGCCAGGATGAGGTTGAAGAGCGCCCGCAGGGGTGGGCTGCCGCAGCCGGCGCACAGCCGCTCCAGGTCGGCCCACATGGCGGCGATGGGGCGCGGGGCCGCCGGCAGCAGCTCCATCAGGTCGGCCTCAAGTGGGCACGCCTCCAGGCGGTCGGCGCACACCTGCACGCTGCCCGCGTAGGTGCCCACCGTTCCCACCACCCGGTATGGCCCATCGGCCAGGGCAACGCGGGGGTCCCACTCCCAGACGATCAGGGCGGCCTCGCCGGTGCGATCCCAAATGCGCGCGCGCAGCTTCGGGCCGTTGCCGGCGTTGGGGGCGATCTGGCGCAGGAAAAAGCAGGAGTCGACCGTCGTTCCAGGCGTCAGGTCGCACACGAAGATCAGGGGGCGTTTGCGCTTGCGAGCCATACACTTCCCGTCGGGAACGGTGGTTGCCACACCGCCGGGTGCAAGCAGCGGCCCGTCTCGCGCCGGGGCGCACCACGGCCTTGGCGCCGTGTGGCTGGAGGTCGCTCCACTCGCCATTGTAGCCGCCGGCCGGCTGCCTGTCAATGCAAACCGCCGTTTGCCAGGCGCCGGCTCACCTTCCGCCAAC
This sequence comes from Armatimonadota bacterium, assembly GCA_012512505.1. Taxonomy (GTDB): domain Bacteria; phylum Armatimonadota; class JAAZEB01; order JAAZEB01; family JAAZEB01; genus JAAZEB01. The sequence goes on along the minus strand of JAAZEB010000196.1, from coordinate 15,528 downwards.
AGGACTCGCGCCCGCGGCAGCTAACCTGTGTCATAGCCCGCGTTGCTCGTCCGAGTACGCGGGCAGCGGGAACGGCGAGGGCTTTCGGCCACCTGCACCGTGAGGAGATACACCATGAAAGTTGGTTTGAGCTGCATCATCACCCCGGCACAGTGGAGCTTCGAGGAGACGTTGAAGAACGCCAAAGCGGCCGGCTACGAGGCGCTGGAGCTGGTGATCCGTGACAGCGGGGAGATCACCCTGGAGACCCCCGAGGCGGAACTGACGCGGATGGCACGCCAGGCGATGGACGAAGGGATCGAGGTGGCGAGCGTTTGCCCGATGATCACCAAGGCGCCGAAGGACGTGATGACCAACGACGCCGCCGTGCGCGAGCAGAGCCTCGACACGATCAAGCGCTGCCTGACCATCAGCAAGGCGCTGGGCGCCGATACGATGCTGCTGACGCTGGGCGCGCTGACGCCGAAGCTGTTCTACAACGAGGCGTACGCGAACTCGCTGCAGGCGCTGCAGAAGCTGGCCCCCTTCGCCGAGGAGCTCGGCATCAACGTCGCCGTCGAGTACGTCTGGAACAAGTTCCTCCTCAGCCCGATGGAGTTCGCCCACTTCTGCGATGAGGTTGCCAGCCCGCGCGTCGGCCTCTTCTTCGACACCGGGAACATGACCATCTTCGGCTACCCGGAGCACTGGGTGCGCATCTGCGGCAAGCACCTGATGAAGGTCCACTTCAAGGACTTCAAGCGCCAGGGCTACGAGTGGACGCCACTGCTGGAAGGGGATGTGGACTTCCCGGCGGTGATGGCCGAGCTGCGCAAGATCGGCTACGACGACGCCATTCTCTCCGAGGTAGACCCGGGCACCGCGTCGCTGGAGGCCACCGCGCAGGCCATCCGCAAGATCCTGGCGATGTAGGCCAGCAGCCGGCCGACGAACCACCGCGCGCCCCTACGATCCTGCGCGGCGTAGGGGCGCGTCATCTCCGTCGGTAGTGCGCCAGTGGCGGCGGCGCGGCTACCGCATCTGCAGCGAGCGCGTAGAGGCACCCGTAGCTTTCGCGATGCCAGGCAGGTGGCGCCCACGCCCAGTACCACCACAAGCACAGACGCGAGCGCAGGGCAGACCGCCTCCAAGTCCACCCGCCGTCCCACGGCGACCCCCTCCTATCGTCCCGTGGGCTAGACGGAAGCCCTTTCTACCGGGCAGTCAAGAGCCCGAGCCGCCAGGGGATCTGACCGTAACCGCGCCCCTGGCACTCCCGGTCAAGGACGCCCTGGAACAGAAAGCGCAGTCTGGCCGGGTCCACTTCAAGGCGCTGATCATAGCCCGCCCGCAGCAGTTCCCCGTGGCTGATGCAATCGGTCCATCGCGGCTCGATGTGCTCCGTGTTGGCCATGCTGGCGAAAGCGAGTTCCTTGGTCGCCGCGAGCGGTTTCCATTGGCCCTCCAGTCGTTCAGCCAGATAGGCCTTGAAGTACCGCCAACCATGGCCGGACTGAGCCTCGATGACCGCCAGGTAGCGGTCCATGCCCTTGACCCGGTAGATGTGCGCGGCCTCAAAGATGTCGTCTTGAAGGGCTAGCACCGGCCGAGACCATTCGGTGGGGAAGTTGCTCAAACTGGTCTCCTCGCGCCACATGCACCCGTCGAGGGTGGTAAAGAACAGATGCGCCTTCCTGTCATCGCAGATAATCCAGAAGTCGAGGCCGGGCTTGCCGTCGGCCGGAAGCGCGCCGAGGGGCTTCAGGGAGCTCCAGGACTCGGGGTCTGTGATGTCACTGCTGGTGGCATAGGCTGCGGCATACTGAGGGTTCCACGTGTCGTGCATCGCCTGGCAGATCAAGTACCACTTGCGGTGCGGTGCGAAGTAGAACACCTGAGGCGCACCATAGCGACCGTCCTTGTGTATCCTGAGGATGTGCCGTCGCGCAGTCCCGACGCTGTTCCAGTCACGGAAGGAGAGGTATTCCGTCTGGTAGGGTGCCCCCTGGCGAATGACTGAGCAGAACAAGCGCCATCGGCGCTTGAAGTACACCACAGAGGGGTCTTTGATCAAGACGTAGGTGTCCGTCGTCGATTCTGGATGGCTGATCAAGGGCGGCCCAACTCGCCATGCGAACCGCCCGGCCAGCAGGTTCTCAGTGGCCGAACCACCCGCCACACTGGGTCCTTGGCCCTGCAGGGCGCACGGCAGGGCCAGGAGCCCCCAGCATACCAGCCCCATCCTAAGGATGCTGATCGCTGACCTGGAGGTGACCATCGCGTAACTCCTTTGACGCCGGGCCGCCGCGGTGGGCTTCCCACGCCACCGTCTCGCGGCCATCCGGACCCAAGCGCACTGCGTCGCCTCACTCCGCCGCGCCGGGAACCACGCCCGCCGGGAGGATGTTCCGGAGGTGGAGCGTCGAGAGCCGCTCACGCTCCAAGACCAAGGAGAGGAGTTCCCGAATGCCGCACGTCATCGATGCGGAGCAGTGCACCGCCTGCGGGGCGTGCGCCGCGGTCTGCCCTTCCGAGGCAATCGCCGAGGGGGTGGACGCGTACGTGATTGACCCCGAGCAGTGCAACGATTGCGATGCCTGTACGGTGGAGTGCCCCGTGGAGGCGATCTCCGCGGCGTAACCGGCGACAGTCACCACGCAATCGGCGCCGACCGGGGTAGGCGGCGCGAGGAACTGGCCGGGGCCGTTGCGGCCCGGACAACCGGCCCCGGCACCTCATCCTCTCCTGCCCGACCACGCTCACTCCTCTAGAATCTGGTAGCGGTGCCGGACGGAAGCGCTCTGGCGCAGCATCGCGATGGCCGAGCAGTACTTGGTCTCGGAGAGAGCAATCGCCTTTTCCACGGCAGCGCGATTGATGCCGCGCCCGCGCACGTGGTATTCCAGCTCGATGGTGGTGAAGACGCGCGGGTGGTTGGCGGCACGCTCGCCGCGCACCTTCACTTCAAAGCTGGTTACCTCCTGGCGCTGCTTCCTGAGGATGGCGATCACATCCATCGCCGTGCAGCCGGCCAGGCCCACCAGCAGCAGCTCCATCGGCCGGAAGCCATCCTCGCCACCCCCCGCCTCCATCGCCGCCCCCAGGGGAACGTGGAAGCCGGAGTCGGCCGTGCCGGTGAAGCTGAGGTCTTGCGTCCACACCACTGAGGCGTTCATGCGCTTCCCCTCCCACCTGCTCCTGGGTACTCCTTCGGCAGGCACTCGCCGACGGCGAAACACCCCACCGCGCGGATGAGCCACCGGTGGCCGCCGCCCGCCGCGCCCGGGGCCTGCCGCTCCAGCAGTTTCGCCCGCGCCAGGCAGTCACCTGCTGCTGCCAACAGCCGGCAGGCACCGGGATTGGCGCCCGGATGGGATGGGTAGCATAGCCGACGCGGGGTGGCGCCGGTGAGGCGGGACGCCGGCGCAGCAGGCACGCGAGGGGAGGCAAGCGTGGGCACGATCACCGCGGCAAAGCAGCCTTATGAGCCAGAGGTACTGGAGCTGGCAGGCAAAGTGGCCCTCGTCACCGGCGGCACCACCGGCATCGGCCGGGCAACGGCGCTGCTGCTGGCGAAGAAGGGCCTGAAAGTGGTCGTCTACGGCCGGCACGAGCAAGAGCTGAAGGACGCGCTGCGCGACCTGGAGGCGGTGGGGGGCGACTCCCATGGTCTCGTCGCCGACCAGGCCTACGAGGATCAGGTGCTGCGGGTGTTCGCGGAGACGCGGCAGCGCTTCGGCGACCCAGAGATTCTGATCAACAACGCGGCGCTGCCCGGCGGCAGCATCCTGGAGACCAGCTACGACGACGCGCACTACGTCTTGCGCGCCAATGTCCTGGGCTACCTGGCGTGCATCCGCGAGGCGGTGAAGGGGATGCGCGCCAGGGGCAGCGGCCACATCGTCAACGTGGGCTCAATGTCGGCCGAGGTGCGCGAAGCCGGCAGCGACCTCTACGTCGCCACCAAGGCGGCCATCCAGGCGCTGAGCGAGAGCCTGCGCAAGCGGCTGGGGCCAGAGGGAATCCGCGTCAGCCTGGTGGAGCCAGGAAGCGTGGGCACCAATCTGGCCAGCGATCAGCCGGACATCGGCGAGCAGGTGGCACAGCAGGCCGCGGGGGAGATGCTGGAGGCCGAGGACATCGCCCACGCCATTTGGTGCGTGCTGGTGCAGCCGCCGCGCAGCAACGTCTACACCCTGCAGATTGGTCCGGTCAAGCAGCCGATCTAGCCCTACGGATTCCCGAACGTGCCACTCGGGGCGGCGTCAGCGGTTCGGCAGGGAACGGTTCTCTCCCCGCGAATGAGAGGGGAACACACGCGCCCGCGCCAGGGCGGGGCGGGGGGAGGACCGAGGCAATGGCACATCCACTGGCGACCGTGATCGCGGCGGCGGGGATCTCGCTCCTCGGCGTGGCGGCCCAGGCAGCCACCGCCGCCAGCGAGGAACTGGGGAACGGCTTCCGGCACCACGGCGTGGCAACGCCGGTCAGCAACCACCGCGGCACCGTGGCTACCGTCGACGGCGACGGCCGCAACGTGGTGCTGGTGTGGCTGTTCGACCAGCGGGGCAGCTACGCCCTCCTGCTCATCGACGCCGAAACGGGGAAGAGCGAAGAGTTCGCGATGCCCTTCCCACCCGGGGGCGACTGCCCCTACGCTTCCATCCTGTCGAGCCGCAACCGCTTCTACACTCACTTCAACAGCCACTTCGTCGAGTTCGACCCGGTCAAGCGGGCATTCACCTTCTTTGGCAAGACGGCGCCGCAGATGGCGATGGGGATGACCGAGGACGACAACGGCGTCATCTGGTCGGTCACCTACCCCAACAGCGGCGTGGTCTCCTTCAACCCGGCGACGGGCGAGCTGAAGGATTATGGCCACGTCTACGCGCAGCCCTGGGCGCAGTATCAGCGCTCGGTGGCCGCCGACGACGCCGGCTGGATCTACTTCGGCGTGGGGAACACCGCCAGCCAGATCATCGCCTTTGATCCAGGCACCGGCAAGGCAACGCCGCTGCTGGCGGAGGAGGAGCGCGGGCGCGGCACGGCCACCGTCTACCGCGACCTGGACGGCAAGGTGTATGGCCAGGCGCTTTCCGGATCGGAGGAGTGGATCGAGCTCTACCGGGGGCAGGCGCGCAAGATCGGGAAGCGGGAGCAGCGCCAGCTCAAGCCGATCATCACCAACGATCAGGGCCTCTTCCACCGCGAGTTTCCGGACGGCAAGAGGGTACGCACCTGCGACCTAGTCGAGCGCCGTCTCGTGGTGGAGGACCCGCAGACCGGCCAGGCGAAGGAGGTGCGCTTCGACTACACGAGCGAGGGGGCGCACATCATGGGCCTGGCTGCGGCGCCGGACGGCACCATCTGCGGCGGCACCGCCTTCCCGATGCGCTTCTTCAGCTACAACCCGGAGACAGATTCCTGGACCAACCGGGAGAGCTACGGGCAGTGGAACACCGTGGCGCGGCAGGGAGACCGCTTCTTCGTCGGCGGCTACGGCGGCGGCTTCCTGCTGGAGTGGGACCCGGCGCGCCCCTGGGTGGCAACGGAGAAGGAGAAGGAGGGTTGCAACCCGCTCCACCTCGCCGAGGTCGCCCCGGCGATCAACCGGCCGCACGAACTGCTGGCGCACCCGGATGGGAAGACGGTGGTGCTGGCGGGCACCCCCGGCTACGGCTACACGGGCGGCGGCCTCCTCTTCTGGGATCGAGAGACCCGGAAGCAGACCCTGATCGAGCACACGGAGATCCTGCCCGACCACTCGACCATGAGCCTGGTGGCGCTTCCCGGTGGCAAGCTCCTGGGCGGCACCACGACGCAGCCTGGCACGGGCGGCGAGAAGAAGGCGAACGAGGCGGAGCTGTACGTGATGGACCTGGCCACGCACCGGGTGGAGTGGCACCAGGCCGTCTTCCCCGGCGCACAGGATTACACCGACCTCTACCGCGCCCCGAGCGGCCTGATCTACGGCTTCGCTGACCGCACGCGCTTCTTCGTCTTCGACGCCGAGACGAGGAAGGTGGTCCACGAGGCTGACACCGGGGCTGAGTTCGGTCCCTGCGTGTCGCACCAGGGGCCGCGCGTCTTCGTGCCCGGGCGGGGCAACACCCTCTACGTGCTCTTCGTGAAAGGGATCGCCCGGGTTGAGCCACGCACCCACCGGCTGACGCTGCTGGCGGAGTCGCCGGTGCCGATCTCCGCCGGCGGCGACTTCCTGAACGGCCGCATCTACTTCGCCAGTGGCTCGCACGTCTACAGCTACCAGGTGCCGTAGGGCGGCGGCCCGGCATCGGCCCGGCATCGGGGTGGCGTCGGCTCGCTTCTGGAGGCGAGCCGACGCCACCGCCGATCACGGCTGGCACTGCAGCGGGTGGCTCCGTTGGGCGAGCGGGAGAGCCACCCGCGCGCCAGCCAGGTGCGCGGTATAGACGCCGACGATCATCTCCAGGGCGGCTACCGCGTCGGCGCCGGACGCGAGCGGCTCGCGCTGCCCCTCAACGGCGGCGATGAGATCGCGCGCCAGGATCTGGTTGCCGAAGAGCAGCTTGCGGGGCGCCGCCTCCCACTCCGGGGCCGGGAGGGGCTGCCACTCGGCCGCCGCCACCGCCGGGAAGTAGCTCTGGGGGAGGTAGCGCACCGCCCACTCCTCGCCCGCCCGGATCGCCAGGATCCCCTCGGAGCCATGCACCTCCAGCCCGAAACGCCGGCCCCCGTCGGCCATGCCCCGGTGCGACTCGAAGAGGCCAGTGACGCCGTTGGCAAACCCGTAGACCGCGGTCACGCTATCGCCGGCCACGGGGCCAACCGGCTCGCTCGGCTCGCGGGCATCGGCCAGGGTGATGTCGCGACCCTCCGTCTGCACGCGCGCGAAGACCCACTCGGGGCTGCCGGCGAGGAAGCACATCAGGTCGAGAATATGCGTGCCCAGGACGATCAGGTCCTCGCCGCCGCCGCGCGCGTCGCCCTTCCCGTGCCCGACGAGGGTAGGGACCCGGCCGAGGGCGCCCTCGGCGAGCATCCGCGCGGCGTGCTGCACCTGCGGTATGGCGCGCGCCTGGTGTGCCACCGCCACCCGCGTGCCGGCACGCCGGCAGGCCGCCAGCACCGCGTCGCCCTCCGCCGGCGTGCGCACGAACGGCTTCTCACAGAGGACGCCGGCCACCCCCGCCTCAGCGCAGGCGGTCACCATCGCCGCGTGGCAATCGGGCCAGCGCGGCGCCACGCTGACGAAGTGGACCGCCTCGCGGGCCAGCATCTCCTGATAGTCGGTGTAGCCGCGGGGGGCGCCGGTGCGCGCTTGCGCCCGCCGCAAGCCCTCCGGATCTTCATCAGCCACCGCCACCAGCTCCACCCCCGGCAGGTTCAGCCAGGCGTACTCCAGGTCGTGGCCATAGTCGCCGCCGCCGGTGCGCCCGATCACCGCCGCGCGATAGCGTGTGCCCATTCGCTTCCCTCCCCGGTGCCGACCAGCATCGGGCGCTTCTTCTTCCCGCACGGCGCGCCTTCCTGTCAGCCGCCAGGGTTGCGGGGGGCGGCAGAGCGGGTATACTGATCGCAGACCGAAGGAGAAGCGCCATGCACGTTTCAATCCGCGATGCCACCCTCCAGGCCGGAGGGTTCGAGTCGATCCGTCAGGGGCTGACCGCGCTTGGCATATCGGCCGTGGAGCTGAGCGTCGGCCGCGACTACCAGGTAACCGCCGTCGTGCCGACGCCCGGGCGGCCCACGCTGCCGATTGAGACGGACGACGACGTGGAGGAGCTGCGCCGACACCTAGAAGACGCGGGGGTCACCGTGCCGGCGTTCCTGCTCTCGAACGACTTCGGGCGGGAGGATCTAGACCGGGAGATCGCCTGGGTCACCCGCGTCGTGGAGGCAGCCGGCGCCCTCCAGATCCCGGTAGTGCGCATCGATGCCCTGATGCGACTGCCGGCGGCGCCGCCCGATCCCGGGCAGGCCCGGGAGGCCCACCTGGAGCGCTTTGCCACGGCGGTGCGGCGCATCCTCGATGCCACGCCCGACGCCCCGGTCGATCTGGGAATCGAAAACCACGGCGTTCAGGGGAACGACCCCGCCTTCCTGGAGGGGCTGCTCGACCGGGCGGCTGACCCGCGCCTGGGCCTCACCCTCGACACCGGCAACTTCTACTGGTCCGGCCTGCCGCTGGTGGAAGTCTACGAGGTGCTGGCGCGCTTCGCGCCGCAGACCCGGCACACGCACGTCAAGAACATCGGCTATCCTCCCTCCGAGCGCGACCGCCGCCGCGAGCCCGGCTGGCGCTACGAAGACTTCGTCTGCCCCCTGGAGGAAGGAGATATTGACCTGCTGCGGGTGCGCGACTTGCTGCGCGACGCCGGCTACGACCACGACCTGTGCCTCGAAGATGAGTCACTCGGCCGCTTCCGGCCGGAGGAACGGCAGGCGGTGCTGCGCCGCGACGTGGAATACCTGCAGCGGCTGGTCGGGTCCTGATGGAGTAGTGGAGTTCTGGGTGGCCGCCTGCCGGCCATGGAGGACTCCTACGTCGGCTTGGTGGCGAAGAGGATCCCCGCCACCCGGCGAGGCCGGCTCTTCGGGATCAGCAGCGCGATTGGTGGGGTGATCGGGGTGGCAGGCGCCATGGCCGCGCTTCTGGCAGGTGCCACCGCTGGCTGGGTCACCGCCGCCGAGCCCCACGCCCGGCAGGCCTAACGTCCGCGGATGTAGTCGATCTCCACCGTTTCGCCGATGCAGCCGCCGACCGTGGGGTCGAGGCGGATGGCGCGGATCGCCTGCCCCTTCCACTTCGGGTGCTTCCCGACGGGGATGACGTACTCGTGGAACTGCCCGTCGCCGTTCACCGGGAAGCTGAGGTACTTGTCGTCGCCGAAGTTGGGCTCCGCGCTGGTGGTCCAGAAGAACTGCCCCGAGGTGGCGCCGCGCAGGCGCATCCGCACCACCACTTCCTTGTAGCGGTTGGCGGGAATCCGCAGCCACCCGCGCGAGAAGAACGGGTCGGGCCCAACCACCTTGCTCCGCAGGATGCCGTTCTGGACCGCCAGCGGCTCGAGGGAGTTCAGGCCGCCCCAGCCCTCGGTATCGCGGTCAAACTCGAAGCGGATCTCCGATACCGGCTTCGGCAGCTCGGCGTAGGCGAAGCGCGTGAGCAGCCGCAGAAGCCGCCCATCGCCCGGCGCAAGCTGCAGCGTCAGCTTTCCGTCGGCGAGCGGCAAGGCGGTCTCCTTGCCATCCGCAGGCGAGATCGCCCCGACGCTGGCCACGTGTCCCTTCACCCCGAGCGTCACGTCCTGCGCGCGGTCGTAGTCACGGTTCACCACCATCGCCCATTCGCTGCCATCGCGCCCGCGGAAAAGACCGAGGACCAGGGGCTGCTCCGCCGGCAGAGTGAGCGGGAGATCTGTTCCGGCCCGGGTGCAGCCCGGGGGGATCTCACCGCTGTGGTAGACGCCGGTGGAGGTGAGACCGAGGAGGATGCGGCCCAGGACCTTCATCTCGCCGTTTAGCTGGCGAATGATGCCATAGCGCTTGGTTGGCCTCCCCTGCGAGTCGACGATCGCCATGCGGCCCGCCTGGTCATCCTCCTTACCCGTCCAGTAGGTGAAGTACATGATGCCCTTCATCCCATAGGCGAGGGAGGTGTAGACCTGCCAGCGCATCTCGGCGTCGGTCGGGTCTCGGTAGGCCAGGTGAGGCAGGGAGAGGATGATGTTCCAGGGAGGCGTGTTGTAACGCAGCCCGTACTCCCGGATGAGGCCCAGGTTCTCGAAATAGTCGGCCCGGTCGGTGCCGTCCTGCATCAGGCAGTAGTGGTCGTAGCTCAGCACCGGTGGCTTCACCAGGCGCAGGTAGCGGTCGACGTGGTCCGCATACGTAGGAGTGCCAAGCTGCGCGACGGACGCGTAGGTGGGGAAGAGGTTGATGTAGGGGAGGCGTTTTGGGTCGCGGCGCAGGAAGGCGGCGCTCAGCCGTCCGAGCAAGGGGAAGAGGCTGTCGTTCGGCTCATCCTGAAGGTAGTAGCCGTAGAGCGCGGGGTGATCGGCGTAGTCCTTGACGATGGCACTCACGTGTTTGGTGAGGGCATCATCGGTCGCCAGGTCGGGAGAGATGCGGGAATCGACGACCAGCGCCTTGATGCCGACCTGCCGGCAGAAGTCGAGCATCTTCCGGTTCTCGGCAACGCTGTAGCCCCACATCGGGCCGGCGACGGTGAAGTTGGCATTCGCCACCGTCTGCCAGGCATCCAGCCGGTTCTGCTCCACCGGCGGGCCCACCCAGTAGCTGATCGGAAACTCCTCCGGCTGCCAGCCGGGCGCTTCGGCAGCGGCCCCGGGTGCCAGCACCGCCGCCACCAGCACGACGCACACGATCCATTCGAGCATGGCAACCTGCCCTTCCGCACTCCAAGGCGCGTGCGGCCGGCAGATGAGGTAGCCCTGCCGGCCGTGCCGGATCCCTCAAGCGACACACGGTTGTGACTCCGCGAACCGTTCGAGAGAGGGTGGAGGAAGCCCCCTGGGGGTCTGAGGCCCTTCTTCCGCGCGGGCGGTGCGAGTCCTTCCCCGACGTCGCTACAGCGGCTTGCGGGTGGGAGTGCCGACCTGGCGCGGGTAGGCCGGAGGCGTGGGACGGCGCTTGCGCACCACGATCAGGCGGCGCTCGCCCGCCCCGAACGGGAGCGATAGCGGCACCACGCGCTCCACCTCACCCCCGAGGACCGAGAGTGCGTGGCGTGCCGGACCGACCTCCTCGTCGCCGCGCGGCCCCTTCATGGCAAGGAAGGCGCCCCCCACCCGCACGAAGGGCAGGCAGAGCTCCAGCAGGACGCGCAGCGCGGCGACGGCGCGCGCCACCACCAGGGTGAAACGCTCACGGTAGCGCCGGTCGCGCCCGGCCTCCTCCGCGCGCGCGTGGAGGGTCTCGACGCCGCTCAGCCCCAGCACGCCCGTCAGGTGTTCCAGGAACTGCAGCTTCTTGCGGGTGCTGTCCAGCAGCACCACCGGGGCGTCGGGAGCGTGGATCTTGATCACCAGGCCAGGGAAGCCGGCGCCGGTGCCCACGTCCAGCACCCGCGTGCCGGCGTCTACCGACACCGCGCAAAAGCAGGTGAGCGAGTCCAGGATGTGCTTGACGGCGATCTCCCGGGGGTCGGTGGTGGCCGTCAGGTTCATGCGCTGGTTCCAGTCGCTCAGTTCCTGCTCGTAGCGGGCGTAGCGCGCCAGCTCCTCCGGCGCCAGGGGAATGCCCAGCGCGGCCGCTCCCTCCTGCAGCAGCTCCGCCGCTGGCCGCTCTGGCAGTGCCTCCGACGCCTGCTCCTGCTCCGCCATCACCCGAACCCTTTCCCCGCCCGCCGCGCCTCCGACACCAGCGCGGCGCCATCATCCATCCGGGGAGGAGTTCGCCGGGCGGCGGGGCGTTCCTGGCGCCCCGGGGCGCCGATCCCCGGGGGAACCAGCGCGCGCGTGCGGCGTTCCCTAAAGAGACACACCCGGTTGCAGAGGAGGTGGGGGGATGCAGACTCTTTTTCGACTGATGGTGCTCCTGCTCGGCGTCGCGGCAGCGAGCGGTTCGGCAAGCGGCGAGACGCCCGGGGGGGCCACCCGGGCGGCACCCACCGGCACGTCGTTCTTCCCGGTGGAGTCCGCCACCGGCACCGTGCGCGTCAACCAAGAGGTGCTGGGCGTATTGGTGCAGGATTTCCAACTGCAGCACCGCCGCACCCGCCAGGGGAAGCGGGAATACCGCCTGACGCTGCGTCTGCGCAACGTCACCGGCCAACCGGTGGTGCCCACCCTGCGGGTGCTGCTGTGGAGCGGGGAGAAGCCGGCGGTCGCCTTCGACATTCAGGGCGACGCGCGGCAGATTCGCCTCCCGCCCAAGCACGTCCGGCGCTTCCGTGGCGACTTCAAGCTGGATGCCGGCGTGCGGCTCACCCGCCTGTCGGTGATCCCGCTGCCGCCGCACGCCATTCGCGTGCGCCTCGACCAGCCGGTGCCGCTGGATGCGCCGCCGGAGGAGGAGGTGGCCGACGCCGAGGGTCAGTCCCCGCCAAAGGAGGACTCGGCACCCGCCACCGACGCCGAGCGCCAGCGGCAGGAGGAGTGGGCGCGCTTCCAGGAAGAGCTGCAGCAGCTCTACCCGCCGGAGCAGCGGATTCCCCCGGCCGATGCCCTGGGCCGGCTCAGCGGGTTCGGGCCTTACGGACCGCTCTACCGCGTGCTTGAAGGGCCGTTCCGTGGCCTCTACATCCAGTCGCCCACCGGCTGGGTGCCCGGCCACTGGCTCCCGCAGCAGGTGGATCCGCAGCAGATGTGGGTGGACCCGTTCCAGTAGTCGCCCTCCGGCGCGCGCCATCGTGGGAGTTACCTGACCGCCATCGCCGGCGCATACGATCCCCGCGCCCGGGTATGATGCCCGCAGGGGGTGTGATGCAGGCGACGACGGTGCAATCCACCGAGGGGATGGTGGTCGGCCCGGGGCAGGCGGTGGGGGCCGGCGTGGCGGTGCTGCGCGCCGGCGGGAACGCCGTTGACGCGGCGGTGGCGGCTGCCCTGGCCGCCGGGGTGGTGGCCCCCGCCGAGTGCGGCCTGGCGGGCTGTGGCGGGGCGCTGGTAACCTACCATGCCGCCACGGGGCAGGTCGGCTGCGTGGAGTTCGGCGCGCGGGCGCCGGCGGCCGTGGACGGCGTGATTCCCGCCGTTGGCTACCTGGCCCTGGCGGTGCCCGGCACGCCGGCGGGCCTGGCGCGGGCGTTGGCGCGCTACGGCACGCTCTCCTTCGCGGAAGCCGCCGCCCCGGCGATCCGGCTGGCGCGCGAGGGGTTCCCGGCATCGCCGGCCTACGTTGCCCACCTTGAGGCACACCAGCAGCAGATCGCCGCCTTCCCGGAGACGGCGGAGTGGCTCTTGCCGGGGGGGCGGGTGCCCGCGCCCGGGGATCTGGTGACCAACGAGGCCCACGCCCAGTTGCTGGAGCAACTCGCCGCCGAAGGGGTGGAATCGTTCTACCGGGGCAGCATCGCCCACGCGATCGCGGCGCACGTTCAAGCCCAGGGAGGCATGCTGACCAAGGCAGACCTGGCGGCCTACACGCCGCGCGAGGGTCCGGCGCTGGGGATCCGCTTCCACGACTACGAGATCCAGACCGCGCCGCTCCCCGCCGGCGGTGCCAGCGTGCTGCAGGGGCTGAAGATCCTCGAAGAGATGGACCTCAACAACCTGTGGCGGCAGTCGCTGCGCTACTACCACACGCTCCTCCTCACCCTGCAGGCGGTCTGGACCGACCGCCTGGCGTACCTAGGCGACCCGGAGGCGGTCGCCGTGCCGTTGGACTGGCTGCTGTCGGACGCCCACGCGGCCACCCTGCGCCAGCGGGTTGAGCAGCAGGTACACGCCGCCGCGGTGCTGCACGGCCCGGAGGTGGTGGGCCTGCCCGGGGGCACCGTGCAGATCACCACCGCGGACCGGCACGGCGGCCTGGCATCGCTGGCGCTGACGCACGGCAGTGCCTTCGGCCCGTTCGTCTCCCTGCCTGGCACCGGCACGCTGCTGGGCGGGGGCATGGACCGCTTCGACCCGCTGCCGGGGCGCGCCAACTCCGCCGCCCCCGGCAAGCGACCCCTCCACGACCTGTGCCCGGTGCTCGTGCTGAAGGAGGGGCGGCCGATCCTGGCGCTGGGAGGCTTCGGGGGCCGCAAGATCGTCAGCGCGGTGCTGCAGTGCCTCGTCTACTTCTGCGGCGTGCACCTGCCGGTAGAGGATGCTGTGGCCTACGCGCGCCTGCACACCGAGGGCGCAGCGGATCTGTGGATCGAGCCCCACCTGCCCCGACCCGCCGCGGACTACCTCCGGGCGCTCGGCTACACCCTGAGCTATGGCACGGTGGCAACGGTACACGCCGTGCAGCGGGTGGACGGCGGCCGGCTGATCGGCATCGCCGACCCCCGGACGGCCGGCCTGGCCGTTGGCCTCTAAGGCGGCAGGAACCTCCGCCCTCTCCCATCGAACAGGGAGGCAGACGGCGGTAGCGCGACGGCGTGCCGCCGGGTGGAGGACTATCGATGAAGATCGCCATCATCCCAACGACCGGCGGAGCCGATCCGTTCCGCGGCATGGAGATTGCCCGCGAACTCGGCGTCGAAGGCGTGCATATCGGCGCTTACGGCGGCGCCCTGGACCTGGAGCACAAGACCAGCGCCGAGCGCAAAGCGATCCTGAAGCGCATCCAGAGCTACGGCCTGGAGGTGTCGGCCCTCATCGGCTGGGGCGGCAACGTGGATCTGGGCGAGGAGGAGGGCCTGCGCGAGAACATCGCCTGGGCCAAACGCCTCAACGAGACCGCCGTCGACGTGGCCAACGGCCTCTGGATGGCCCACGCCGGCATCTGCCCCGAAGACACGAGCAGCGACCGCTACCGCCGCTTCCGCGACTCACTGGCCGAAGTGGCCGAGCACGGCCGCAGCATCGGCGCCACCCTGGCCCTGGAGACCGGCCCGGAGCCGCCCTACCTGGTGCGCACCCTGATGGAAGAGATCAACTCTCCCTCGCTGCGCGTTAACTTCGACCCGGCCAACCTGCTGCTCTGGCCGCCGATCATCGCCCAGCGCCACGGCGTGCCGTTCGACTACGACAAGGCGATGCGTGACTTCGACCCGGTGGCGGGCCTGCGCACCCTCATCCCCTACGTCGTCCACGCCCACGCCAAAGACTCGGTGCTGCGCCCGGATGGCTCCGGCGAAGAGGTAGCGCTGGGCACCGGCATGACCAACTGGCCGGCGCTGCACGCCATCTTCAAGGAGCACGGCTACCAGGGCTTCTACGCCATCGAGCGCGAGTGCGGCGAAGACGCCATGGGCGATGTCCGCCGCGCCGTCCAGTTCCTGCGCAGCCTGGACTAAGCAACCATCCTCGTTCCTCAGTCATCGCGTCGGAGACGCCTCCTATGGCGGGGGGTGCCAGCCACCCCTTGGCCCAACGTAGGAGGGTCTCCGACCCCGATATTACCAACCCATCGGCGTCAGGAGACGCCTACCTGAAAATAGCCTCTTGCGGCCGCCCAGCCACATCCTTCTGGGAGGCCGCCCGCCGGGCCGGCCCCTCGGTGTAAGAAGCGTTTCCGACACCGACGGGTCGGATCGCCGGCGTCTCGCCGGCCTCCCCCGATGTAGAAGGTGTCTCCGATGCCGAGGGGGTGTTATTCCTCCAGGGGATTACCGGAATGCCCAAGCAGTCGGGCTTCACACTGTTAGGAAGCCGCATTGCTGCGGCGCTCCGCTACTCTCCCAGGTGATTACCGGAGTGCCCGAACGATCGGGCTTCTGCTGGGTAGCCGCGTCGCCACGGCACCCCCGCTGCTCTACCCTGGAAAAGGTCTCTTGCCACCCGCCCTGGGTGCCCGCCGGGCATGGATGACTCCTACGGCGGGGTGAGAAGGTGGCCGGCGGGACGCCGGCGTCCGACCCATCGGCGTCTCCGACCCCGAGGACTCCTCCTACAGCGGTTTGGGGTGCCGCGAACCGTACGCGAACCGTAGGGGCGAAGCATTGGCGGT
>JAAZEB010000195.1 GCA_012512505.1 Armatimonadota bacterium | reverse complement strand
GTTGGGGGGGGCCATACCTGGAAGCCCCCCCGACCTCGGGGGGGTTGGGGAGGCCTTCCTCTACTGCCTGCCCCTACCGCCGCCCGCCGGTGCGCACCAGGTGGATCAGGTTGCTCACCCGGCTTGGGTCGCGCAGGATGATCACCACCGTCAGCACCACGTAGGCGATCGCGTAGGCGTAGCGGATCTCCGGTTGGGTGAAGAAGAGCTGGGTGATGAACAGCCCGATCAGGGCCCCGGCCTCCCACATCGACATCTCGAAGTTGAGCACCACCGCCAGCGCGAACAGCGACTGCGCCGAGGTGAGGAACACTTCCTCCACCTGGCGCGCGTCCAGCGCCATGCCGACCGGATGGCCCGCGCCGAAACTGAACACCAGCGGCAGCATCGCTACTAGCAGCGTCCACTGGTTCACCTTCGAGGAGATCAGCGTGCCCAGGCCCATGCTCGGGTTGCCCCGCAGCGCGAACAGCGAGGCGACGATGAACTCCGGCGCCTCCGAGGCCAGTGGTGCCAGCCACTGCACCAGTAGAAACTCCTCAATCCCCAGGTGCTTGCCGGTAGCCACCAGCCCCTCGGCGAACGGCTCTGCCGAGGCCAGAATCACCAGCGCCGCCCACACGAAGAACCCGACCGTCACCAGCCGTCGCGTCAGCCGCGGCAACACCGACAGCGCCAGCGGCGGCCCGGTTAGCTCCGGCTCCTCGTGCTCGGCCGTCGAGGCCCGCCACATGTAGACCACGAACAGCCCCAGCAGCACCACTAGATCGAGCATCCCGATCTCGCCGCGCAGCGGAATCGTGAACGACCACAGCGTCGCCAGCGCCAGGAACGTCATCTCGGTGGACTGGCCCGGCTCAATCGTCACTGACCGATGCCGGCTGCGCGCCCAGTAGATCAGCACCACCGCCGACCAGCCCAGGCCGATCAGCAGCCGGTTGGCCCCGGTCATGTTCGCCGCGGCCAGGCCGGCGTATCCCTGCTGTTGCGCCAGCGGCAGCGCCAGCTCCTTGCCAGCCTTCCAGGCAAAGACCATGTCCACCGCGTACTCCGGCAGAATCGAGATCAGCGCCAGAAACGCCAGTGCCAACGACTGGGAGATGTCCATCTGGGCCACTTCCGCGGCCCAGGAGAGGAGGAAAGCCGCGCCGAGGATCGCCAAACCAGAGACTGCCGCCACCGCCAGCGGCTCGCCATGCCAGCCGGAAAACCGCAGCGCAATCCATGGCAACGTGGCGGTCCCCGCGAACGCGATCCACCACCAATAGCGTGTTGTGCGCCCCTTCTGAAGGATGCTCAAGAGTGTAGCACCTGTCTCCGCGGTGCGGCCGGCCGCACGTAGCGCAGCACGACCAGCACCGAAATGCTGAACAGGAGTGCGCTAGCCAGGAAGGGTGCCCGCGGGCCAATATACTGGTACAGCGGACCCCCAAGCGCGATCCCTAACGACGCCCCAATCCCCTGCGCCGTGTTCATGATCCCCACCACTCCCCCACGGCGCTGCTCGCCCGCCAGCTCCGTCATCAGCGCCAACCACGCCGGCGACGCCAGGAGGAAGCCTATCCCAAACACCCCGGCCACCAGAATCAGCAGCGGCACCGCCTTCACCCAGGGCAGCAGCCACATCCCCACCGCGCAGATCGCCAGCCCCAGCCGCACCGCCTCCGGCTTGCCGATCCGATCCGCCAGCCGCCCCATCGGGATGGCGAACGGCCCGACCACTAACCCGATGTAGAGGAAAAGCTGTCCGAAGCGCTCCTCGCTGATCTGCAGGTCCTCCTTCAGGTAGATGCTGAGGACCCCGTTCAGCATGTGCAGCCCCACAAACTGCACCACCGCTACCACCAGCATCGCCAGCAACACCGGGCTGCCGCGCACCACGCTCCACGCCGACCGGCCTCCCCGCTCCTCGGCGCGGGCACGAGGCGCGGCCGGCGCCGCCGTCGTTCGCCGCGGCACCACCACCCAGGCCAGCGCCACCGCCAGCAGGAAGAAGATCGCCAGCACGTGGAACACCGCCACCCGCGAGCCGGTGCGCGCGTAGATCAGGCTGTAGAGCAGCGGCCCGACCACCACGCCGGCGATGTACATCGCGTTGAACAGACCCATGGCGGTCGCCCGGATCCGCTCTTCCACCACATCGGCTACGGTGGCGAACAGCGCCGGCCACAGCATCGCCGCGCCCACCCCATCAAGGGCACGCAACACCGCGATCGCCGCCGGCGGTGGCCCAAAGGAGATCGCCAGCGCCGCCGTCGCCGACAGCAGCGGCCCCAGCACCACGAACCAGCGCCGGCCATAACGGTCGCTCAGTGAGCCAAACGGGATCTTGGCGCCCGTCTCGGCCACCAGAAACCACATGTTGATGAAGGTGACCAGGCTCACCGGCAGTGCCAGCTCGCCGCGCAGGTAGAACGGCATCGCCGCCACGGCCGTCGTCTGGTACCCCAGCTCCGCCAAAAGCGCGACAGCCGACAGCGCCGCGGCGATCAACAGGGGGCGGGGAATGCTCTTCCCGCCAGGCAGCTTCATGGCCGGCCCGTCCACCGCGGCCGGCAGAGGTGACACTCGGCGGCCGGTCCCGCATGCGGCAGCCCACACTGCGGGCAGCGTGGCCAGCCGTGCGCTTCCTTCCAGCGCCGCGCCCGCAGGTCGTGCGCCATCACCCGTTCCAGGCGGGCGCGCAGCTCGGCGTCGTGCACCTCCTGCAGCCGCTCTTCCAGCAGCGCCTGATCGTCGGCGGTGAGGCTCACCTCGCCCCACTCTTGCGGCCCCGGCTCCACGCGCCCCTCAGGCGCCGACGCCACTTCCGGATCGCGGTAGCCGCGCCCCAGGAAGCGGATGTCGTTCAACACTCCTTTGCCCAGTACCTGCTCCAAGCCGGCCAGGATCGCCGCCTTGCGGAAGATCAACTCGTGTGCCCAGGTGCTGCTCTTCGTCGCCACAAACAAAATGCCGTCGCGGACGTGCAGCGGCCGGGTAGCCGCCGCGATCTGGGGTCCCACTACCTCCGGCCAGATCACCAGTGCCCGCTGCTGCGCTAGCTTCCCTGACAGCCCTAGCCGCGTGAACGCCGACTGCAGCGCCCCATCCACCGTGCTTAACTGTCTCGTCTTGCGCTTGCGCATCATCCGCCCACCGCCGGGCCTTAAGTGGCCGCCGGCATCCACTGCTGCACGGCGCCGCCCTCCACCCGATACTGCTCGGCGTTGCAGACGATCTCCGCCGGCAGGCCGGAGGTGTCCGTACACGCCACCAACGTCTGGTAACCGCCCGTCACCAGCCCATAGAGACGGGCGCGCCGCGCTTCATCCAGCTCCGAGCCGGCATCGTCCAGCAGCAGCACTGGGGCCTCACCCACCCGCTGCTGCATCAGCTCCACCTCGGCCAGCTTCGTCGCCAGCGCCACCGAACGCTGCTGCCCCTGCGAGCCGTACACCCGCACGTCGGTGCCGCTCACCAGGAACGAGAGGTCGTCGCGGTGCGGGCCGGCAAGGGTGGCTCCACGGGCGATCTCGTCGCGCTGCAGCAGCGCGAGATGCTGTCGGAACGCCGTGCTCACGTCCTCGTCCGGCTTGATGGGGAAGCTGGGCAGGTAGGTGATCGAAAGCTGCTCGCTGGCGCCGGCGATCTCGCTGTGGATGTGGCTGGCAAGCGCGCTCAACTCCGCCACGAACGCCACCCGCCGCTCCACTATCCGGCTGCCGATAGCGATGAGCTGCTCGTTCCACGTCTCCAGCGTGTCGGCGCCGCGCCCGTCGTCGCGAATCAACTTCAACAGCCGGTTCCGCTGCTCCAGAATCCGCCGATACTGGACCAATGCGTGGCAGTAGTGGGGGCTGATCTGGGCGATCTCCAGGTTCAGGAACCGCCGGCGCAGCGACGGTTCCCCTCGCACCACGTCAATATCGGCCGCGGAGAAAAGCACCGTGTTCAGGTGCCCCACCAGGTCGGCCACGCGCACCCGGCGAACGTGGTTCACCCGCATCGCCCGTTTCTCGGAGCGGCTGAGGCTTACCTCCACCCGGACTTCGCCGCGCTCCTCCCGGGCTACCTCGGCCGCGGCGAGCGCTACCTCCTGCCCCCAGCGGATCATCTCCACGTCTTTGCTGGCACGTGGCGAGCGGCTGGTGGCCAACAGGTAAACCGCTTCGAGGAGGGTGCTCTTTCCCTGGGCGTTTGCCCCGCTCAGGATCGTGATCCCGGGGCCGGGCGCCAGATCGACGTGGGCGCAGGATCGAAAGTCTGTCAGTAACAATCGCTTTATTTGCATGGATGTCGGCGGCCAATGCTCGCGCGCTCCCGGTTGTGCACACCGGTCTGCTCAATGCATTCCCTTTATTATACAATAGCTGTGGTTATTATTGGACCGTTGAAAGGTGAATTCCTTGGCTGCCACCCACCACACGCGGGCCTGACGGCCCCCTCCCCGACAGGCCAAAGCCGGCGTCCCGCCTGGGGATCGCCGTGCCGGCGCCGGCGCAGCCGACACCGCCCCACTGCTTCGGGCCGATGTCAACAACCCGCGAATCGGCTGTGGAGAAAGCGGCCGGTTATCCACACTGTCAACACCACCCCCGCGTTTGGCGTTCCCTGGGTGGCAGTCCCACACCACCCCACACACTTTGCCAGAGGGCACCTGGGGACATCCACGCGCGCCGTGGCGCCGGCGATCGCCCTCTCTTTCGCGGTGCCTGACAGCGCCTCCTCGGGTGGGGCCAACCACCGTGGCCAACGTGTTGCGGGGCACCACCATGGGTAGTCGGATACCAGGGGAGGCGGGCGATGGGACTGGGCCTGCGGGTGTTCCTGGCAGCACTGGTAGAGTTCACGTTGATCGGGCTGATCCTGTTCCTTTCAGCGGGAACGATCGCCTGGGCGGCCGGCTGGGTCTTCCTCGGCCTGTTGAGCACTTGCAGTTTTGTCTTCCTGGGGTGGCTGCTCCGGTATTGCCGCGGCCTCTTGCAGGAGCGGATGGCGCTCTTCATGCCCGACCAACCGCTGTGGGACAGGGTGTTCCTGGTGCTGCTGCTGGCCGCGTTCTACGCGTTCTACCTGGGCTACCGGGAAAACCCCTATGCCTCGGCGATGGTGCGCATCCAGGAGGAACGCGGGCAAACGGTCATTTCCCCCGGGCCATACCGCTACGTGCGTCACCCGCTCTACGCCGGCGCGATCCTCCTCTTCCTTGGCACCGGCTTGCTGCTGGGATCGTGGTACGGCACGTTGGCGACGCTCTACTTTCTGGCGCTGCTGGTGGCGCGGATCATCGGTGAGGAGCGGGTCCTGCGGGAGGGGCTGGAAGGGTACGCGGAGTACGCCGCACGGGTGCGGTACCGCCTCATTCCCGGTGTGTGGTAGTGGGCCGATTGACCGTCTGGCGACTGGCAAAGGGAGTGCTGGCTTCTGGCGCGCGTCTGTAGGCACTAGGGGATCCGCCGTCGAATACGGTTCCACCATGGGGACCCCAGCACACGCTCCGGTAGAGACGCGAGCGCTGCCCGGCCGGGAGGGGCTGGGCGGCACCCCCGCCGATCCCCGGCAGGCGCGGCCGGTGACCGTGCGGGCGCTGTTGATCGGCCTGGCGTTCATGGTCTACTTCGCGGCACGCGGGCCAGGTGGGATCGGCGGCTTCCACCTGGCGCCAGGCTCGCTGGTGGTGCTCTTCCTGCTGGCGGCGGTGGCCAACCCGCTGCTGCGCCGGGCGGGGCGCCGGCCGCTGAGCGCCGGCGAGCTGATCGTCGTCTGGGCAATGCTCGCCGTCGGCCTGGTGAACGACCTTTCCTTCTACCTCACCGTTTCCGTCGTTGGGCCGTTCTACTACGCCACCCCCGAGAACGGCTGGGCGCGATTGTTCCACGACTACCTGCCGCGCTGGCTGTTCCCCCAGGATCCGAACGCCATCCGCTGGTTCTTCGAGGGGCTGCCAAAGGAGCAGGGCGTGCCGTGGGGGGCCTGGGCCGCCGCGCTGACGCCGTGGCTGCTCTTCGCTGCTCTCTTCTACGGAATGATGTTCTGCATCAGCGCCCTGGTGCGCCGCCAATGGAGTGACCGCGAGCGCTTCAGCTTCCCGATTGTTCAGATCCCGGTGGAGATTGCCCTCGCCGGCCAGTCGTGCGCCGGCGGCCTCTTCGGCACCTGGATCTTCTGGGCCGGCGCCCTGGTGCCGATCACCCTGCACCTCACGAATGGGCTGGCCCAGCACTTCCCATCTATCCCCCGCGTTCCGCTCCTCTTCTCGATGGACGGCCTCTTGCAGCAGGGACCCTGGCTCGAAGTGCGCCCGCTGGTGTGCATCGTCATCTTCGCGGTGATCGGCTTCAGCTTCTTGCTGCCACTGGAGATCTCTCTCTCCTTCGCTTTCTTCTTCCTCTTCTATAAGCTGGAGTGCTACCTCGGCGGCCTCTTCGGCGCGCAGATGCACGTCGCCCAGGCCTACATCTGCAAGGAGTTCTGCCAGGACCAGGAGATCGGCGCCTTCCTGGCGATCTTTGGCGGGGTGCTCTACGGCGCGCGGGCACACCTGCGCGAGGCGTGGCACTCTGCCTTCCGTGCCGGCCGCAAAGCGGATGAGGGCGAGGCGATGCCCTACCGCTGGGCCTACCTCGGCCTCTTCGGCAGCCTCGCTGGAATGACCGTCTGGCTCTGGCTGGCCGGCGTTCACCCGCTCCTCGCCTTGCTCTGCCTGGCCCTGTTCGTGGTGATCGCCGTGGTGGTGGCCTGGGCGGTCACCGGTGGTGGGCAGTTCTTCATGCAGAACTCGTTCGCGCCGCTCAACGTGATGATGGCCGGCATCGGGTCGGGACCAATCGGCCCGGGCAGCTTTACCATGCTGCGCATCACCCAGATGATCTTCATGTACGACATGCGCTCGTTGCAAATGCCGACGCTGCTGCATGGTTTCAAGGCGTCGGATGCCTGCGGCGTGCAGCGTGCCTCCATGGCCAAGGCGATGGCGCTGGCCCTGGTGGTGGCGGTGCTGGTTGGCACGGCCACCCATATCTGGTACGCCTCGCACCACAGCGCGGTGAAGATCGGTGGCTGGGGCTACCTCGACGCGCCCCGCCTGCCCGGGCTGCACATCGTCGAGGTGTTCAACAACCCAAAGGAACTCAGCTTCATCAAGCTCCTCTGGATCGGCGGAGGGGCGCTCTTCACCACCTGGCTCCTCGCTCTGCGCATGCGCTACTTCTGGTTCCCCCTGCACCCCATCGGCTTTGCTTTCGCCGGCAGCTACGCCATGTACACCGTCTGGTTCTCCTTCTTCATCGGCTGGCTGCTGAAGCTGCTGGTCACCCGCTACGGCGGGATGCGCGGCTACCTCTTCCTGCGCCCCTTCTTCCTCGGGCTGGTGCTGGGCGATTGCCTGATGGCCTCCTTCTGGGCGATTGTCGGCACCTTCACCAAGGTCGGCTACCCACCGTTTAGCGGCGTTGCCTGAGCGAGGAGGGGGTAAGCCCCGCGCGCGTGTCGAACCGATTGGCTGAGGGAGCAACGATGGCTGCTGAGACGCTATACCAGGAGATTTACCGCCCGCAGTTCCACTTCACCGCCCGGGAGAACTGGCTGAATGACCCCAACGGCCTGGTCTATTACCAGGGCGAGTACCACCTCTTCTTCCAGCACAACCCCCATGGCACCAACTGGGGGAACATGACCTGGGGCCACGCGGTCAGCAGCGACCTGATCCATTGGCGCCAGCTTGACCACGCCCTCTACCCCGACCGGCTGGGGACGATCTTCTCCGGCTCCGCGGTGGTCGATTGGCGCAACACCGCCGGCTTCCAAAGCGGCGAGGAAAAGGCGCTGGTTTGCATCTACACCTCGGCGGGCGATACCTCGGAGGAGTCGAAAGGACAGCCGTTCACCCAGAGCCTGGCCTACAGCAACGACCGGGGACGCACCTGGAGCAAGTACGCCGGCAACCCGGTGCTGGGCCACCGGGTGGGCAGCAATCGCGACCCAAAGGTGATCTGGCACGTGCCGACGGAGACCTGGGTGATGGCGCTTTACCTGGACGGGAGCGACTACGCCCTCTTCGGCTCGCCCAACCTGAAGGAGTGGCGCCACCTCTGCGATGTGGCGGTGCCCGGCGCCAGCGAGTGCCCCGACTTCTTCCCGCTGCCGGTAGATGGCGACCCGGCGCGCACGCGGTGGGTCTTCTGGGCTGCCAACAACACCTACCTCCTCGGCGACTTCGACGGGCAGACCTTCACCCCCGAGAGTGGCCCGCACCCGGCAAGCTGGGGCAAGCATTGCTACGCCGCGCAAACCTGGAGTGACATCCCGCCTGAGGATGGCCGCCGCCTGCAGATCGCCTGGATGGCCGGCGCCGAGTATCCCGGCATGCCCTTCAACCAGCAGATGGCCTTCCCCTGCGAGCTGACCCTGCGCACCACCCCAGCCGGCCCTCGCCTCTACCGCCGGCCGGTCGGCGAGATCGAGCGAATTCGCGAGGCCCGCCACGCCTGGCACCACCTGTCCCTTCGCCCCGGCGACGACCCACTGGCCGGCCTCTCCGGCGAGCTGTTCGAGATCCAGGCGGAGATCGATCCGGGCACGGCCAGCGAGGTCGGTTTGGTGCTGCGCGGCGAGAAGGTGAGCTACGTCGTGGGCGAGCAGACCCTCTCCTGCCTCGGCCAGCGCGCCCCGCTGCCGCTGGAGAACGGCCGCCTTCGCCTGCAGATCCTGCTGGACCGTACCAGCATCGAAGTCTTCGGCAACGACGGCTTGGTCTCCATGCCCTCCTGCTTCCTGCCCGATCCAGAGAACCGCGCCCTCAGCGCCTACGCGATTGGCGGCGAGGCACGCTTCCACTCGCTGGAGGTCTTCCCCCTGCGCTCCATCTGGCCAACCGGCGCCGGGACCACCGCAACGTCGTAAGGGCGGAGCAACCGGCAAGGCAGGGCACAACGTCGTAGGGGCGAAGCAACCGGCGGGTATACGGGTGCGTGCGCACAAAAGTCAGGCATGCCGGTTGTTTCGCCCCTACGAACCCCAGGTCCGGGCAACTGGTCGGAGTGCCCGAGCCATCGGGCATCGCACCGTGGGAGGCCGCCTCGCTGCGGCGCTCCGCTACAATCCCGGGGGATCGGCGTCTGGCGTGGCGAGGGTAACGGCCAGGAGCACAGCGCCGCGGCCCGGCACCCTCACCGAGAAGCAAGAGCCTTCCGGGGTGATCGGCAGCGGCGGGAACGGCCCGAGCACCGTCACACTCGCCACCGGCTGCCCCATATCCAGGTGTGCGGTGACGTAGCCGTGGCTATCGTTGCCCACCAGCAGGCGCCGCCGGCCGGGGGCTTCCTCCATCGCCAGCAGCCGCACTCGGTCCGCGCCGTGCAGCACGCGCGGGCTTCCGCTGCAGCGCGCGATCAGCTCTGCGCACGCCTCCAGGAAGCGCTCGGACACGTCGTGGAACGGCAGGTCCTCCAGGAAGCTGCGTGGCTCGCGCTGGTGCAGTACCGCCTCTTCCCGCGCTGGCAGTGTCTCCGGCGCCAGGGGGATCGCGGGGGGCTCCTCCACCCCATACACCCAACAGGCCAGCCGGCTGAGTCCTTCACCGGCGACGAAATGTGCTGCCGGCGTCGGCAGCGGTTCCTCCTCCGGCCCGATCAGCAGCACCGGACCGCCCGCGTAGGCCAGCACCCGGGCGCGCTCCGCCGCTGGCAGCAGGTGCGGGTTCAGCACCAGAATCGGTCCGCGCACCCGATCCAGCTCCTCGATGCGCACGGTGGCGGGGATTGGCGCCCCCCGCGCCATCAGACGGTGCAGCAGGCGGTGCGTGCTCCAGCGCCGCGTCTCGATGTAGTCCTCCACCTGCGCCTCCAGCGCCGCGTCGGACCAAACCAGCGTGGCCCCCACCGGGCGGGTGGGCGTCCCTGAGAACGCCCGGTCCCAAACCTCCCGCAGCCACTGCCACTCCTCGTGCCGGATCGCGTCGGCCAGGCAGACCACCAGGCCATCGGCGCACCGCTCCAGGCGGCCATCATCGGTCCACCGATAGAGGCTGCTGAGGGCATGCACTTCCCGCTCCAGGGAGGTGGGCGCATGCCGCAGCACGTTCCACTGCTCGCGCGTGTCCTTGACCC
>JAAZEB010000194.1 GCA_012512505.1 Armatimonadota bacterium | reverse complement strand
GACCTCTACGCGCACGGTCACGACGCGCATAGCGGCGCGCTCCTGGTGGTCATCCAGATCCGCCAGGCCGTGAGGGGGCGGCGCTGGACCCAGGTCCGCAAGAACTACTACCTCATCGGCCACAATGAAGACGGCACCGCGTTCGCGCACCCGGTGAGTGCGCACGTCGTGCATCACGCCATTCGGGCCGGCCAAGACGTGGTGCGCCGCGTGCAGGATTGGATTTTCGATTGCGACTATGGCCAGGTGCGCCGGCAAGGCGACATCGCCTTGATCCCGCTTCGGCGCGCGGCGGGCGAGCGAACGCCGCTCCGGTCGATGGTTGTTGGAGGACTCGCATGCGCTCGAGGCGAGCGAGATCCGGTTCGGGGCCGGCGGGGTGGTGTACGCCAATGATCCCCGACTCGTCCACCTCCCCGGTGCGCATCCCCGTGTTGAGGCCACCGGGTGGCACAAGATTGTCTCGGGCCGGCGCGCGGCGTTCTGGAAGTTCGCGGCCCCGACTGTGGACTGACTAGGAGGGAAGGATGAAGACACAAAGACTCTCGATCACGATGCCGGCGCACACGCTTGCGCAGGTGGAGGCGCGGCAAGCCCGTCCGGGTGAGGAGCAGTCGACTGACCGCTCGGCGACAATCGCCAAGAGCCTTGACCGATACTTCTACGCGCTGAACTCCGCCCGGCGCGACTTGCGCGAGCGGTTCAGCGCGGCGGAGCAGGGCCTCCTGATCGACGTCATGAACGGGGCGCTGTTCGCCTCGCCGTGTGCGATCGGCTTCCTTGAGCACGAGGTGGCGGACGCACTCATCGACGGCGCGGCGGAGCGGTGGCACGTGGACGGGCCGGCACTCATGAAGAAGCTCAAGGCACTGTCTTACTGCGAGAAGCTCGCGCTCATCGACGCGGCCGAGAGGTGGTTGCACCGCGCGGGGCGGGGCGAGCAGCCACAGGCCGGCGAGATGCTAGACTAACCCACGACGAGGCCGGGCGTGCGAAGCCCGACAGTCCGGCCGGAGGAGTATCGGGCGTGGGCGATAAGCCCAGGAGGGATAGAGATATGGCAGCACCGACAGCAGAGCAACTCAACCAGGAAATGGCAAAGCGTATTGCCGAGGACGTGGAGAACGGCTACAGCCCGGTAGCCTACCGCGGCGACCACAGGCGAGAGGTCGCGGAGGAGTATGGCTTAGAGCTCGTCGGCTCCGACGAGTCGACCGGCTGCGTCATTTATACTCATCCAGAGTCCAGCGCGGAGATTCCCTACTACACCTGGGATCCCAACATGGGCAAGCATGGAGAGTGGGCGGACTGGAGCTGGGATTACGAGGGAGCCATCGGCGGCGAGGTGGATGCTGATGCCCTGTGGTATATCTCCCGCGACTGCTCCCCCAGCGACGAGGACATCATCGAGCTGCTGCAGGCAAGGGGATGGGACCCGGAGGACATCGCGCCATACGTCCGAGAGGTCAAGATTGGCGACGGCGAGGTGGCTCGGTATCTCGGCGGCAAGCTGTGCGACATCGGCACAGCAAAGGAGATCGAGGAGATCGAGAGCCCGACGCCCTATCCCGGCGACTTCGACTACGTTTCCGGCACGATCTACCAGGCTCCTGAGGGCCACCGTTTCGCGGTCGGATCGGGCGGCGCGCGGTCCATCTTCGCGCGGCCCGAAGAGGGCAACCCAGGCTGGTATCGTGGCGGCGAGGGCTGGGTGCTGCTCGAGGACTGATGGAGAGGAGTGGGGGCCGGGCATCCTGGCCGGTGCCGGCCTGACGCCGTGAGGGAGGACCCATGCATCCGAGAAAAGCTCGATTCGACGTGATTCGCACCGAGCCGGTGCAGAGAGACCCGGAGCCGGAGGTCGCGCCGAACGCCATCTGGTCCGGGCAGGTGCAGGCCGCGGCCTACGTGCTGGCGGCGCTACTGGGCGCCCTGGCCATCATGGCGGGCCTGTGCCTGTTGGGGTGCCTGATGGCCTGGGTGATCGCCGAAGGCCCCGAGATGCCGGCCGAACTGGCGGGTCTGACCCGTCGGCAGGGCGTCACCGCGGGGATCTTTGCCTGGGTGACTGGCCTGGTCGGCTACGTGTGGGGGCGAACGGCGTGATGAAGATCTACGATGTGCTGGCCTACGTCATCGGGCCCTACCGCGACCAGCGCGGAGCCTACTACGTGTCCGAGAACATCCGGCGGGCGCGCGAGGTATCGTTGGCGCTGTGGAATATCGGCATCCCGAACATCTGCCCACACGCCAACACTGCCCTCTTCGACGGGGCTGCGCCTGACGAGGTGTGGCTGGCCGGCGACCTGGTGATGCTCCGACGCTGCGACCTCGTGGTGACGGTGCCGGGGTGGGAGAAGAGCAGCGGCAGTCGGGCGGAGGTGGATGACTGCGAAAGTCGGGGCGTCCACGTGTTTCATGCTTTCCTTGGTTCGGGGCGCTACTACGTTCCAGAGCAGGACATCCTCGACTACGTGCGAGCCCGGGAGGCCCTGCGTGCCTGACGCCCCCAGCCGCAGCCGCACATCGCCCCCGCAAGGCACGCAGTAGCGCCGCCAACGGGCACAAAGGCGGCCGGCCTCGCAAGCAGCCCGCCGACGGCGAGTAACCCGCCCCCCCCAAACCCCACCTGCCCCGGTGGGGTTTTTGTTTGCCAGTTTCGAAAACTCGTGGTGTAGTCGCGGGGCCAACCGGTCGGCAGAGATGAAAAAAAAGTTGAAAAAAAATCGAGAATGACGGCTAAAAGGTGTTGACAGATGATCGTGAATGTGGTATAGTATGGGTGAAGATAAGATACAACCCCAAGCAAGGGGCAGAGAGGAGAGAAAGATGAGCAAGATGCACAAGGGCGTTCTGAACAACTCATT
>JAAZEB010000193.1 GCA_012512505.1 Armatimonadota bacterium | reverse complement strand
TTCCTGGGGGGTGAGCGGCAGCACGGCAGCGAGGCTGCGCCCCTGCAGCACCATCTGGGCGAACGCCGCGGGCAGCTTCTGCGCGCGGAGCGCGGCGGCGGCTCGTGCGACATCGTAAGCCACCCGGTAGTGGCGCACCTGAAAGAGGCGCGGCCCAAGCTGCAGAATGGCGTAGCTGGCGCGCGGGTCTCCATCGTCCGGCCGCCCGACGCTGCCGGGGTTGATGAACCACACCCCGTCCACCTTTCGCTTGAACGGCTGGTGCGAGTGCCCGCAGACGACGATGTCGGCGGCCGCGACCAGCGCCAGCTCGCGCAGCCGCTCGTCGGTCGTCTGTGGCGTGAGGTGTTCCTTGGTGCTGGCCGGGCTGGCGTGAACCAGCAGCACGCGCTTCCCTTCGGCCTCCAGGCGGATCTGCTCGGGAAGCGAGCGCAGGTACTTACGGCTCTCCTTGGAGAGGTTGTCGTGCGCCCAACGGAATGCCAGCCACTTTTGGGGCGACTTCGTCGTCGGTGGCTTCCCCTTCTTTGCCTTGAGCGCCTTGCGGTCGTAGTTGCCGATCACGCTGAGGGCCTGCACCGCGCGCAGGCAGCGCACTACCGCTTCGGGGAAAGCGCCGTAGCCGACGAAGTCCCCCAGGTGCCAGATCGCCTCCGCCCCACGGGCGCGCGCGTCGGCGAGCACCGCCTCCAACGCCGGGAGGTTGGCGTGAACGTCGCCGAGGAGGGCCACCTTCATCCGCCCTCTCCTGCTCCCCGGCCCTCATCGGCCAGCGCCGGGGCCCCGGTGCTCAGGGTGTGCTCCAGAGTCGACCACGCGCCTTGCGCCTCCAGCTCGGACCAGAAGGTGACGAACTCGCGGTAGCGTTCCTCACGCGCCCGCTGCCGCTCCTGCTGCAGGTAGAGTAAGCCGGGGAGCAGCCGGCGCAGCGCGCGCGTGTGCCCGAAGTACTCCTCGGTGCGCTGGCGCTCCTCTTCGAGGAAGCGGGGCAGGAACTGCTCCCACACGTCGCAGTCGTGGATCTCGCCGAGCAGCTCTTGCACCTTGCGCACCACCTGCAGCGGCGGCTTCAGCGCGCCGTCGTAGAGCGGCGCGAAGACCTCCATCGTGTAGCGGAGGCGCTTGGCGGCAATGCGCAAGGCGTGCAGCTCGGCCACGCGCTCCGGTTGCGATACGTAGGGACGGTAGGCCAGCATCTCCTCCAGACGCCGTGAGGTGGCCAGGTACGCTTGATCCAGGAGGGCGGGCGATGCTGTCGGGCTCTGGCTGCCCGGTACTCGCGCCACCAACCGGCGCAGCGTCTGGGCCATCCTGTCGAGGGTGCGACTCTTCTCCAGGTGATCGAGCGCGGCGAGCACCGGTGGCTGAAGCATCTGGCGGCGCTGCCGCAGGCGCAGCAGCAGGCGGTGGATGCCGGGGCGGTGGGCGGGGTTCGTCAGCCCGGCGGCGAACGTCTCCAGGAACGCCACCTGAACATCCGTATCACGCGCGGCGCCCAGGGCGCGGGTGATGCGGCGGATCTGCCGGCGCCACTCCACCTGCCGCTTCGGGGGCAGGCAGTCGGCAAACAGCGTCAGCGCGCTGCGCAGGCGCCGCGAGGCTACGCGCATCCGGTGGACGCACTCGATCTCTTCTGCCTTGCGAACGCCCTCCGCCTCCTGGACCAGCGCCTCCAGCCGCGCCAGCAGCGCCTCGGCCCCAAAGCGGAGCATCTCCTCTGTCGGCGTGCGTTCCATACGCTTCCCATAGTGCGAAGCCCGATGGCTCGGGCACTCCGGTGATCGCCCGAGAAAGCAACGGAGTGCCGCAGCAATGCGGCATCCAGGCTGCCGAAGCCCGATTGCTCGGGCACTCCGGCCAGTTGCCTGGGAGAGTGGCGGAGTGCCGCAGCAATGCGGCATCCAGGCTGCCGATGCCCGGTGGCTCAGGCACTCCGGCCAGTTGCCGTGGGGTGGCTCCTACCCGCTTCGTTGGAGCGCCTCGATGTGCCGGCGCAGGTCGGCGAATACCGCATCCACCGACCGGGTGGCATCGATGGTGACGAAGCCGAACTCTTCCGCCATCTGGTCGAACTGCTCGATCACGCGCGTCTGGTAGCGGCAGAAGCTGTCGTACAGGTTGTCGGCGCAGCGGATATCCATGCCCGACTCCCAGTAGTTGAAGCCGCGGCCGTGAACCATTCGGGAGACCAGGGTGGGCACGTCTACCTTGAGGTAGAAGACGATGTCCGGCTTCAGGGCGAAGCCGTAGATCCGCCGGGCCCACTCCGGGTCGGCGCCGCGCACCACGTCGCGGGCGATAATCGAGTAGAAGTAGCGGTCCGAGAGGACGTAGAAGCCGGCCCGCAGCGCCGGGATGATCTGGTTCTCCAGGCGGTCGGCGAAGTCGGTGGCGTAGAAGAGGCTCATCGTCAGCCGGCCGAGGGTGTGCCCGGCTTTCGCGGCATCGAGGCCCGGCTGCGTCAGTGCCGAGCGGGCCAAGCCGGTGTTGGAGACGCCGAAGCCCTCCTCCTCCAGCCACTTCTTCAGGAGCTGAACGTGTGTCGAGCGGCCGACGCCGTCGGTGCCCTCCAGGACGATGAGCTTGCCCTCCAGCGAGTAGCTGGGCGCATAAGGGAAGCCGGCTCCGTAGAACACCGGTTGCGTCATCGACTCTCTCCCATCCGCGAGCCTGGGCGGCGGAGGCCCTGCCACCCGTTCAGCGTCTCCTGGGTGATGGCGCGCACCTGCTGCTGCTGCGTGTGGATCGGCAGCGTGCCATCGATCACCGTGAAGCCATACTCCTCCGCCATCCGGTCGTACTGATCCAGGATGCGCTGCTGGAAGAGGCGGAAGCTGGTTACCAGGTTGTCGGAAAGCCCCAGGTCCATCCCGGCCTCATAGTACTTGATCCGGGCGCGTGCCGAGAGGATGCGCTCCACCGCGATCTCCAGCGGCACGCGGAAGTAGAACACGATGTCCGGCCGCGGGGCAAACGAGTAGAGGTTGCGGACCCACTCCGGATCCACCCCGCGCGCCACGTCGCGGGCGAAGGCGGTGAAGGCGTAGCGGTCGGCCAGCACGATCAGCCCCGCCTTCAGCAGCGGCAGCATCCAGTTCTCCCAGCGGTCGGCGAAATCGGTGGCCTGAAGCATGCTGAAGGTGGTGGGGGTGAACACCCGCCGCTTCTTACCCAGGCGCGTGGTGCTCTTCACCAGGTCCGAGGAGTTCCACTCGCTGAAGTAGACCGACCTCCCCTGGGACTGCAGCCACTTGTGCAGCAGGTCGATCTGGGTCGACTTGCCGCTGCCGTCGATACCCTCCACGACGATCAACTTGCCCGCGTGTGTATTGGGACGGAGCACCCTGTTCCCTCTCTAACACCCTCAACCGTCGGGGCGAGGAGCCCGACACCCGGCGACGCCTCCAGGCGCGTGGCAGCGCCCTGCCCACGATCACTGCCGGTGTGGTTCATTATATCACACTGCTTCAGGCTTCGGCAGCCTCTGGTTTGGTGGGGCAACCGCCGACGGCGCGGCAGGCCGCCCCGCCGGCAGGAACGCGCGCCTGCCCGAGGAACACCCTCTACCGGGATGCACCACTCGGAGGAGGACAACACCGGCGATGTTGACGTTCCTGGGGCTGCTGTTTCTGCTGCCGTGCGCCACCGCCGCGGCCGCGCTGCCGGCTCCGGAGTGGGTTCCCTGGCCGGACGCCCCGGTAAACCTCCGGCAAGATTCCAGCCCCCGGCTGATCGAGGACTGCTCCAGCGTGGCGGAGTGGCGCACCGGGGTGACCGGGCTGCTGTCGGATGAAGAGTACACCCCCGCGCCAGGCACCCTGCGCGTGCCCCCGGAGACCGGCATCTACCGTTACTTCGGCGTCGTCGACCTGGAGCAGACGCCGGTGCTGGAACTGGGTGTGAAGCGGGCTCGGGGCCAATGGCGGGTGACCGCCGATCTGGTGGAGAGCTGCTGGAAGGCCGGCGGGTGTGTCTTGGAGGCCACGGGCGACTCGCCGCCGGGCCTTTACCGGGTGAACCTGGCGCGGCGCATGGGCTGGCGGGGAACACTCGGCTCGGTGGCGGTGCGGATCGACACGGCCGCGGGCGCGGAGCTGGAACTGGGTTTCGTGCGCCTGCGGCGCGACCCGGCCGTGCCGCGTCCGCCGGAGCTGGCCCTGCAGATCACTCGGGTGGATCGCCGCGCCCGCATCGAGGGGCAGCGCGTCGTCTACACCCTGACGCCGGTGCTCGTCGCCCGCCGGTCTGGCGCCGGCACGCTGTCGCTGGTGGTGACGGACCAGCAAGGTCGCCCCCTGGCGGGCACCCGCAGCCAGAAGGAGGTGCGCCTGCGCGCCGGCGAGAATCGGTTGACGCTCACCTACTCGCTGCCGCTGGCGCGCACCTGGACGCCCGAACACCCCCACCGCCTGCGCGCGCGGATCCGCTTTGCCGGGGCGGCCGGATCCTGCCAGGTGGTTGTTCGCGCCGGGCAGCCGGTCCTGGAGGCGCGCGCCGGGCGGCTGCTGGTGAACGGGCGCGACACCCCGATCCGCGGCATCGGTTACACTCCGCGAGAGGGTCGCTGGCCACTCGCCAACCCGCGCGCGGTGATGGCGGCCGACCTCCGCGTGATGAAGCGGATGGGTTGCAACGCGATCAAGCAGTGGGGCCGCTGCCCCGACGACATGCTGGCGCTGGCCGAGGAGCACGGCTTCTTCGTGCTGGAAGGGATCGGAATCTGCTACGACTACCCGGCGGCCAAGCACGAGGGCTTCATCACGGCCAAGGCGGACGAGCTGGCCGCGATTCTGCGCGGGCACCGCGATAGCCCGGCCTTGCTGTGCGTGGCGTTCGGCTACGAGTTGCAAGGCGATGCCGAAAAGATCCGCGCCTACGTCGAGGCGATGCAGCGGGTAGCCAAGCGGGTCGCCCCGGAGGTGCTGACCACCTATGCCGGCCTGCCAGACGTGATCGACTGGGAGCTGCCGGTGGACCTCGGCTCGATCCAGATCTATACCGGCCACGATAGCCAGCGGCTGCGCGCGGAGCTGCAGCGCTACCGGGAGCGCCTGGGCGAGCGGCCCCTCCTGGTCGCCGAGTATGGGCACCACTCCCGCCGGGCAGAGCCGCTCACCTACTACCGTGCCTGGCAGGCCGAGGGCTACCAACTCGAGTGGCGGGCGCTGCGACAGGCCGGGGCGATCGGTGGCTTTGCCTTCATGTGGGACGACCGCGGCCGCCCGGGCCAGCAGGCCGATGACAAAGAGTCGTTCTTCGGACTGCACGACGCCTCGGACCGGCCGAAGATGGCGTTCTACTTCGTGGGCGAGATGTTCGGCGGCTTCCGCCTGGTGGAGGCGCCCGCGCACTTGACCTACGCCGAGCGCCCACGGGTGGTGCTGGCCGAGGGCGCCACGGCACGCGAGCGGTGGGCCGCGGAAGACCTGGTGCGGGCGATCCCCGGCGCGTCTTTCGCAGAGTCGGCTACGGCCGGCGAGGACGCCCGCGCGACAATCCTGATCGGTACCGCGTCCAAGAGCCCGCTGCTGCGTGCCTACCTGAAGGACCAGAGCCTGAAGCCGGGCGAGGGCCTCATCCGGGTGGTAGAGCAGGGGGCGGCGCCGGTCGTGCTGCTGGCGGGCGGCGACGAGTTCGGCACCGGCCTGGCGGTGCAGAAGTACCTTTACCTGGGCCTCGACCGTAGCCTCGGCGAGGCGTCTGGCCCACCCCTCACCTTCCGCGCGGCGGCGGCGGCCCGCGACCCGGTGGGGGGCAAACAGGCCTGGCTGGTGACCGACCGGCCCGGCAGCGACGGGGCCTGCGTCGCCATGGAGAGGCAGTACGCCGGGATCGTCTTCCGGGGGCTGAGCGCCGCCGCCATCGAGCGCTTTGGCGCGCGCAAGAAGCTCTACCTGTGGCTGCGGCTCGACCACGGCGGCGCGCCGGCCTACTATTACCTGAACCGGGGCCTGGGCGGCTACTATGCCATTGACGGCGATGGCTCCGGCTGGCAGTGGCTGGCGCTGGAGCATGCCGTTGGCCCGGAGCGCACCGACGGCCTGGCCTGGGAGAGTGATGAACTGGAGTTCAGCCTCTACCTGCGCGCCCACCGCGTCGGGATGCCGGTTTACGTGGATCGCCTGGTGGTGACCCCGGATGCCGCGTGGCGCCCGGACGCGGAGGAGTAGCGCGGTTCAGCGCCGCGCGCCTTGCGGGCAGAGGCCCTACCTTGGAAAGGGAGTAAGGATGGCACGTTTCGAGCGTCTCCAGGTCCTGAACACGATGCTGGACACCGGCCTGGTGCCGGTCTTCTACCACGCCGACGTGGAGATCGCCGCCCAGATAGTGAACGCCTGCGCGGAGGGTGGCGCCCGGGTGATTGAGTTCACCAACCGGGGGGATTTGGCGTACCGCGTTTTCTGCGACCTGGCGGCGCGTTTTGCCCGGGAGCGCCCCGAGGTGATCCTGGGGGTCGGTTCGGTGGTGGACGCCGGCACGGCGGCGCTCTACCTCAACTCCGGCGCCAACTTCGTTGTGGGACCGGTGTTCAACCCCGAGGTGGCCCGCGCGTGCAACCGGCGCAAGGTGGCTTACTCGCCCGGGTGCGGCAGCGCCAGCGAGATCAGCCAGGCCGAGGAGGCCGGCTGCGAGATCGTCAAGCTGTTTCCCGGCAAGGAGGTGGGCGGCCCCGCCTTCGTGAAGGCGATGCTGGGGCCCTGTCCCTGGACCAAGATCATGCCCACTGGGGGCGTCGATGCCACCGAGGAGAGTATCAGCGCCTGGATCAAGGCGGGCACGGCCTGTCTTGGCATCGGCAGCAACCTGATCACCAAGGAGATCGTCGCCGCCGGCGATTGGGCCGCCCTCACGCGCAAGGTGGAGCAGTGCCTCTGGTGGGTGAAGAAGGCGCGCGGCGTGCCCCTCTTCCTCGGCTGCGAGCACGTGGGCCTCTACCCGAAGGAGCCGGACGGCGGCGCCGCGGTGGCCTCGTGGTATGCGAGTACCTTCGGGCTGAGCGAGAAGGTGGGCAACTCCTCCATCTTCGTCTCCGGCGCCGGCCCGGGCCGCATCGAGGTTTTCAAGGAGCCGAAGGAGAAGCAGGCGCACGTCGCCATCCGCGTCGCCCACTTCGAGGAGGCGGTGCGCGTGCTGCGGGAGCGCGGCGTGGCCCTGGAAGAGCCAACCATCAAGGACGGGGTGAAGGCGGTCTTCTTGAAGGAGCCGGACCCCGCCGGCCACCGCGTGCATCTCTTCTGGAGCCGCTGAGCTTCATCCGCGCCGTCGGGGAGGTGGAGCATGATCGCCTATCCGCTGCAGAGCATTCGCGACTATTGGCAGAACAGCGTGGCGCGCTTCCCCCGCAAGCCCGCCTTCCTCTGGGAGGACGAGTGCGTCTCCTACGCCCAGGCCAACGAGTGGGTTGAGCGCCTGCGCGGGCACCTGGAGCGGGAGTGCGGGCTGCGGCCAGGAGACCGGGTGGCCTTCTACCTGCCCAACTGCCTGGAGTACGCCATCGGCTACTGGGCGACCATCAACGCCGGGGCGG
>JAAZEB010000192.1 GCA_012512505.1 Armatimonadota bacterium | reverse complement strand
GTGCTGGTGCGCGAGGGCCTCACCCGCCTGCTACAGACGCAGACGCCCTGCGAGTTGGAGCTCCTCTTCGGCTTGCCCGTTGCCCCGGCGCTGGCGGTGGCTCGCCCGTTGGGGGTGCCGGTGCGGATCTACGTGCCCTACGGGCACGGCTGGCTGCCCTACTGCTTCACTCAGATCACCCGACGGCCGCGCATCGTCTGGTGGCTGCTGCGCGACATAGTGTTTCGCCGCTCGCTCAGCGCGCTCTACGGTACCCCCACCGGACGCCGGCCGATCAGGCGGTGAGAAGGTTGCCAGGGAGGGGAGGCTGTCGTGGGCAAAGGGGCCGAGCCGCAACCCGGACGGGAAGCGGCAGCGATCACCTGCATCACGCAGGCAAGCGAGATTGAGGAGCTGGCAGCAGCCTGGGATGCCCTCCACGCGCGCAGCTCGAAAGCGCACCTCTTCCAAAGCCATGCCTGGGTCTCGGCCTGGCTACGCCACCGCCCGGAGGGTCGGCCACGGGTGTACGTCGCCCGCCGTGGCGACCGGCTCACCGCGGCGCTGGCCCTGTGTGCCCATCAGTCGGGCCGGCCCCCCTTCGGCGTGCGCACCCTGCGCGTCGCCACTGACTACTCTGACTTCTGCGACGCCCTGGCCGATCCGGAGCATCCCGCGGACCTGGCAGCCCTGTGGACCCGGGTGCTGGAGGAGGGCGGCTGGCACCTGATTGATCTCCACTACCTGGCGCCCGACTCGCACCTGATGACGCTGGTGCAGCGGACGCACGGCCCCTGGCGGGTGCATCGCGCGCCGCAAGACGTGGCACCATACCTGGATCTGCGCGGCAACTGGCGCGACACGGTCAGCAAAGGGCACCGCTCCGATTGGATGCGGCGCCGCCGGCGCCTGGAAGAGCAGGGGCCGGTCACCCTAACCCGCATCCAGACGCTGGCGGCGGTGGATGCCCTCCTGGAGGAGTTCGCGCGCCTGCACATCGAGCGTTGGCAGGGCAAGGGAGAGACCAGCGCCTACCGCTTCCCGGAGTCGCGCGCGTTCCTCCGCGACGTGTGCCAGGGGCTGCTGCGGCGTGATCAGCTTTACCTCTACCGCCTGGCGGCGGGCGACGCCACTGTCAGCATCGGCCTCTACGCGCTTTTCGGACGGCGCCTGCTGCCTTACTCCTACACCTTCGCCCCGGAGTTTGCCCGCTTCTGCCCGGTCCACCTCTTGATCCTGGCGGTGGTCGAGGAGATGGAGCGGCTGGGCCTGGCCGACGTGCTGGACTTCGGCCGGGGCGACGAGGAGTACAAGCTGCGCTGGACGCAGGCGATCCGGCCGCTGGAGCGGGCGGTCATTGCCCGGCGGTCACCCATCGCCCAGGGAGCCTACTGGTGGGCCACCGCCGGCAAGCCGCGGTTGTGGCGGCATCAGCGCCTGCACGCCCTGGTGCGCGAGGCCCGGAATCGGCTCCGGCTGCGACGGCACCACTAAGGACCGATCCACGACCCAGCAGGGCGATACGCCCGGTGTGTCACGCCCGGCGGTGGAGATTGCTAGGGGCGGCCTGCTAGGCCGAGCGCCGGGCCTCCCGGCGGCGGCGGAACTCGCGGAGGAGGGTTGCCGCGCGGTAGTGGCGCCAGATGAACGGCTGGACGCGGGCGGCCCAGCAGAGCGCCGCCGAGCCGGCCAGCGAGCGCCGGGCAACCAGGATCCGCTCCAGCGGCTGGGTGGCCCGGGTCCAGCGCAGCTTGTACTCCTCGCCACCCCGGCCGAAGTCATGGATATCGGCCAGGTTGCGGCGGCGCACATCCTCGATGGCGGCGGCGATCAGCAGGTGTGCCGGCCCGAAGCGGCGGTACTCTTCCTGGAAGGCGATCATGTAGTTGGTCAGCCGCCGACCCGAGAGGACGTAAAGGCCCATGCTGACGGGGTTGCCGGCAAGAGCGAGGCGGCACAGGTAGAGCTCGCCGCGCTGGTGGAGTGCCTGGCAAGCCGCGTGCAACCAGGCGCGCTGCGTCGGGATGCAAAAGACGCTGGTCTCGCCGCGTTGGCGCCAGCGGGCGATGTGGATCCGCGCGAACTGGTCGAGCATCCCCACCACTTCGTCCGCCGAGCGGGCAACGTCGAACGCCACCGGCCCTTCTGCCTCAAGCTGGCGGCGGTGTCGGAGTACCTGCGAGCGCTGGTTGCGAGAAACGGAGGCCTGCCACTCACTGCGGATGTCCAGGTAGGGAGCCACGTCTTGGGCAACGTGGTGGATCCGCGAGGGACCGGAGGCGGCCCGCACCGCCTGCGCCAGCGATGCCGACGCCGGGATGTGGCGCAGATCCAGCAGATCCCAGGTGCGGGAACGCAGCAGGCCGGCCCCGACGAGCTCCGCCAGGTCTCCCGGGTGCTCCGGATCGACCAGCGCGTTGCCATAATCGGAGTCGTTGTCGGCGGCGAGGCGCAGGATGCGGGTGCTGGCCAGCTGGAACCGGGCGCGATAGGCGCAGAGGGGGATGGCCGCCGTCAGACGGTCGCCGCGGAAGGCGACGAAGACCCTGGGACGCACGTTGGGGTGGTGCCGAAACCAGGTGGCCAGCCAAGCAGAGCCCTGATAGGTGGTGGCGGTGGCGTCGCGGGCCGCCAGGGCGTCCCACGCCTCGCAGAGTGCCTCTACCTCCTCGGCGGTCTTCACGCAGGTGGCCGCAATGCCCGCCGCGCCGAATGTGCCTTTCCTGGATCGGTTGAACACGCTTCACTCCTGAAGGTCGCTGCCTGCATGCTGCGGCAGGAATCTGCAGCAATAACGGTGCCAGTAAGCCGGACCGCCACGATTCTGCAGACCCGGACCGGCCCCGGCGGGCATACTATGGTAGAGAAGAGATGCTACCCCACCGATCTTCGGGGAGCGTGGACGGCGCTGTGAAGTGATTTGCGATCATCGCGAAAAAGG
>JAAZEB010000191.1 GCA_012512505.1 Armatimonadota bacterium | reverse complement strand
GGGCTGCCGCCAGGGAACCAGGAGGCCACTCTGCATCTCCGCCCATTCTCGTCCTCCTCTGAATAGCACCGGCTTGCGAGGCTCCTACCTATTCTATACCCCCCTCACCCTAAATGAAAAGGCCCTGGGGCAGGGCAAAGCCCAAGGATCAGG
Organism: Armatimonadota bacterium; assembly: GCA_012512505.1. Classification (GTDB taxonomy): domain Bacteria; phylum Armatimonadota; class JAAZEB01; order JAAZEB01; family JAAZEB01; genus JAAZEB01. Next base: position 5,512 of record JAAZEB010000191.1, on the reverse strand, counting down.
AGTGCCTTCCAGCGATTGCGGTCGGAGCGCCGGCGTGCCGCCGGCCTCCTCCGGAAGCGTGAGGAGCACCCGTGGCCAGGGCTTGCCGGCGATCCGGCCGAGTACCTGGCGGTGGAGGGGTTTCCGACCCGATAGGAACAGCCATCGGGGTCGGATCGCGTGGCCCGCTAACCGACGCTCAGAAGAGGACCAGGGACGTCAGCATGACGCGGTTGTCGTCGTAGAGCGGGTGCGTCTTCGGCAACTGGTCGTCCACCAGCCACGCCTCCGGGATGAGGTAGAGGCGGTCGTGGAGCTTGATTCGGCCGCCGAAGGTGAGGGTATCCACCCGCGTGGCGCTGCCCTCGGCGCGCTGCAGGCTGTTGTAGTTGGCAAAGAGCTGGGCGCGCTTCCCGAACTGGTAGATCCCCTCGGCCACCCAGCCATGCCCCGGCTTGCCGGCGTACTCCGCCCGGATCGGGCCGCCCTGGCTGAGGGTGTGGAAACTGACGTACTCCCCGCGCAGCTCCAGGCGGCTGGAGGGCAGCCAGCGCAGGTGCCCGCCGAAGCGCGACAGGTTGATCTCGCCGAGACCCGGGAAGGTGCGCTTGGGCGCCAGCATCCCGGAGAACCCGGCCTCCAGCCGCTGCCCGACGCCGACGCGAACGCGGCCCACCAGGGCCGGCTCGTTCAACTCGCGCACGTCGGAGGAAGAGGTGGTGCCGTTGGAAACCCAGCCGGCCTCCCACTGCCAGCCCTCGCGCGGCTTGCTCGTCCAGGTCATGCCGTAGTCCCACAGGCGCGTCACACGGCGCACCTGGCTGTGCCACTCCGGGAAGCCATTCAGGTAGTTGAACGGGTAGGGTACCTTCCCCAGCCGCAGCCAGCCGCTGCCCAGGTCGCGCTCGTAGTAGCCGTAGATCAACCACCACTGCGACTTCACCTGGGGATGGTGCTTCACGTAGTAGGGGTTGAAAACGACGTAAGCGCGGAACTGGTCTTTCTGGCTCATCGTCCAGTCGCTGAAGATCGCCAGGTCATAGTCGCGCACGTAGGTGCTGTCAGTCTTCTCGTCGGCAATCAGGCTGAAGCGCTGGCCGGCGTAGAGGCTGACCGGGCCAAACTGCATCTTGTTCGTCCAGGTCCAGGGCACCCAGGGGGCCGCGAGCTGGGCCGAGGAGGGGGCGGCGTGCAAGGCCAGCAAAGCCAATAGGCACAGGATGATTCGCTGGTGCATCGGGGGTTCTCCTTTTTAGTGTTCCGATGGGCTGTGCCAGAGGCCACACCCCGGCGGGCCGTGGGGCGCGGGGAGTGCGGCCTCAGTACGGGTAGACGACCTCCGGCACGTAGGAGGGATTGCGGGCTTCCAGGAGCAGGGCGAGCACTTCGTGCCGCAGTTCGGTCAGTGCCGGGTCGGTATAGGTATCAGGGGTGCGCGGGCGGGGGAGGTCCACCTCCACCCGGCGAAGCACCCGTCCCGGACGGGCGGTCAGGACGTACACTCGGTCGGCCAGGAAGATCGCCTCTTCCACGTCGTGGGTGACGAAGAGGACGGTGACGTTCAGCTTGGTCCACACCTCTAGCAGAAGCTGCTGCATCTCCATCCGGGTGAGCGCGTCGAGCGCCCCGAACGGCTCGTCCATCAGCAGGGCGCGGGGGCGGTTGGCCAGCAGGCGTGCTAGAGCCACGCGCTGGCGCATCCCCCCGGAGAGCTGCGCCGGGTAGTAGTCGGCGAACTCCTCCAGGCCCACCAGGTTGAGGACGCGCAGGGCCTCCTCGCGCGCGGCGGCGCGTGATCGCCCTTGCAAGCGCAGGCCATAGCCGACGTTGCCGGCCACGGTTAGCCAGGGAAAGAGCGCGTCCTCCTGAAACGCCACGCCGCGATCCGGGCCAGGACCGGCGACCGGCCGGCCCTCCAGGGTGATGGAACCCTCGGTGACCGGCTCGAAGCCGGCCAGCATCGCCAGGAGGGTGGACTTGCCGCAGCCGCTCGGCCCCACCACGGCGGCGAACTCACCCGGGCGCGCGCACAGCGTCAGGTCGCGCACCGCCCACAAGCTCTCGCCGTTGGCGACAAACCGCTTGCTGACGCGGTTCACCACCAGATGGCAGCTCTGCAAGAACGCGGGATCCATAGTCTCTCCTCAGCGCGGCTGCGGCGGCAGCACCCTCCGGAAGAGCGCCAGCAGCAGCAGATCACTCAGCCGGCCGACAACGGCGATGGCGAGCATTGTCACCAGGATGATCTCCACCTGCCCGTTCATGCGGGCATCCATCATCACCGCCCCCAGGCCGTCCGGCACGCCGGTCAGTTCGCCAAGGACCAGGTAGGCCCAGGAAACGCCCAGGCCCAGGCGCAGACCATCGGCGGTGGCCGTCAGCCCGGCCGGCAGGGTGACGGTGAAGAAGAGGTCGCGCCGAGAGGCGCCGAGCATCTTCGCTGCCCGCACCCAGAGGGGCCGCACCGAGCGTGCTCCCAACGCCGCGTTGACGTAGATCGGGAAGAAGGCGGCCAGGGCGATCAGGAAGACGGTGGTGCGGGTGCCAACGCCGAACCACACCATCGCGATCGGCAGCCAGCCAATCCCGGGCACGGCGCGCACCGCGTGCACCGTTGGATCGAGCAGGCGCCGGGTCCACTGGCTGCAGCCGGTCAGCAAGCCGCAGGGCACCCCGACCACCGCCGCCAGGGCGAAGCCGAGCGCCACCCGCTGCAGGCTGGCGGCGGCATGCCCGAGGAAGGTGCCACTGTAGGCGTTGAGCTGCCACCGCCCCCACACGAAGTCAACCGCGGTGAGGACGGCGCGCCCCGGCGACGGCAGCACGTACTCGGGCAGGTGGCCGGTGCCGGTGAGGAGCAGCCAGGTCGACAGCAGCATCCCCGGCAGCACAAACGGCAGCCAGTCCAGGCAGCGACGCGGCGCCGGGGCATCGAGGGTTAGCGGCTCTGCCATTCCTTCTTCCGTGCCGAGAGCGCCTTCTGGGCTTCCTTGAGGAAGCGCACGTCAAACATCCGGTCGTAGTCCGGCTCTCGGGAGATCATCTTCAGGGCCAGCATCCGCTTGCCCAGGTTGCGCGTCTGCTGGATGAACTTGGCGTCGATCTTCCAGGTGAGGGCAATGTTCTTGGCGGCCTCTTGTAGTACCGGCAGCGGCGTGCCGAACGCGGAGGACGAGCGCAGCCATTGGGCGCGGTGGGCGTTGTAGTACTCCGTGGCGAGCACGTGGGCAGTCACCAGGTCTTGCACGAGCTTCGGGTTCTGCTGGATCTGCTTGCGGGTGACGATCATCCCCGCGTTGATGGTGCCGATCGAGTCGTCGAAGTAGGGGTAGCTCAAGATGCGGCCGTAGCCCTGCACCTTCGCCACCGTGGGGAACGGCTCGCCACTGAGGAAGGCATCGATGGCGCCGGTGGAAAGCGCCTGCCCCATGTCGAAGAAGTCGATGCGCGTCAGCTTCACGTCGCGCAGGGGGTTGAGGCCGGCGCGGGTGAGCGTCTCGCGCAGCAGCACGTCATGCATGGTGGCGGGCACGTAGCCGATCGTCTTGCCGCGCAGATCGGCCGGCTTGCGGATCGACGAATCTTTGCGGACGGCGAGGGCGCTGCACTTGTCGCACAGCGCGGCAACAACGACGACCGGCTCGCCGCGGGAGGCGGCGGTGATTGCCATCACCATCGTGGTGCCGCACATGTCGAGTGAGCCGGCCAGCAGCGCCGTTTTCTGGTCGCCCGGGTTGGTGAAGGGGCGCACATCCACGGTGTAGCGGCCCTTCAGGAAGCGTTGGTACTCATACGGCGCAATCGTCTGCGCCGTCTTCCAGGTGCCCACGCGCACGGAGCGGGCCTTGGGGGCGGCGAACAGCGGCACGACGCGGCTCGCGGCCAGTACCAGCGCCAGAAGGGCGCCAACGGCCAGCAGGCGGCGGGCAGCATGGGCCTTGAGCATGGTAGGTATCTCCTTGCCTACGGAAACCGCAGCAACGCGACCAGGACGCCCGATGGCTCAGGCACTCCGGCAATCGCCCGGACCTGGGTTTGTAGGGGCGAAACAACCGGCACGCCTAGCTTTTGTGCACACGCGTCCGTATGGCCGCCGGTTGCTTCGCCCCTACGGCGTTGTGCCCTGCCCTCGACGTGGGCATGCGGCTTCCCACAGTGCGAAGCCCGATGGCTCGGGCACTCCGATGATCGCCCGGGTGAGTAACGGAGTGCCGCAGCCATGCGGCTTCCCACAGTGCGAAGCCCGATGGCTCGGGCACTCCGGGCTGTTTCCGTGCTCCTCAGAATAGGCTCTCAGGCCGCGGTGCCGGCAACGGTCGGGTAGTAGCGCCCGAGTATCTCGCGCGCCTGGTCCATGGTAAGGCCGCGCCACTCACGCGCGATCTCCTCGCGGTCGCGCGGCACCGCGCCGGTCTCCACGACGATGGCGTTGGCGCCGGCCTGCAGGGCGAGCTCGTTGAGCGGGTGGACGCAGATGTCGTCGGCCACCGTGCCGGCCACAAGGCGGCTGACGGCGATGGCGTGAGCCACCTGCTCCGGCGTCAGCGCCCCCAGCGGCGCCTTCGGGGTGCCGGGCACGGGAACGCGCGCCATGACACCCATCAGGGTGGCATCCAGGTCGCGGGCGCGTACCATCTCGGTGGCGATCTCAGCGGGAGTATGCTCCGGGCCAACCGGCTCGGCGAGGAAGGCAAGGTCGAGAGGCGAGCGGTGGATGACATTAAGCGTCGCCAGCCGGGCCTTCGCGCTGATGCCGGTGTCTACTCCCTCCCGCATGCGGAAGACGTGGTAGGCCATGGAATAGCCGGCGGCGTGGAGCTGCTCGGCCTCGGCCGCGGAGAACTCACCGGTGTTGATGACCAGCTTGGGGCATCCCGGGATCGCGGCACGCAAGGCCTCGGCGATCCCGCAGACCTGCTCCAGCGGGTAATGCTGGGTGGTGCGGATCGTGATGAAAGCGGCGCCCTGGGCCGCGAAGCTCTTGCCCGCCGCGACGATCTGCTCCAGCGACCACTCGTGGCTGTCGCGCACGATCCCCCACTTCTCGCCGAAGGAGCAGAAGCTGCAGTTCTGGGGGCAGGGGCAATAGTCCACCCCAATCGCCGCCCAGATCCGCCCCTCGCGGGCGTGACGCAGCGCCAGCTCGCGGGCCGCCTCCCAGATGGTTTCAGCGGCCGGCGAGCCGGGGGGGCAAGCCAGCAGGACCGTCGCCTCTTCCACTGTCAGACGCCGGCCCGCGAGGGCACCGGCCGCCAGGTCCTGGACGTAGCCGAGATCGACACTCATCGTAAGTTCCTCTACTACCGCCGGTGCGGTCGCGGTCACGGCGGGCGCCCCCGCCGCCCGGCCCGGGTCGGCACCCCATCGGCTCACTGACACCCGCCGCCAGGCTGCGACTCCACACCCCAGACCGTATCATTCCGTATCAGAAGTATAGCAGGCCGTATCGCGGCTGTCAAGCCCCCCGCAGGCAACCGCTCGCAATCGGCCCGGCGTGAGCACCCCCTCCCGCAGGGGGCGTATCCTGGCGCCG
>JAAZEB010000190.1 GCA_012512505.1 Armatimonadota bacterium | reverse complement strand
GCCTAGTAGAATGGCTCGCCAGGATATCACAGGCTAACTTCCAGAGCACAGGCAACGGGCGCCGGCTCTCGGCCAGCGCCCGTTGCACCTTCATAGTTCGTGACTAGTATCGCTACTAGCTCTCGCCGCCGCTATGGGGCGTCTGGGTGATCTTCCCCGTCTGGTCCAACGTGTAGTCCAACAACCCATTTTTTGGCGCGATCGCCTTGATGGTGTAGGTGTCGTTGGCGGCATCCACGGTGGCCTCGAACGTGTACTTAGTGTTTGGATCAGTGTCGTTTTCATCGAGCGGGCTCAGGCCGGCCTTCCTCAGATCCTCGAGTTCGCCATACTGCTTCTTATCCGAGCGCACCCGGTAGGTCTCCTCGGCATTGCGAAGGCTCTTCAGCACCTGCAGTGCCCCGCTCTCTTTGCCCGAGTCCTGCGCTTTCAGCAACGCCGGGATCGCCACCGCCGCCAGAATGGCGATAATCGCGATGACGATGAGGAGCTCGATAATGGTGAAACCGTGTCGACGCTCTCTCATTCTCTGCATCATGGGGATCTCCTCCTTCGGCATACACGGTAGCCGATCGACTGGTCGTCCAACGAAAGGTAGAGGCCGTCACCAGCGCGTTTGTTGTGGGTGCCCGGACGCTGTCGCCCCTCTGTTTAGGCTATTCGGCCACTCCCGCACCCTACTTAAGCGCTTTTTTTCCCGTGTGAAGCTAACGTGCCCCGCGGAGGGCTTCTTGCATCTTCGGAATCGGCATCAGCACCGCCACGGCGATCAGGCCGACGATGGTGCCGACGAACATGATCATCACCGGCTCGATCATCGAGGTCAACCCCTTGATGGTGGCGTCCACCTCGGCATCGTAGAAGTCGGCGATCTTCTCCAGCATCTCGCTGATCTTGCCGGCTTCCTCGCCGATCTCAATCATCTGGGTGACCATCGGAGGGAAGACGCCGCTGGCGGCAAGCGGCGCGCCGAGGCGCTCGCCACGCTTGATGCTTTCGCGGGCACCCAGCACCGCGTCGCGCACGATACAGTTGCCGGCGGTATCGGCGACGATCTCCAGCGCCTGCATGATCGGGACGCCACTCTGGGTGAGCGTGCCGAAGGTGCGCGAGAAGCGGGAGATGGCGATCTTGCGAATCAGGTCGCCCACCACCGGCAGACGCAACTTCCAGGCGTCGATCAGGTGCCGACCCTTGTCGGTGCGCAGCAGTGCCTTATAGGCGATCAGCGCCAGTATCACCAGGCCGGCGGGGATGTAGAAGTAGTTCTTGACGAAGTCGCCGATCATGAAGATCAGGTTGCTAAGGAAGGGCAACTCCAGCGGCTTGCCATCAATCTCGATCTCGGCGAACATCTTCTTGAAGGTGGGGAGCACGAAGAGGAAGAGGCCGGTGGTGACGGTGATGGCGAAGACGAAGATGACGGTGGGGTACATCATCGCGCTCTTCACCTTGGAGCGGATCTCCGCCTCCTTCTCCAGGAAGCCGGCCAGGCGGTTCAGCACGATATCTAGGATGCCGCCCACCTCGGCGGCGCGCACCATGCTGCAGAAGAGGGCGGAGAAGACGCGCGGGTGCCGCATCAGCGCCTCGGTGAGCGTTTTGCCGGCCATTACGTCCGACTTGATGCGAGCCACCACCGGGGCGAAGACGGGATCATTGGTCTGGCTCTCCAACACGTCGAGGCAGCGGATCACCGGGATGCCGGCGTTGATCATCGTGGCAAACTGGCGGCTGAAGATCACCAGCGACTGCGCCTTGACGCCGCCCATCCGCTGCAGGCTGGCATTGAGCGCCGCCATCGAGTACCGCCCGGCCGGCTTCAGCTCGCTGACGCGCAGGCCGGAGGCGCGTAGGCGGTCCGCCGCCTGCTGGGGCGTGTCCGCCTCAATGAACTTGCGAACCTGCTTGCCCGCCTGATTGACGGCAATGTAGTTGTAGACCGGCACGGGTCTCCCCCTCACCGCTAACCGCTGGAGATCACCCGGATCGCCTCGTCCAGCGTGGTAAGCCCCAGCTTGATCTTGTCGACCGCGTCTTCCTGCAGCACCCGCATCCCCTCGGCACGGGCAAGCTGCCGGATCTCGTGCGTGGGTGCCCCATGCGTCACCATCTCGCGCAGGGCATCCGACATCGCGAACAGCTCGTAGATGCCGATGCGCCCGCGGTAGCCGGTGCCGCGGCAGGCATCGCACCCCTTGCCGCGATAGAAGACCGGCGTCTCTCCCTCCGCCACCTCAAAACCGGCACGCCTCACCGCTTCCAGGTCCGGCTCGTACGGCTCCTTACAGCGCTCGCAGATGCGCCGGCCCAGGCGCTGGGCCAGCACGCCCATCAAGCTCGACGAGATCAGGAACGGCTCGATGCCCATCTCCGCCAGGCGCGTCACCGCCGTTGGCGCGTCGTTGGTGTGCAGGGTAGAGAGGACCAGGTGGCCGGTGATCGCCGCCTCTACAGCGATGCTGCCCACTTCCTGATCGCGAATCTCGCCGACCATGATGATATTCGGATCCTGGCGCAGGAAAGATTTGAGCGCCGCCGCGAAGGTGAGCCCGGCCGCCGGGTTCGTCTGCACCTGCGTCAGCCCCGGAAGCTGATACTCCACCGGGTCTTCCACGGTGACGATGTTCTTCTCGGGCACGTTGAGGCGGTTCAGCACCGAGTAGAGCGTTGTCGATTTCCCGCTCCCGGTCGGACCGGTGATCAGGATGATCCCGTAGGTGGCGGTGATCATCTTCTCGAACCGCTCGCGGATGTCTGGCGAGAACCCGAGCTTTTCTAGGCCAACCTGGGTGGAGCCTTTGTCCAGGATGCGCATGACGACCTTCTCGCCCAGCACCCCCGGCAGGGTGGAAACGCGGAAGTCGTACGGCTTGCCCTGCACGTTCAGGCCGATGCGCCCGTCCTGGGGGCGCAGCCGGTCGGCGATGTCCAACTCGGACATGATCTTGATGCGCGAGACCAGGGCGGCGTGCAGCTCACGCGGCACGCGCAGCGCGGTTGCTTCGCGCAGCACGCCGTCGACCCGCAGGCGCACGGCGGTGTAATCCTTGTAAGGCTGGATGTGGATGTCGCTGGCCCGGTCTTGAACGGCCCGCAGAATGATCGCCTTGCTGAGCGCGACGACCGGCGCGTCCTCGCTCATGTTGCGGAGGGCGGAGGTATCGATCGTTTCCTCCTCCTCCTTGGCGACGGTGATGTCCACCTCACTCGCCGCGGAAGCGATCATCGAGCCCAGCCGGGTCTCCACCTCGGAGGCAGCGCCCTGCGAGCCGAGGCTGATCAGGTTGAGGATGTCCTCCTCGGTCGCGGCGGTCGTCTCCATCACCACGTCTTTGCCCATGATCGCCCGGATCTCGTCCTGGGCGAACACGTTGAGCGGGTTCGCCATGGCGACCAAGACGCGGCCGTTCTCGCGCGCGTAGGGCACCGCCTTGTGGCGGCGGCAGACGTCCGGCTGCACGATGCTGATCAACTCCCGGAGCGTCTCCATATCCACTTCCGTCGCGGCGAGATCGACGAAGCGGATGTTCCAGACGATGCTCAGCGCCTCCGCTTTCTGCTTTTCAGTGATCAGCTCCTTACTAACCAGAATATCACCGATGTGCCGCCGGCTCGAGAGCGCGGCCTGCTGGGCAAGGGCTTCCTCTAGCTGCCCGCGGGTAATCCACCCCTTCTCCATGCAAACCTCCCCGAGCCTTTTCACTTGCATTGATGGCGCCTGCCTCTCTACCCATCCACAACCGTGACGGGCATCCCTCCTGGAGGCGGTTCGCTACCGCGGCCGGACACTCCTGACACCTGCGTCCCGCCGGTCCATTCCCTGCCTCGGGGTCGGAGGGATCTCCGACCCCGAGGCCTACACCCCTCGGCGTCAGAGACGCCCCCTACGCCGGCGATTGCTGGCCCATCGGCATAGGAGGGTCCGACCCTGATGCTCACACCCCTCGGCGTCAGGAGACGCCCCCTACGCCGAGGCGTGTCGAGCGTAGGAGGCGTCTCTGACCGACCTCCATACCACATCGCCGTTACGGTTGGTCGGAGACCAGCGTCGGCGTAATGAAGATCAGCACCTCCGAGTTGCGCCGCTGCTTGTTCTTGAAGCGGAAGAGCTGGCCAACTAGGGGCAGGTCTCCCAGGCCCGGGATCTTGCTCATCGTCTCCATGTCTTCTTCCCGGATCAGGCCGCCGATGGCCAGCGTCTCGCCGTCGCGCAGGCGCACCACCGTTTGGATCGAGCGTTCCGAGGTGTTTGGCACCTGGCCGCCATCGCCGGTATCGGTGAAGCCAACGATCACGTTCACCTGGGGGCGCACGTCCAGTACGATCACGTCGTCACCCCCCATGCGCGGCGTCACCTCCACCACCACGCCAACGTCCACCGAGCCGATGGTCACCGAGGTGCCGCCGATCCCCGAGGTGCGCTGCTCCAGATAGCGTACCGTGTCTCCCACGTGGATCGAGGCCGTCTTGCCATCCAGCACGGCGACGCGGGGATTAGCGAGCAGCCGAGCCTTCTGGTTCTTCAGCAGCGCCTCCAGGGTGGCGTTGAAGTTCACCGGCACGTGCCCGAACCGACCCAACTGCATCTCCGGCACGACCACGTCGGAGCCCTCACCACCACCGACGGCGCCGCCCGGCCCCAGCTCCTTCAGATCGAAGTTGCCCCAGCTCCACGACACGCCAAGCCGCTGCTCATCGGACAGCGACACATCGGTCACCTTCAGGTCGATCATCACCTGCTTGGGAGCGACATCCATTGTCTCCAGCATCTGGCGCACCTGGTCGATGTCGCTCTTGCTCTTGCCGATCAGCAGCAGCGTGTTGGCTTCGGTGCCGGCCGGGATGGCAACCGTGGAACCCGCCGCCGTGGTCGCGTCGGAGGCGGACCCTTCCTTGGCGCCCGCGCCAGCCGCCGCGTTGCCCGGGCCGTAGAGCAAGGCGAGGAACGCCTCGCTGGGGTCACCCACCATCTGCCGCGTCGTCTTCGACTGGCTCGTTGTGCTCTGCCCCACCGGATAGGCAGGCGCCGGCGCCGGGGTCACCACCACGCGGGGCAGCCCACCAGACTTCATGAGGCCATCGAGGATCCGGCCAGCGTCGGCGGCGCTGACGTGCCGCAGCGAGTAGGTCTCCATCAGCAGCGGCGCGTCGTCCAGCGCGGGCGCCTGGGATCCGGCGGGCACTTCGCGTCCGCGCTCCGAGCTATTCGGGGCCGCGGCCTCCAGCGCATGGATTGCGCCCTGGGCGGCGGTCACCTGCTCGGCGGTGCCGATGAGCACCACCAGCGCCGGATCGGGAGCCTGCACTTCGAGGCCCGGCACCAACTTCTGGGTGACGGGCACCACGTCGGCGGCCGCCAGCTTCTGTAGGCGCACCGTGGCCACCGTGCGCCCGGTGGCGGCCGTGGGGGCTGCCGGGCCGGGGACAGGCGGCGGGAAGAGGACCCGGCCGCGCGTGCCCGCCGGGAACAGGTCGTCAATCTGGTCGCGCGGGCAGACGACGTAGGTGCCGTCCTCTCGTCCGTAGGCCAGGCCGGCCAGGCGCACCACGTACTCCAGCGCCTGCTCGGGCGAGACGTTGCGGAGGGCCACCGTCACCTTGCCCTCCACCTTGGGCGCCACCAGGATGTTGGTGCCGCTCTGGATCGCCAGGGCCTTCAACACGTCCTGGATGTCGGCGTTGACGAAGTCGAGGGTTACCAGCTTCTCGGCACCCTCCTGCGCGCCTAGCACGCGCCAGGTGCCCGGCAGCGCCGAGACCAGGCGAGGCACAGCGGCGTCCAGCACCGGCGCCCCCTTCGCCCGGGGGGCCTCGGCGGTGAGCCGCGGCTGCCCGCTCTGGACGGAAGCGGCCGCTTGCCGCTTCGGCTGCCCTGCCGCCGGCGGCGCGCTGGTTTCCGCCACCGTCACGGCCGCACCCTCCGTCGGCGGCGCCGGCACCACCCCAGCGGCCGGGGAGGGCGGCAGCGGCACCAGGGGGTCCTCCGCGGCCGCTGGCGCCGCCGGCTTGGCCTTCGCGACCGGCTTGGCGGCCACCATGTCCACTTCCAGTACCAACTCGCGTCGGTTCGGCGTGTAGGCCGAGCGGAACCCAGCCATCGCGTCACGCTCCACCCGCACGGCCAACTGGCCACGCTGCGAGCTGGTCACCACGCGGCGGATGCCGCCCACCCCCACCGGCATCGCGCCGACGCGCCCAGCCCTGCCCGGCAG
>JAAZEB010000189.1 GCA_012512505.1 Armatimonadota bacterium | reverse complement strand
GTCCAGCACCACGCCGTGCTTGATCATCTCGGCCAACCCGGAGCGCAGCTCGCGCGCCGGCAAAGTGTCGAGCACCGCCGGGTCGATCACCACCAGGCGCGGCTGGTGAAAGGCGCCGATCAGGTTCTTGCCCGCCGGGTGGTTCACCGCGGTTTTCCCGCCCACCGAGGCATCTACCTGAGCTAACAGTGAGGTAGGCACCTGAACAAAGGACACACCCCGCAGGTAAATGGCTGCAACGAAACCAGCGAGATCCCCGACCACGCCGCCGCCCAGGGCGATAATCGCCGAGGCCCGCTCCAAGCGCTGCGCCACGGCCTGGTCAATCACCCGGCTGGCGGTGCGCAGTGACTTGGCGCGGTCGCCGGGGGGGATGAGGGTGAGGCTGGCGCGAATCCCGCGCGCGTCAAGCGAGGCCAGCAGTGGCGGCGCGTAGTGCCGCGCGATTCGGGCGTTGCTTACCACCAGGGCGCTGGGCGGCCCCACCTGCTCCGCCACCAGGTCGCCGGCCCGCGCCAGGGCGCCCGGCTCCACCACGATCGGGTACGCCCGCTCGCCGAGCGGCACGTTCACCACGGCCATTCCTGCTCCCCTCCTGCCACGGCGTCTCCGTCACCCCCAGAACCGCGAAAGGCGGAAAGCGGAAAGGAGCGCGCTGCCGCGCAATCCCCTCCGCTTTCCGCCCTGCAGCGCCCGGCGGGCCGCTTGCCGCCCACCCGGCGATGATGCCCTTGCCGCGGCGACTCCCTACGGCCCGACGGCCTCCGGCACCGGTGCCGCCGTCGCCGCGTTCGGCAACAGCCTCTCCATCTCGCTGTCGTCCGGCAGCACCGTCGGCGTCAGGAAGATCAACAACTCGCTGTCGCTCAACTGCTGCTGCTTCGAGCGGAACAGGTTGCCGATCAGCGGCAAGTCGCTGAAGAACGGCAGCTTGCGCGAGGTCTGCGAGTCGAGGCGCCGCACCAGGCCACCCAGCACCAGCGTCTGCCCATTGGCCACGCGAATCTCCGGCAGGTTGATCTGCTGCGTCTGGGTGATCGGCATCTGGCCCTGTTCCGGCGCGTCGTAAGTGCCGATGACGTCCTGGATGATCGGCTGCAGGTACATCGTCACGGAGTCGTCGCCGTTGATGCGCGGGTAGACGAACAGCCCGATGCCGACCTGGATCGTCTGCGCCTGCTTGGCCTGCGCCACGTTGCCGAACTGGCCGAGGATCGTCTGGGTGGTGGTGTAGTAGTAATCCTGCGTGGAGGAGAGCAACGCCGGGCGCTGGTTCATCGTGGTTACCCGCGGGGCGATGATCGTGCGGCCGCGGTTGTTCTTCTTCAGCGCCTGAATGGCGGCCGCGAAGTTGCCGCGCGCGTAGCGCACGTTCATGTCGCCACCGGTGGAGGCATCCGCGGTGATCGTCGTCTGCCCGTCGGTCAGCTCCCAGTTGAAGCCGAAGGCGTTCTCATCGCCCATCGTCACGGTGAGGAACTCGGCCTCGATGCGCACCTGGCGGGGCGCCACATCCAGCATCTCCAGCACTTCGCGCAGTTCGCGAATCGCCTCGTCCGTGCCGCGCACCACCAGCGAGTTGGTCAGGTCATACGGCATAATGCCGTGGATGCCCTCGGGCAGCAGCGAGAAGCCCCCGACGCC
>JAAZEB010000188.1 GCA_012512505.1 Armatimonadota bacterium | reverse complement strand
CCCGGTTCAATGGCAGAACCCGGTGATGCGGCGGGCATCGAGTTGCCTGACTACTGGCGCATGATTACCCGGCGACGCCGCATCATTCTGGCCGTCTTCGCCGGCGTACTCGGCGCCGCCTGCCTCTACCTGCTCGTCACGCCTCGTGTCTACCAGGCCACGGCCAAGGTACAGGTGCTCCAACCGCAAGTGCCGCCCACCATGCTGCTGCTGAGCGAGGCCTCGCGCACTCCTGAGGCATCCCTGAAAACCCAGGCGAAGATCGTTCAGTCGTCGATCATCGCCAACCGCACGAGCGCGTACCTCTCGGATCTTGCCTCCGGGAAGGCTGATGCCACCCGGGGTGACGCCCGGTTGCTGAAGGAGCAACTCTCGGCTCTGGGGAATCCCTCAATCTCGGCCGCGGAGATTAGCAGGCACCTGAAGGTGGGCGTCGAGGAACCGGATGTGCTCGCCATCAGCGTGACCAGTACCGATCCGAGGCGTGCCGCGGTGATTGCCAACGCCGTACAGGCAGCCTACCTCCAAGACAACGAGGATCGCGCCGGTACCGAGTCGATGCGAGTACTCTCCTTCCTCGATGAGCAGCTCCCCCGGGTGGAGAAGGAGCTACGCGATGCCGAGGCAGAGATCAAGCAGTTCAAAGCTCGCTTCAACATCCAGGACATGGATTCCGTGGCAACGCTGAAGCTGCGCCAGGCGTATGAGTATCTGGCCGACGCCGAGCGCGCGCAGGCAGAGCTTCAGTCGGCGGAGGCGGAGCTAAAGAGCTTAAGGACACGTCTGGCTGCCGAGCCACAGGTTCGTACCAGCAAGCGGCTGGTCAACGATCCCGTCGCCGAAGGGCTGCGCCAGGAGATGGCCCGGGTGGAGGTGGAGCTGGGCAGCGCGCGCTCGCGCTATGAAGAGAGCCACCCTCAAGTTCAGACGCTCAAAGACCGGCTGGAGGAGCTGGAGGCGCAGTACTCGGCGCGTTTCGGGGAGAGTCGCACTTCCCTGCGGGTGGAGGACGTGCCCGAGCCAAACCCGGCCTATGAGGTGTTGAAGGAGCGGGTGCGTGAGCAGGAAAGCCGGGTGGCGTCGATTAAGGCTCGCCTGGAGGTGGTACAGGCGCTAGCCGGCCAGAAGGAGAGTTCGCTCCCCAACCTGCCACAGGCCTACGTGGAGTTGGCGCGCCTGGAGCAGACCAAGGAGATCCGGCAGAAGGCTTATGCTGAGCTGCTCTCCCGTTACCAGGACGCGCAACTGGGTAAGGCACGCACCATCGGCGCGGCGCGCATCGTGGACATCGCCAGCGTTCCCCAATCGCCGATCCGTCCTCGCGTGATGCACACGCTGCTGCTTGCCACCATCCTCGGCCTTGCCGGCGGGCTCTCGTTGGCACTACTCCTGGAGCAGGTCGACACCAGCGTGAAGGACCCCGACGAGCTGATGCTGCGCACCGGCCTGAGCGCGCTGGGATTCGTGCCGCTGGGTCGCGGCCGCCAGGCGCTTCCGGATGTTGCCCTGCGGCTGCCCCAGGCGCCCATCTCCGAGAGCTTCCGGAGCATCCGCTCGAACCTGAGGTTCGCCAGCCTGGACAGCCCGTTGCGTGCGCTGATGGTCACCGGCGCGGGTGCCAGCGAGGGAAAAACGTTCACTGCCACCAACCTGGCCATCGTCTTCGCGCAGATGGGCACCCGCACCATCCTCGTCGATTGCGACATGCGGCGGCCGGCGGTGCACCGTGCCTTTGACTTCCACCACGCGCCAGGCCGCAGCGATGTGCTCGCTCAGGAAGTGAACCTGGATGAAGCACTCCATGGCACTGAGCTTTCCTCGCTGCACGTCTTGGCCAGCGGCACGATCCCCCCGAACCCCGCGGAACTGCTCGAGTCGCAGCGCATGGCGAATCTGCTGGAGCAACTGAAGGAGCGTGCCGACCTGGTGATCCTGGATACCCCGCCTACCCTGGCGGTGACCGACGCGGTGATCCTGTCGGGCCAGGTGGATGGCTGTATCGTGGTCCTGCAGCAGGGCAGAGTGGCGACGCGCGCGGTCCAGGAGGTCTGCCGCCTGCTGGAGCAGGGACGCGGCCGCATCATCGGCGCCATCCTCAACAAGGTGAGGATGGCCGCTGGGGACTACTACTCCCACTACTACTACGGTTACTACCTCACTCAAGGCGATCACAAGCGGGAGCGGCGGCCGCGCCGCTCGCTGCCAGGGTAGCTCGTTCGCCCGCCTGGCCCGCCCTTGGAGCCACGGCGGACATAACCCGCCCCCAATGGCGATGGATCCGATGGAATGATGTTTGTGATGGACGTACACCGCCCTGCCCTTCCCGGTGCCTGCCTGCTGACCCTGGCCTTGGCCCTTCTCCTCTGCGGCAGCCGGTGCTCTGCCGCGCCCGCAGAGCACCGCGTGCAACCTGGAGACGTGCTCGAGGTCGTTCTGTGGCACGAGGACCGCAAGATCGTCGAGGCCCGGGCCGATGCCAGCGGGGCGATCGCCGTGCCGCTGGCCGGCACCCTCAACGTGAAGGGGCAAACCCTCACGGAGGTCGCCCGGCGTATCACTCAGGCGCTGGAGCCACACGTCAAGCGCCCGCGGGTGACCGTGACCCTGAAACTGGCGCACCCCCAGGCCGGGGTCTACATCCTTGGCGCCGTGCAGCGGCCAGGCCCGATTGAGTTCCTCGATGGCATGCGGATTAAGGATGCCCTGGGCCTGGTAGGCGGCCTGCTCCCCACGGCGGACGCAGCCCACGCCACCCTTACCGGGGTGCAGCGCGGCACGCAGTCCGTGGACCTGAAGGCCCTGCTCACAGGCGATGCCACGCAGGACATCGCGTTGGCGCTGGGGGATGTGCTGCACGTGCCGGCGCGTGACGTGGCGCGCGAGTTGCTGACCGTCTTCGTGGTCGGTCAGGTAGCCCGTCCCGGTTCCGTGGCCCTGGCTCCCGGCGCCCGCCTGAGCGACGCGATCACCGCCGCCGGCGGCCCCAGCGACCTCGCCGCGCTCAAGCGCGCTACCCTCTCCCGCAAGGGAGAGACGCTCCCGATCGACCTGGAGCAGGTGTTACGCCAGGGAGACCTGGCCGGCAACCTGCCGCTTCAGGATGGCGATGTGATCCTGGTTCCGGAGCAGCGCAACCGGGTGACCCTGGTGGGTGAGTTTCAGAAGCCGGGCACCTACCCGTTCCGTGAGGGAGACACCCTCACCGGCGCCGTCGCCCTCGGCGGGGGCAGCCGCGAGGATGCCGACCTGCACCATGCCCGCCTGATCCGCGACGGCAAGGAGACAGAGGTCGATCTCGACGCGATGCTGAAGGCGGGCGACCTGAGTGGCGACCTCGCTTTGCGCGATGGTGACGTGCTCATCCTGCCTCGCGCCAGCCGGACGGTCACCCTCCTGGGCGAGTTCCAGAAGCCGGGCACCTACTCGTTCACCGAGGGAGATACCCTCGCCCAGGCGGTCGCCCTCGCCCAGGGGCCAACGGCGGCCGCCGACCTGCGCCGGGCCGTGCTGAAGCGAGGAGGGAAGGAGATCCCGGTCGACCTGTACGCGCTGCTGAAAGAAGGCAGCGACGCACAGGACCGGGCACTGCAGGACGGCGACACGCTGTTTGTGCCGGCCGGCACCCGCGTGCTGACTTATGGTGCTTTTCAAAAGCCGGGCCCAGTGGTGGTGACCGAGGGAATGGGCCTGTTCGAGGTGCTGGCCGCCGCTGGCGGCACCAGCAAGGACGCCCGCCTGGAGAAAGCGCAGATCGCCCGCCTGGTGAACGGCGAGCGCGTGCCGATTCGGCTGGACCTGAAGGCCGCCCTGAAGAAGGGCTCTCCCCCACCCGATTTCCGCTTCGTCGAAGGCGACGTGCTGTATGTACCGGAGAAGGGCAAGGAGCTGAACTGGCAGGGGCTGGTCAGCGCCGCCTACATGCTCACCCTAGCCGCGGATCGGATCTTTGAGTGACGACGCGTCCGCGAACTAACGCGCCTACTTTCCAGCGGACCCCCGTGAACCACGATGGGCAAGCGATGATCTCAGACTCGACACCCCTCGATCCGATGAGCGGTGACGCCGAGGTGCGTGCCGCTGCCGAGGCGATTCGTGACGGCCGGCCGGCCGGGCAGGTGGCCGCCATCGCGGCACAACTGGCGGCGGTGCTGGAGCAAGCGCGCGCCCTGCCCCAGCCGCTGCGTGCCGACCGCCCGGTGGGGATCGGCATCGCTGGCGGTCGCTTGCGCATCGCCTTCATGCATCCAGACATGGGTCGCTTCTACGGGCCGGCCTGGCAGACCCCCATCGGCGCCCGCGACGCGCATGGGCGCGAGCAGATCGTGGCGTTGCTGCAGCCGGGCGACGACGGCCAGATCCACCTCTACCCTACCGACCCTCGCTTCCGCGAGGAGCGCAACACGATCGCCGCCGACAACCCGCTGATGTATCCCGGTCCCGAGGTGGACAACTGGTATGCCTACGAGCGATTTGGCACGCGCATGGCCGAGGACATCCTTGTCTCCCTGGGCTACCAGACGGAGGAGGCGCTTCGGCGTAAGCGCGAGCGGGGCGAGCCGACGCCACCGCCCTCGCGCTGGGTGAGCACCAGCCTGCGCCGCCCCTTCCCCCTGGTGGCCAATGCCCTCGCCTCGCTGCGCACCCTGCACCATGGTGCCGATGGCGCCCGCGTGCAGGCGGCCCTGGGGCGCCAAAGTTTTGCGGGTCTGAGCCTGATCCTCGATGGCGACATCCCTCGCGGCGGCTTCTCCAGCTCCTCGGCGGTGACGCTGGCGGTGCAAAACGCGCTCAACGCCGCCTACGCGCTGGGGCTTGCCGACGACACCCTGGTCGATTGCGGCTGCCAGGCGGAGTATGGCACCGGGGTGCGCGCCGGCTCACTGGATCAGGCAACCGAGCAGAAGGGCCGGGCCGGCGAAGGCGCGCTGATTTCCTCGAACCCGCGCGAGCGCTATCGCCTGCTTGGGCGCTTTCCGATGCCCTCGGAGCGGATTCAGGTTCTGTTCCCCTACACGGTGGATCGCGATCAGGAAGCGTGGCGCTGGTCGGGCGGCTTCTACGCCGAGCATGCCGAGCCGGGGCGCCTCACCGCCCCCGAGTTCCGCAAGATGACCGGCAAGGCCGCCGAGATTGCCGCCATACTGCTGCGCCTGCCGTTGAACGTGGACTTCTTCCAACTGATCGCCGACGACCTGGTTGCCGATGGCTGCCTCCATCCAGAGCGTCGTCTGGAGGTCTACCGCCTGCTGCGCGGGGTGCCGCTGCTCATCGGCTTCGAGGCGCTGCGCGCGCTGGTGGAGCAGCAGCGGCCCTGGTATGCCGAGCAGCTTAGGCGACACGAGCAGCTCGATGAGGAGAGCGCCGCGCGGAAGACGGACGCCACCTTTGCCGCCCTCTTCGCCGACTGGCGCGAGCCGGTGTTGCGGCGCACGCTGCCCGATGGCCGCGTGGTCTCCGAGCAGGGAGTGCCCCTGCGGGCGATGCTGGCCTACCTGTTCGGTGAGGTAGCGAAGAACCTTTACCTGATTCACCACCCGGAGGCGTGGATCGAGTATGTCTCGCGCTCGCAGCGCGGCGACCGCTGCTTCGAGATCGACCCGGAGGCCCTCCCCACGCATGAGGCAATGCTCGCCCCGCTCGACTGGGAAGCCGGTCTGGAAGGCCCGGAGCTGCTGGAGGAATGGCTGCGCCGAGCGGGTGCCCGCCCGTTTGATCACCAGCGCGGCCTAGACGACGCGACGCTCGATGCGGCCATCGCCCGCCTGCAGGCGGTGGAGCGCGGCGCCCCAGACTCGGAAGAGACCTCGATCCGTTTCTGGGAGGGCGGCAGCTTCTTCCGCGGCCTCGCCCTCGTCGATCTGGCCGAGGCGATGCTCCAACGCGCTTTTTGCACCGACGCCGTGGCGGTGCGCGTCAACGCCGCCGGCCAGGGCGACTTTTTCCAGGTGCACGTGGACACCACCCGCGCTCGGGTCGATGAAGTGAAGGCGTTCATCCGTGCGGCATTCTACCGCCGCTTCGGCATCCACCCGGAGCAGGAGTTCGTGGAGACGCACCCCGGTGGCGGCGCGGTGGGCGTCCGCCTCTCGCGCCTCGATCAACTTCCGGCGCTGATCGAGCAACTGCGCAACGGTAAGCCGGAGCGGAATTCCAGCACGCGATGAAAATTCTGGTCACCGGCGCCGCCGGCTTTATCGGCTTTCACCTCTCCCGCCGCCTGCTGGCGCGCGGCGACGAGGTGGTGGGTCTGGACAACCTGAACGACTACTACGACCCGTCGCTCAAAGAGGCGCGGCTGGCGCAACTGCTCCCCCACCCCGGCTTCCGCTTCGTGAAGATCGACCAGGCTGACCGCGAGGCCATCCCTGCCCTCTTTGCGCGGGAGCAGCCCCAGCGGAAGGTTAACCTGGCGGCGCAGGCGGGGGTGCGCTACTCGCTGAAGAACCCACACGCCTACGTCGACGCCAACCTGGTCGGCTTTGTGAACATTCTCGAGGGCTGCCGGCATGCCGGCTTGGAGCACCTGGTCTACGCCTCATCCAGCTCGGTGTATGGCGCCAACAAGAGCACGCCCTTCTCGATCCACCACAACGTCGATCACCCGGTGAGCCTCTACGCCGCCACCAAGAAGGCGAACGAGCTGATGGCGCACACCTACAGTCATCTGTATGGGCTGCCGACGACGGGGCTGCGCTTCTTCACTGTGTATGGTCCTTGGGGGCGCCCGGACATGGCGCTCTTCCTCTTCACCAAGGCCATCCTGGAAGGCCGGCCGATTGATGTCTTCAACCGCGGACGGATGAAGCGCGACTTCACCTACATTGACGATATCGT
>JAAZEB010000187.1 GCA_012512505.1 Armatimonadota bacterium | reverse complement strand
GGAGACGCCTCCTATGGGGGCCGGCGGGACGCCGGCGATCCGGCCGCGTACCGGCGATCGTCCCTCGGCCTGAGCGCTTACTTCAGGTTGGCTGTCAGGTCCACACGGAAGCTGAGGGCGTCTGGTTCCACCGTGGCGACGGCGGTGAGGGCCTCGATGCCCTTCAGCACCTCCTGGAGGCGGGCGGGATCGACCGCTGGTGCGCCTTGCTTCTTCGGCACTGCCAGCGCCGCCAGCGACTGCAGCCGCGACGGGGCGAGGTAGAACGCCCAGATCGCCCGGTTGCCAACGGCGCCGAGGGCGCGCTGCAGGGCGGGGCGGGCCGCCAGTGAGGTGCCGGTGCCCTTCGCCAGGAAAAGCGGGCTCTTCATGGCCGCCGGCGAGGTGCCGATCACCAGGAAGTCGTTGGCGAAGGTCCAGCCGGCCATGACCGGGATCGGCAGGCTGTCGGCGTCAAGGTGGTAGATGCGCCCCTGGGGGATCTCCTTGGCGATGAACTTCATCCCCATCGCCTCGGCCAGGTGCACGCGCAGCTTCTGCATCGTCTTGCCCAGGCCGGGCGTGCTCTTCGCCTGCAGGTAGAAGAGCGCCGGCAGCGCGGCCGGGTTCTCGACGATGTTTGCCGGGAGTTCGTTGACCACCAGGGCCGCCTCACCGCCGATGTAGTCCAGCAGGTCCGCCTTCAGGTCGAGGCCGGTGGCCGTCTGCAGCGAGTGGGCGATGCCACCCAGCATCTCCTGCACGTTGCCCCCCATGGCGGCCAGGATTCCCTGCGTCATCTGGGTCAGCGCCGGGATGTTGTTGAAGCCCACGTAGAAGAGGGCATTGCCGGAGGCGAGCTGGAGCGAGCGCAGCGGGGCTCCTTGCAGCGCCAGGATCTGGCGGCCATACTCGTTCTGGGGGTTGACCAGGTAGAAGCCATCCAGGCCGATCCCCTGGGTGGTGAGCTCCAGGCGGCCGCCGGCGGCCTCGTAGGCTTCCATCAGCGGCCGCAGCGCCCCAAGGTCTACCGGGGGGGAAGCGGCCGCTGCCTCTTGAGCCCCTTCCAGGGTGCGTGCCTGCAGGCGCTGGGGGTCGAGCCAGAACCAGGCGGCGCAGGGCGGCTTGGCGGCGATCCGGTCGCGCACCCGCGTGAAGCGCGCCTCGGCGGACAACCGCGGCGTTCGGCCTGCCGTCGCGTCGAGCGCTTTCTCCAGCCACTCCGGGGTGGAGGCTACCAGCAGACGGTCCTCCAGGAGGGTGTAGCTCGGGCGGCCGACTTTCGGGTCTGGCACGGTGACGGTGGTGATCGTGGCGCCCTCGTACTCGCGCGTGGTGATCTCCCGCTGGCGCGCTTTGAGCTGCGCCTCCAGGAGCCCCAGCATCCCCTTCATCTGGTCGCGGTCTTTTACCGGCAGGGCCACCATCACGGAGGGGGCCTTGCCGGGCGCCACCTTCTCGTCGGCGAGGGCGACCGAAGCCGGCCCGGCAAGCACCTGGTCCGAGAGGGCCATCAGCAGTTCGACCGGAGCCACCTCACCGGCCGGCGCCTCCCCTTTGCGGCCCAGCGCGGCGATCGCCTTGACCAGCGCCGATTCCCTGGCCTGGGCCCAGAACTGCAGCACCTGCGCCAGGTCCACCGAAGCGTAGGCCACCGTGCCGGCCGGCACCGAGGATGCGGCCAACTCTTCCTGCTGACCCCGGGCCAAGGCGGGGGCTAACAAGACCAACCCGAATAGACAGAGCACGCGAGCGATGCTTCGAGATCCCACGGAATGCGTCTCCTTCAAGGGGCAGTGCTTCCTCAACCGAGAGCAAAGGCAGCCGGCCGGCAGTTCGGCTTGCGCCGGGCCGGAAGCGCCGTTTCCGTCATCCAGACGGATCCTGCGGGTGGTGGCCGGCCCAACCCCGCGCGGCCGGGGCAGGCACGCCGGGGGCATTGTACCATGCCCCCGCGAGGGTGTCAACAAGAGGAAGAACGCGTGCGCTTGCCGAATAATAACCCCGATAGGCGGCTCACCACGCGCCCTGGCGGCGCGCTCTATCGGGGCCGAGTCAACCCGCAGAATACACAACTATGAGTTTAGCGACCGTTCTGGCACAGCGTCCCCATCGACGCTTCAACCCGCTGACGCGCGAGTGGGTGCTGGTATCTCCCCACCGCGTGCAGCGCCCGTGGCAGGGCAGCGTGGAGCAAGCACCCACCGAGACCCGGCCAGCTTACGACCCGGGGTGTTACCTCTGCCCGGGCAACGAGCGCGCCGAGCCGCCGGGAGGCGGGCCGCGCCCGCGCAACCCTCAGTACGAGGGCACGTTCGTTTTTCAGAACGACTTCTCGGCGCTGCTCCCCGGTGAGGAGAGCGAGGAAGTGGCTGGCAGCTCGCTGCTGCGGGCCCGCCCAGAGCGCGGGGTGTGCCGGGTGGTGGTCTTCTCGCCCCGGCACGACCTGACGCTGGCCCAGATGCCGGTCGAGGCCATCCGCGCGGTGGTAGACACCTGGACGGAGGAGTATCAGGCGCTGGGGGCGCTGCCCTGGATCCAGCACGTGCAGATCTTCGAGAACAAGGGCGCGATCATGGGGTGCAGCAACCCCCATCCCCACGGCCAGATCTGGGCCCAAGAGAGCGTGCCCGGAGAGCCGGCCCGCGAACTGGCCTCCCTGGTGGACTACCGGGAAGCCCACGGCGGTCGCTGCTTGCTGTGCGACTACCTGGCGGAAGAGGTGGCGGCCGGCGAGCGCCTGGTGTGCCGCAACGCGCACTTCAGCGTGGTGGTGCCTTTCTGGGCCGTGTGGCCGTTCGAGACGATGGTGCTCAGCCACCGGCACGTTGGCTCGCTGGCGGAACTGACGGAGGCGGAGCGCGACGCCCTGGCCGATATTCTCCGCCGGCTGACCACGCGCTACGACAACGTCTTCAACGTGTCGTTTCCCTACTCGATGGGGATGCACCAATCTCCCACCGATGGCGCCGAACACCCGGAGTGTCATTTCCACCTGCATTTCTACCCGCCGCTGCTGCGCTCGGCGCAGGTGAAGAAGTTCATGGTCGGCTACGAGATGCTGGCGGAGCCGCAGCGTGACATCACGGCGGAGACGAGCGCCGAACGCCTGCGCTCCCGGAGTGAAACGCATGGGTAGCGAGCGGTAGGACGAGCACGGAACCTGGCGGCGGCCGCGGGACTCTATTCGGAGGAGTGGAAGGAGAAGGAGGCGATGGAGGTCTCGGTGCTCGAGGCGATCAGCAGGATGCTTCGCGCCGCAGTGCAAGAGGAAGGAAGCACGCTGTACGTGCAAGTGGGAGAACGCACGGAGGTGATCCTGCGGGGTGATGCCTCAGAGCGGCGAATCCTTCAAGGGCCGCCGAAAGTGTTCGACCAGTTGCGCTCCCGCCTCGTCACCATGGCGCAGCTTCCGCCCAGCGACGACTCGATCACCCGTGAGGGCCAGATCCTCTACCTGGTGGACGGGCAGATGCACCCCTTCCTCTTCCGCGAAACCCGCTCGCTGCTGGCGCCCAAGGAGCGCCTCCTAACCGTCCGCCACCTGATCGACAACTGAGTGGGTCTGCCGGCCCCCTGGAGCGGTGCCTTAGGGGGGTGACAGGAGCGTGACTCCCAGCACGCCGATCAGCGTCTCGCGGGTAAGGCACTCCAGCCGCAGGCGAGCAATCGGCTCGCGGCGCCCCGGGTGCAGGTCCACCACGTCGGCGTGGGTGCCGGTCGCCGGGCCGGGCCCGTAATAGCCGTCTCTCTCGCCCCCAACCCACTGGGGATAGGCGCGCGCCGCGTAATGTTGCAGCAGGTGGTCGATCACCTCCGGCCCGCGCAGGTCGATCTGCTCCTGCTCCCCGTCCGCGTACTCCAGGTGAACCCGTGCCTGCGCCCGGTGCGTCTGGCTGTCGCGCGTGACGTTCGCCAACAGCAGGTAGAGCGTCTCCGCCTGCCCTCCCACCGGAATCTCCACTGCGGCGGGGTGGGATCGCTCGCGGCTGAGGCACAGGAGGTTCTCTCCTTCGGCCGGGATCTGGAACGGCACCCCCACCGCTGACCGAAACACCCCCTCCCGCAGGCAGGCGGCGACGTGCTCCAGGTTGGGGCTGCCGGTGTCGCGCCCGGTGCCGCCGTTGAGAAGCGGCAGTCCGGTGTCCTCGTCGTGACGGTTGAAGAGCGCATCCAGGCGGGCATTGCGGGGGATGGCGAGGGGGCGGCAGCGCGCGGCGAAGGCTTCGCCCGCCTCCAGCCACGCCTGGAAAAGCGACCAGAGGCGCGTCTCGCCCGTCAGCACCACTGGCCCGGCCGCTGCCCGGATCGTTACCCGCAGCGGGATCCCGCCCGGGGAGAGGCGCTCCGGGTTCTTCACGGCGAACCGGAAGGTGGCAGGCTCCCCGGGCCGCTCGCTTGCCGCCCGGCCGCCTGGCCCGGCCGCGCCCAGCCGTCCACGGTAGGTGCGCCCGGCGTAGAGCACCTCGAACGGTGGGGGCACCCGCTCCGGCTTGTTGGCGCGGAGGGTCACCTCTAGGAACGCCTCGCCCGGGCACGCGGCGCTGGCCAGCAGTTGGGCATCCAGCAGCTCAAACGCCGGCCGCACCTCCAGAGGCACCGGATGGATCACCTCGGCATGGGGGAGCTTGAGGCGGGCGTAGAAGGTGTGCTGCCCGAGGCGGCCGGCGCGGGCCTCCAGCCGGCTGCCGGTGAGGCGCACTCCTTTGAGGGCGCCTTCCGGATCCTCCACCCCGGCGATGCTGCCAGCCGTTGTGGCGAGCGCGACCGACTCGCCAGCCACCGCCCACGCCGGCGGGTCGCTCACTCTCGCCCGCGCGCGGTTGGAGTAGACCAGTTCGACCACCGCCCGCCGGGCCGGCGGCAACCGCAGGACGATCCTCTGTTGATCGAGGCCGGGTTCCCCCTGATAGGAGATCGGCCGGCCATCGAGGGTAACGCGCTTGAGGCGGTCGAAGCGCAGGGGGAGGTGCAGCGTCGCCGCCAGGTCATTGGGCAGCGCCAGCGTGTAGCGCTCGCGAGTGCCGCTTCGCTGGTAGGCTAGGGTGTAGCCGGCGGTGTGCAGGGAGGCACGCGGCCATTCCGGCGGAAAGCGGGGCGTCCAGGAGAGGCGGCCGGCAGGCACGTCTGGCTCCAGGCCGAAGAGCCCCTCCACCACGCAGCGCGCGAAGAGGCTCACCGCGTCGGCGAACTCCACGTCGTCACCTTGCGCACCGTCACGGCCGGCGTAGCCGCTCAGGCTTCCCGGCACCACGGCGCGGCAGAAGGCGCGGGTCACCGTCTGTAGCAGGCGCCAGCCGCGCCCGGCATCGCCGGCGTGGAAGTAGGCCAGGGCAGCGTGGAGCGTCTCGTGATGCGCCAGGCAGCCATTGGTGGCGCTCACTGGGAACCAGTCGTTCGTCAGGATCTGGTCGCCGAAGCGCCACAGCCGGCGGGTGAGGTACTCCGTGGCGCGGATCGCTGGCAGCGGCTCGGCGAGGCCGAGGGTTACCGGGAGGTAGATCGAGGCTGCCTCCGCCGCGGTGTGCAACGCTCCGTCCGGATCCAGGTACTCGGCGAAGTGGCCAGGCCGCTCCATCCAGAGGTGTGCTTGCACGGCGGCGCGGATCCTGGCAGCCTCGTCGCGATAAGGGGATGGGTCTTCGCCCAGCCGCTCCGCCACCGCGGCCGCAAAGCAGTGGGCGCGGTAGAGGTAGGCCGAGGCCTGGGTGCCACCGCCGCTGCCGGGAGGGCGGCCGGCGGAGACCCAGGTGTTCTGGCGGTTGGCGTAGAGGCCGTCGCCGTCCGGATCGCTCTCCCGGCGCTCGTACTCCAGGCAGCGCCGAAGGGCAGGCCACACGGCGCGCACCGTCTCCAGGTCGCCGGTCCAGGCGTAGTAATAGCGGATCTGGTCGAGGAACCCCTGGTTCATGTCGTAAGAGCCCGGCTCCGCGTGCCCGTCGAAGCGGATGAAGGAGCAGAAGGCGCCGCGGCTCTGGATCCCGGTGGCCGGCTCCTCCACCGCGTGATCGGCGTGGAAGCGGATTGCCTGGCGGACGCGCTCGTGGTCGCCAGCGCAGATCGGTCCGTACCAGCCACGCCACCCGAGGGGCCACCCCTCGGTGGCGCCGCGCACCGTCCCGCCCAGGAAGGATGGCGGGCGCCAGAGGCCATCGAGGGCGGCGTTGTTGCTACGCACGGCGGCATCCAGCTCCGGCACCGGGGTACACACGGCCAGCCGCTCCGCGCGCGCGCGCCAGCACTCCTCGGCCTGCCGGAACACCTGCTCCCCGGCCTGAATGGGGGGGAGACCAGCCGGCTCCGCGTCGGGCGCGACGGCGGCCACCACCAGGAAGGCGGGCGACCCATCGAGGTGCAGCACGCCCCCCACGCCGGGGCGTTCATCTGGCGCGGCCGCGAAGAGCACCTCCGGGTCCGCCTCCGCCAGCGCGACCAGGCGGGGCGGCTCGCCACTCGTCGCCACGGTCACGACGCGATCCGGTACGTCCGGGGTACTCAAGCAGGCAACGCCCTCGCCGAGGAGCACGCGGTTGCCTGCCGCGTCCTCGGCGTGCAGGCCGCCTGGCCAGCCGCCACTGCCGGCCCAATCGGTGTCGAAGCCGGCGCGCAGCCCACCGAAGACCCAGCGCACCGCCAGGGGCCCGGTGGCCTCCAGGCGCAGGATGAAGCCCGGCGTCTCCGCCAGGCGCAGGGTGGTGATCGTCAGGAGAGGGTCGCCGAGCGCCGGGTCGCCGAGCACCTGACGCATCCGGCCGGCGTCGTAGGCACTCTCCACGGCGGTGGCTTCGTGCAGCCAGCGGTTGGTGATGGCCAGGGAAAGGATGCCCAGCTTGCTACGGCCGATCTCGGCGAGGAGCCACTGCGGGCGGTCGCCCGCGAACGGTAGGATCGGGCCGGGCGGGCCGTAGAGCGGGCGGTTGAAGGTGTGCGCGCCCTCGCGGATGCAGAAAGCGCCCTCCCGTATAGAGTATTCTTGGATGCCAGTGAGGCCCCGGACTGGCCACTCCTGGCGACGAAACGCGTCTTGCACGAACCCATCCCGTTGGGCGAACGTCATGCCACCCTCTTGGCCCCCCTGGCCCCCCGAAGTCGGGGGGAACTATCTCCGTGGCGAGAGCGTTCCCCCCAGCCTTGGGGGGAAGGGGGGCGATGCCCCTGGCACCCCTGGCGGCAGCGTTCCCACCAGCATTGGGGGGAAGGGGGGCAGAGAGCCCCCCAGCCTTGGGGGGAAGGGGGGGCGATACCTTCCCAGGCCCACGCCATTCTACATCCGGGCAGAGCCGCCGTCAAGGTGGCGGGCGTCGCGCGAGCCGTATCGGTTGACGCTGTCAGACGGGCCGTGCTATAATTCCGGGCGAAAAGGGGGGAAGGAAATGCCCGCCATTTGGGCGGGTTCCACAAGTATGTCTGGTCACTCAAAATGGCATAACATTCGTCTCCGGAAGGGCGCGCAGGACGCCCGGAAGGGGAAGGTCTTCACCAAGCTGGCCCGGGAGATCATCGTTGCGGCGAAAGAGGGCGGGGGCAATCCGGATACGAACAGCCGGCTTCGCCTGGCGATCGAAAAGGCGCGCGAGGCCAGTATGCCCGTCGACAACATCAAGCGCGCCATCCAGCGCGGCACCGGCGAAGGCGACGATGCCGCCAACTACCAGGAGATGGTCTACGAGGGGTATGCTCCCGGCGGCACCGCGGTGATGGTGAGCGTGCTCACCGACAACAAGAACCGCACGGTTTCCGATCTGCGCAGCATCTTCTCCCGCAACGGCGGTAGCCTCGGTGAAACCGGTTGCGTCGGCTGGATGTTTGATCAGAAGGGTCTGATCACCATCGAGAAGTCGCAGGTGGAGGAAGACACGCTGCTGGAGGTGGCCTTGGAGGCCGGCGCCGAAGACGTGCGCTCGGAGGCGGATTCGGACACCTACGAGGTGATCACTGCCCCCGAGGCGTTCGGGCCGGTGCGCGCCGCCATCGAGGAGCACGGCCTGAAGCCGAGCGTGGCCGAGGTGACTATGCTGCCTCAAACCACCGTTTCGCTGGAGGGCAAGGAAGCCGAGCAGGTCCTCCGGCTGATGGAGATGCTGGACGACCACGACGACGTTCAGCAGGTCTACGCCAACTTCGACATTGCCGAGAACGAACTCGAAGCCGCGGCGGCCTGAACGTCCTCGCACCATCCGCCGCAACCGGTTGGCGACAGGATCGGGGGAGGAGTTGGTGGGCTGTTCCAGTAAGCCGCCAGCCGGGCGCCAGCCGCTTGCCCCGCGGAGGCGACCCGGCATCGGGGAGCGCCTTGTCCTGGTGGTGCTCCTCACCAGTGGGGCAATGAGCAGCGCGGCCGCCGCACCGGCCTCGACCGGCGTGCCGGTGACGGCCGCGAACGCCGTCGTCTCGATCGCGGGCCGCCCGGTGCTGCGCTTTCGGACGGCGCTGGGGGGCGTGCCCCCGGACCAGCGCGCCGACATCGTGGCGCTGCGCCTGCAAGAAAAGCTGGCCCAGGGGGCCGATCCGCGCTCCCTGCGCACCGTGAAGGAGGGCCGCGCCGCCGCCGTGTTCTTTGGGAACACGCTGTTGCTTCGCGTCACCCCCGCGGAGGCGCGCGCGCAACAGTCACTCCCTGCCGCGCTGGCCGGCCTCTGGACGCACCGCCTGCGCGCGCTGCTGACCATGCCGCCGCTCACCGTCAGCCGGCAGCAGTTGACCGTGCCGTTGGGCGAGCGCCGCTCGCTCACCTTTGGCGGGCTTCTCCGCTCGGTCCAGAGCGTGAGCGGCGAACAGGGCACCGTCGCGGTGACGCTGGGCGCGCAGGGACGCAGCGCGAGCGTGCGCGGGCTGGCGGCGGGAGACACGCGGCTCGTTTTCGCCAACGGGCAAGCGCGCATCGCCGTGGCCGTGCGGGTGCGCCCCTACGCCGGCCACCTGCCCAAACTGGCGGAGGCCGCCGTCACTGGTCGGCCGGCACCGGCAGAGCTGGTGGAGCGCGTGGCCATCGCCGCGGTGAAGCAGGCGCTCTCGCTGCAGCCGGGTGCCTCCGGCCGATTTGGGCCGGTGCCACGGCGCAGCCTGCGCCCCGGCCACTATACGCGCCTCGCGGTGCCGGTGCGGTTGTCTGGTCCCGGCTGCCTGCCGGTGGCTGGCAAGGTGCCGGTGGTGGTGCGCAACCAGCGCCTGCCCGCCGCTGGCGCCCCACGGCTGTTCTACAGCAACCACCCGGAGCGCGTCAAAGGCTACGGCACCCTCTTCCTGGGCCGGATCGCGGCTGGCCAGCCCGCTCGCCTGCTCTACCACCACCAGAACGCGATGGGCCGGCGCTTCGCCCTCACCGTGGACCTGGTGAACCCGGGCGATCAGCCGGTGCGTCTGCACGTGATCGAGGGCACCACCCGGCCGTTCACCGACCCGATGTCGGCCGGCCACTTCGCCGCCCGCTCCTTCCTGCGCCACCAGCGGGCCGGCATCGGCTACATCACCGTTCTGCCCCCACGCTCCCTGGTCACCATCGCCCATCACCTCTTGCCACATGGCAAAGTCGCCAGCGGCCTTTTCGGCCTGCGCCAGTTGGCGGGCGATTCCGACTGCCTCGTCCAGGTGAAGGTGGATGATCCGCACTCGCCCTTTGTGCGTCCCCCCGAGAGTTCGGATCAACTTTCGGCCACCATCTTTAACTCGGCGGTGAAGCCGGTGGCGGCGGTCTACGAGGTGGGCGGGCAGTGGAGCTTCATCCGCCTGGGGAGCGCCAACCAGCGCGGGCCCTCGCGCCTGAGCGAGGAGGGGTTTGGCGACTACGGCGTCACCTACGACATCTCCCTGACGATGATCAACCCGACGGAGCACGCGCGGAAGGTGGGGCTGGTGTTCGAGGCGGCCTCCGGGAAGGCGCGGGGCCTCTTTGTGGTGGATGGAAAGACGGTGGAGACGCGGGCGCTGAACGCCCACGACGAGCTGGTGCTGGCTGTCTACACCCTGCCGCCCGGGGGGATGCGCAACGTGCGGGTGACGACGCTGCCGCTGTCGGGATCAGCTTATCCCGCGCGCCTGGTGTTGCGAGAGCTGCCGCGCGCCGCGGCGATTCGGCCGGGAACCCTCCTACGGCCGCATTAGCCGGCGTGGTCCGCTTGGAAGAACGAACTGCTGGAGCCCGGCGGGGAGGCGTCCCGCGCGGGCGCCGCGCGCGCGCGGGACGGCCTGGGAAGAGGTTGGGGTAGGCGCTGGTGAGGCTTTCGGACCCGTACCTCTGCTGGATGCGGAGGGTGACCGCCGCCGCCAGGCGCTGGTGGCACACGGACCGAGATCGCTGGACCGCCGCGCGTCGCGCCTGGGGCTGGGCGCGCTCCAGGGCGCGGTGCTGCCCACCCTTTCTCCCCGGCTACGCGGCACTCTTCGTCCTGTTTAGCCTCCTCTACCTGGCAACCAGCACCCGCGACTACACCTTTGACGCGGTGGCCTACGCCGGGCAGATCCGGCAGTTCGGGGAGACCGGCGAGTGGCGGTGGCTGCTGCATCCGCACCACGTCCTCTTCAATGGGCTCGGCCTCCTCGCGCACCGCTTCTTCCGTCTCTTTCACCCCGACATCAACACCCTGGCGGCGCTACAGGTGATGAACGCGCTCCTTGGGGCCAGCGGCGTCCTCCTCTTCGCCGCGGTGGCCGGGCACCTCTGTCGCGACCGGAACGCTGGTCTGCTGGCGGCGGCCGGCCTCGGCCTCTCGTATGGCTACTGGACCTGCGCGACCGACGGCCGCGCCAACCTCGCCGGGGTAGTGGTGCTGGTGGCCGCCCTCGGCGCGATGGCGCGGCTGCAAGATGCCCGCCAGACGCGCACCGCGCACGCCTACGTGGCCCGCGCCGGCGTGCTGGGCGCGCTGCACGCGCTGGCGACGCTGCTGCACCAGAGCCACGCGCTCCTGCTGCCGGCGGCCCTCCTGGCTGTGTGCCGGTCGCCCGGGCAGCCGCGCCGGCGCGGTGTGGCTGCCTACCTGGGAACGCTGGCGGCGGTCGCCGGGCTGGTCTATCTGGTCGCCGCCTCGCTGGCTGGCGCGGGGCGCGGGCCGATGGCGGTGCTCGCCTGGGCCACCACCTACGCGCACCAGGGCCACTGGTGGAGCTTCGCCCTCTGGCGCAACCTGGGCCACGATGTGAATGCCATTCTGCACGCGGTGATCGCCCAGCCACGGCTGACGGGCTTCGGCATGTCGGGGTGGGTGCCGCTGGGGGCCATCCTGAAGAGCGCGACGGTGCTGGGGCTGCTGGTCCTCGGGGTGTGGCGCTGGCTGGCCTGGCGGGGCACCGCGGCCGCGTTCTGGGTCCGCCTGGCGGCCGCCGGCGAGGAGGCGGGGTGGGGCGCACCTCGGAGGGCGCGCCGCGGGCTGGTCCCGGTGCTGCTGGTCTGGATTGGCAGCTACGCCGCCTTCTTCACCGTGTGGAACCCGGGCTACTTTGTGTTCTGGGTGCCGGTGCTGGTGCCGCTGTGGCTCCTGGCCGCCTTCCACCTGTCGGCCGTGCCGCGCCGGCACCCAGCGCGGCCGGGTCGCTGGGCCGGCGCCGTGGCCGCGCTGGCGATCCTCGCGGTGAACAACGTGGTGGTAGGAATCGCGCCGCACGCCGTCGCGGCCAACAACGGTCGCCTGCTGAAGGCGCTTGCCGTGGGGGCCCACAGCGACCCCGGCGCGGTGATCCTCCTGGCCGGCGCGGGAGATGGCGCCGACGCTGAAGTGTACGTGCCCTATTTCGCCGGGCGGGAGGTGATCGCGGTGAACACGCTGCTGGGGCGGGCCCCCACCAAGGCACACGGCCTGGCCTCCCTGCGCGCGGCAATCAACCAGGCCCTCGCCTCTGGGAGGAGGGTGTTCCTCCACGAGGAACTGGTAAGTTCAGAAGGACCATACCGGGTGCTGGCCGCGCGCTATGGCCTCACTCGTCCGGAGCTGCTGGCGTTCCTGCGCCGGCACTACCGGCTGGGGCGGCCGGTGCGCTGGCTTGCCCCCGTTGAGGCTAAGGACGCGTCCGCGAACTATGGCGCCCGCGGTGCCCCCGACACCAGGCGCACCACCGCAGACCGCAACTCGCAGGGGCGCAAGGTGGTGCAGCCCCAGGCGTCGCGTAGGATGCCTTGATGGCCCGTTGACGAGTCCGAACGAGGGGATCACCCCCAGGAGGTGACGGAGTGCTCTTGAGTCAGTGGAAAGTGGAAGGCGCAAAGCGCGCGGTGCCCGGCGGCGGCG
The DNA here is from genome assembly GCA_012512505.1 of Armatimonadota bacterium. Taxonomy (GTDB): domain Bacteria; phylum Armatimonadota; class JAAZEB01; order JAAZEB01; family JAAZEB01; genus JAAZEB01. The sequence continues at coordinate 12,876 of JAAZEB010000187.1, read as the reverse complement.
CCGGGGCGGGGCTGGCCGGTCTGATCACCGTGCTGCTGTTGGCGGCCGGCGCGGCGCCGGCGGGCGCGCAGCAGCCAGACCGGCTGCTCTCACGCGCGATCACCCGGGAGGCCGGCCTGGAAGGGCGCCTCGTCTGGGTGGATGGCTATGCCAACGTCGACGTCCTCTCCTCGCGTGCTGGCATTGCCGGGCTGACGGAGCGGATCCGGCAGGCGCGTCTGAACACGATCTGCTTTGGCGCCAAGATGTTTGGCGGGCACGCCCTCTATGCTTCGCAGCTCAACCCGCGCCTGACGGAGTGGAAGGGCCACCGGGTGCCCCCCGACCACGACATCCTCCAGGTGCTCTTGGAAGAGGCGCACGCGCGCGGGCTGAAGGTCCACGCCTCCATTGATGTGTTCGCGGACGGGCATCGGCTCACGCGCACCGGGCCGGCCTTTGACCACCCCGAGTGGCAGACGATTGTCTACCGGGTGCGTCGGGAGTTGGTCACCGCCGACGGGCAGCGCCTGCCGATCTACGCCACCAACACCGACCTGCCCGGGGAGGTGGTGATCGCCTTTACCCCCGGCTATGGGTGGCGCAAGCCGAAGAGCACCGATGCGGAAGAGGTGCAGGTGCTGGCGATCCTGGCCGGGCCGTCGGAGGACATGCGCATCCTGAGCGTGACCGACTGTGCCCTCCTGCGCGACGGGCAGCCGGTGGAGGCGCCGTCGGATGGGCTGCTTCTCTACGGCCGGGGCGCCATGGGCGAGTGGATGCTGCGTAACCTGCGCCCGGGCGAGCGGATCCAGTTCACCGCTGTGGACAAGTTCGTGCCGATCACCACCGATGAACTGGAGGGCACCGCCATCTTCGTCAACCCGGTCCTTCCCGAAGTGCGCCAGCACGCCCTGGCGCTCATCCGCGAGATTGCCGGCAAGTACGACGTGGACGGGTTGGTCTTCGACCGCATGCGCTTCAACGGGATCAACGCCGATTTCAGCGACTACACCCGGGGCGAGTTCGAGAAGGCAATCGGCAAGAAGGTGGAACGCTGGCCGGATGACATCCTGAAGATCGACCCGATCCCCGGGCGCCCCGTGGTGCGCGGCCCCCTGTTCCAGGCCTGGATCGAGTGGCGCGCCGGCCAGATCACCTCCTTCCTGAAAGAGGCAATCGCCGCCGCCCGTGCCGTCAAGCCGGAGATCCGCCTTGGGGTCTACGTCGGCTCGTGGTACGACCGCTACTTCCAGGAGGGCGTCAACTGGGCCAGCCCCGACTACGTCGGCAGCGCGGATTGGATGACGGCGACCTACGGGCAGACCGGGTATGCCCACCTCGTGGATTACATCACCACCGGCTGCTACTACCCGCGGACCACGCTGGAAGCGGCGGTGGCCGACGATGCGCCGATAGAGCGCACGGTGGAGGTGGCGGCACTGAACTCTAGCCGGGTGGTGAACGACGCCAGCTTCGTCTACGCCGGCCTGTTCATGGTCCACTACAAGGATGATCCGCAAGGCCTCAAGGCGGCCATCGAGGCGGCGCGCCGCAACTCGCAAGGCGTGATGCTGTTCGACGCGGTCTATCTGAACCAGTACCAGTTCTGGAACGTCCTACAAGAGGTGTTCCCGACCCCCGCGGCGGCGCCCCACGACGTGCCAGAGCTGCTGCCTGCCGTGCGCAGCGTGCGACAGTCGATCCGTGCCCTGGCCCCGGCCCGCTAGGCAGGCGGTGGGGCTGCTCGCGGAGCCTCTGAACTTGCGACCACGCGCGGCGAGGAACCGTCGTGAACCGCTTCCGTGGGCTCGCCGCGCAACGCTTCGGGGGGAGGCCGCTTTCCCTGGGCACGACCGGCGGCGAACGGTGGCGCCTTTGGCCATCGCTCGCGGCAGCGCGCCGTCGAGGGCCCGATCACGGTAGAGCAGACCATGTTCCTTTGCAATCGTCGCCCGGCCACCGCAGAAACAACGACCGCCGCTCCTGCCTGGAGGCGCATTCGCCGCTCCCCGCTGGCGCTGCTGCTGCTGGCACTGCTCCTGAGGGCTCCCGCCTGGAGCCAGGAGAACAATGCCGGCGCCGAGTTGTTCCGGATCCGCGTGCGCAACGCCGCCGGCGGGGCGGTAGAGGTGAGCGGCGACGGCGGCGCCTCCTTCCGCCGAGTGGGCAAAGTGATGCGGCCGGCGACCAAGCTGGTGCCCGGGTTCGGGGCCAGCCGCTGGGCGCCCCCCGGCAGTGTGGCCGCCACCGCCGTTCACGGGCTGCGGCTGAAAGTGCGCAACGCCCGCCCCGGCGAGCCCCAGAGCGCCAGCGGCTGCCTGATGATGAGCCTGGTGCCGCGCGAGTTCTGGAAGCTGCCCAAGGGCTACGGGGGCCATCGCCCCGCCGAGTCTGGGATCTACACCGACATCGGCACCGGCGAGGCGATCTTCCGCAACCTGGCGCCGCTCGTGGGCAATCCGGTGCGCCTGGAGCGCTCCGGCCGCCTGCTGCCGTTCCCGGAGGATTACACCCCGCGCGCTGGAGATACCTACGTCATCCTGGTGCTGCTGCCGCCCACCATGCCGAAGGAGATCTCCTTCGAGAACTGGAAGGGCGGGATGGTGACCGCCACCTTCGACGGCGGCGAGCCGCAACCGATTGCCCGGGTCGCGCGGCCGGTGCTCGGGATCGGCCGTTACGACGCCACCACCCAAACGGGAGTGGGGCGCATCAACACCAACCACTGCGGAGTGATCACCATCTCCACCGCGCCGCTGACCGGCGCCCTGCTCCCGGAAGGGGAAGGCTCCGAGCGCCGGGGCGGGTTCCAGATCGAGCCGTCGGTCCACGCCAAGGCGATTCGCTACGACGCGCCCCAGGTGATGGTGGTGGAGCCGCTGGAAGGGCAGGGCGCCCTGGAAGGGAAGCCGCCGCTCTTCTCCGGCTACCTGGGCCTGTTCTGGGACCCGCGCTCGGCGGACGACTCGTTCACCGTAGAGGTGAAGATCGACAACGGGCCGTGGGAGCCGATGCCGGAGCTGATGGGCCGCGTCGGCGATGCCTTCACCGCCCCGGCGCTCGCCCAGTACTTCAAACGGCGGGGCGTGGAGCGCAAGATCACCTCTGGGTTGACGCACCTGCGGATCCTCTTCCCCCGCTTCGACCGGGCCGCCATTGCCCGCCATCTGGCAGAGTACCCGGCGCGGGAGGTGGCGCAGCCGGCCGGGGCGAGCACCAGCCCCCAGGGCGAGCAGTTGGTCCGCGGGGTCGTCTCACTTAGCGCCACTTTGAAGAACGTGCAGGACCCGAGCCGCATCAGCGTGGTCACCGTCCACGTGGATGGGCGGATCGTGGCGATCCTGAACGTTCCGCCTTACCGCTACGAGTTGGACACGCGCCGCTACGACAACGGCCGCCACGAGGTGGAACTGCGGGCGATGGACGCGCAGGGGGGCATCCTCGCGCAACGGAAGATGCCGATCCTGGTTGACAACGCTTCGACGCCCAGCCCCAGCCCCACCGCTTCGCCACAAGCAGAGACCGATGAATCGAACTGAACCGCCGCCCGTACCGGCCTGCCGGCGGGCGCAGCCACTTTTCCTGTTGTGCTTGCTCTGCCTGAGCCTACTGCTGGCGGCAGCCGACCGGCCCGTTCGGGCGGATGCTTACCTGGGTGCTGTTACGAAGGGGGCGGCGCTCCTGTCGCAGGGCTACTACCCCGAGGCCGCCAAGCTCTTCCGTGAGGCGCGCGACCTGGACATGAACGACCCGCTGGCGGTGGCCGGCCTGGGGTATGCGCTGGACGCCAGCGGCCAGTCGGCCGCCGCGCGCGCGGAGCTCTCGCTGGCGCGGAAGCTGAACGACCGCTCCCGCGCGGCGTCGTGGGCCAGCGCCCTGGCCGCGCTGAACGCCGGCCGGCTGGACGAAGCACGGGCGCAGATCGAGGCGCTGTGCGGCCAAGGTGAGTCGCCCTCGGTGGATTTGCGGATCGCCCGGGCCTACGTTCGCTGTGCCTCGGGCGACGCGGCGGGCGCCGCGGAGGAGATCGCCGCCCTGGGGGATCGCGCCGCGCTGTCGGCGCCCCGGCGCTCGGTGGCGGCGCTCATTGCCGGCGCCGCCGCCTTCGCTGAGGGCAAGTACCCTGCCGCCGCGGACTTGCTGCACGAGGCGGTGCGCCACCTGCCGCCGTCCACCTTCTTCGACCGGGTGCTGCGCCACCGTGCGCCGATCCTGCCAACGGTGCACACCGCGCGGCCGATGCCCATGCCGCTGATGTCGGCGCCGTCGCTGGGCGAGAATGTCCGCACCCGCTCCGGCGTGGTGCGCCTCTACCTCGACGCGTTCCGCTTCGCCGATGCCGAGTTCGCCATGTTCCTGGTGGACGGGCGGTGCGTCCACACCACCAACGCCCGGCCGTTTCGCTACGACTGGGACACGCGCCGGGTGCGCAACGGCTACCACAAGGTGGTGATCCGCGCCCAAGACCGCTCGGGTCGCACGCTGGGAGAGACGGAGGAGGTGCTCCTCATCCACAACGAGGGGGCAAGCTTCCCGCCGGTCTACCCGGAGGAGGAGTACCGCCGCGCCGACACGACGCTGGCGCAAGCGATGATTCTGCAGCCGGACGTGCTGGCCTCCCAGTACCTGCTGGGCCTCTCGCTGGCCCGGTCGGGGAACGCCGAGGGCGCCGCGGCCGCGCTAGAGATCGTCATGGGGCATGATCCCGACTACGCGCAGGCACGCAAGGAGCTGCAGGCGCTCTACGCGACGCACAACCGTGGCCGGCTGCGGGTGGTGAGTTCCGTGCCCACGACCGCCCGCAAGATCGCCATCACCTTCGACGATGGTCCCCACCCGCTCTACACGCCCCCGCTGCTCGACCTGCTGGAGCGCCACCACGCCCGCTGCACCATGTTCCTGGTCGGCATGCAGGCGGAGACCTACCCGGACATCGTGCGCGAGATCGTGGAGAAGGGGCACGAGATCGCCGACCATTCCTACTCTCATCCCAACCTGGAGACGGTCGATGCCAGGACAGTGGAGATGGAGCTGCTGCGCTGCCGCTCGGTGCTGCGGCGCATCACCGGGAAGGCGGTGGATCTTTTCCGGCCGCCCGGCGGGCACGCCGACGCGAAGGTGGGCGAGATCTGCGCGCGCTACGGCTTCACCACCGTTTACTGGGACGTGTTTGACTCCTGGCTGCAGAAGTACGACGAGGCCACCGTTCTGCGCCAGCTTGTGCAGAGTGTGAAGCCGGGCTCGATCGTGCTGCTGCACAACGGGAGCAACAAGACGGCGGGGATCGTGGAACCGCTGCTGGAGGAGCTGACGCGCCAGGGCTACCAGTTCGTCACCGTCTCGGAGCTGCTGTCAGAGCGCACCCCCGGCGTGGAACCACCCACTGAGGCACCCGACGCCCCGGAGATCCGCGACGACCACAGCCACGCCAGTGCCGCCGCGCGGTCCTCGCGGTAACGCCCGGCCAACTCGGGGGAGGGAGGGATGCCCCTTCCCGCCGCGAGGGCGGGAAGGGTAGCAGGGCTATCCCTGCACGAAGTCGAGCGCGGGCAGGCGGGGAATGACGCCGGCGGCATGGGCCCGGCCCAGCAGTTCGCGGACGGCAGCGCGCCCCTCCTCGCCAAAGTCGCGGGTGTAGTGGTTGACGTACATCCCCACGAAGCGGTCGGCACGGCCGGTATCGAGGCCCCGCCCGTAGCGCAGCGAGTAGTCGAGACACTCCTCGCGGTGCGAGAGGGCATACTCAATGCTCTGCCGCAGCAGGCGAGCAACATCCGCCATGGCGGCCTCGCCCAGGTCCCGGCGCACCACGTTCACCCCCAGCGGCAGCGGCAGCCCGGTCTCTTCCAGCCACCAGGCCCCCAGGTCGGCCGCCTTCACCAGCCCGTAGTCCCCGAAGGTGAGCTGCCCCTCGTGGATCACCAGGCCGGCATCGGCGCGGCGCTCGCACACCGCTTCCAGGATCTGGTCAAACGGGACGACCACGTAGTTGAAGTTGCCGGCGAAGAGGCGCAGGGTGAGGAAGGCGGTGGTCAGGATGCCGGGCACGGCAATCACGCGCTGCGACAGCTCCGCCGGGGAGAGCGCCTCGCGGGCGACCAGGATCGGCCCGTAGCCCTTGCCGGTGCTGGAGCCGCAGGCGAGGAGGGCATAGGTATCGGAAAGGTGCGCGTAGGCGTGCAGCGAGACGGCGGTGATCTCCAGCTCGCCGCGCCGGGCGCGGTGGTTCAGGCGCTCGATATCCTCGATGCAGTGCTCGAAGCGGTACTCCCCGGTATCGATCTTCCCCTGGGTGAGGGCGTAGAACATGAAGGCATCATCTGGATCCGGGCTGTGCCCGATCGTCAGCGTGTGTGGCATTGCTTCTCCCTAGAAGTATAAAGACGCACTCCCTCTCTCGTTCCCGCTTGGTCGTCGGATCCCCTGCTCTGGCAGCGCCTGCCGGAGGCCGAGGGTGGGGGAGTGCCATTCAGAGATACTCCAGGTACTCGCGCCGCTCCCAGTCGGTGCAGGTGCGGGCGTAGCGCTCCGCCTCGTCACGCTTTAGCGCGGCGAAGCGCTCGACCAGCGGGCTGCCGAGCCAGCGCCGGGCGGTTTCGCTGTGCTCCAGCGCCTCCACCGCGTCTAGCAGGCTGCGCGGCAGCGGGGCGCCGTCGGTTGCCCTGCCGCCCCCGGGGGCATCGAGGTGGACCGCGACCGTGGGCAGGGCGCGAGCGATGCCCTCCAGGCCGGTGGCCAACGCCGCGGCGATCAATAGGTAAGGGTTGGCATCGGCGCCGGCAACGCGGTGCTCCAGGGTGAGGCCATCGTCGCGCGCCAGGATCCGGAAGGCGGCCGAGCGGTCGTCCACCCCCCAGTTCACGCGGAGGCGGCGGGCAGCGACGCGGCGGTAGGCGTTGATGGTTGGCAGCAGGAGGGCGGCCAGTTCGGGGGTGAAGGCAAGCTGGCCGGCCAGGTACTGCTCCAGGGTGGGGGTCGCCCGCCGGGTGCCCGGCCGGCAGGTGAAGGCGGGCACGCCGGAGGGGATGTGGTGGAGGCTCTGGTGGAGGTGCAGCCCGCTGCCGCTCTCGTTCGGGAGGGGCTTGGGCAGGAACGTCGCCACCAACCCGGCGCGGCGGGCGATCTCCTTGACGGCGCTGCGCAGCAGGAACAGCGCGTCGGCGGCCTCCAGCGCCCGGCCGTGTCGCAGGATCAGCTCGAACTGACCGGGGCCGTCTTCCGCGTGGATCGACTCGCAGACGATGCCGGCGGCGGCGCTGGCAGCGCGCAGCGCGTCCAGAAGCTCTTGCTCTTCCCGGCCGTTGCCGAGGCGGTAGGCCAGCCGGCCGGGCGGCAGCAGGGTACCCTGGGCATCGCGGAACAGGTAGAACTCCAGCTCCGGCCCGATCCAGCAGTTGAAGCCGCGTGCCTCGGCCGCGGCCAGCACCTGGCGCAGCACCTGCCGCGGCGACTCCGGCACCGGGCTGCCGTCGGGATCGACCAGGTCGCACAAGACGGCGGCGGTGTGCGGCTCGTAGGCCACCAGGTGGAGCGTATCGAGGTCCGGGCGTGCATACAGGTTCGGCCAGGCACCAGGCTGGTCGCCGGCACCCGGCACCTGGCCACGCAGATCCATCGCCAGGCTGGCGGTGCTAAAGGGGAAGCCGTGCGGCCCCGCCTCCAGGAAGAAGGCGGTCTGCACGCGCTTGCCGCGCTCAACCCCGTGCAGGTCACACCATTGGATGCGCACGGTGTGGACCTGGTGAGCGCGCAGGAACGCCTCGGGGTCGGCAACCCGAGGCCGTGCCTGTTCCGTTGCGGCCATACCCACTCCCGGCGCGCCCACGCCCGGCTCCCCTGGGAATGGCGTGAGCCATCCGGGTGTTGGCCGCCGGCTCCTGGCAAGGCGTCCCACCGGTCACGCCACCCCAGTTCGCACCGGTGGGGCGCAGGAACGAAGCCTTCACGGCGAGGGGGGGATCTCGCGCGCGCAACGCCGATCTTGCGAGCATTCAGCCTCTGCCAACGGCACCGCCCATCGGCTCGGCGTTGCCGCGCGCCTCACCCGGCGCGGCGACCGCGGCGGCGCATCCCAGTGCGCCCACGGCCGGCCGCGCCGCGAGAGGTACAGTTCGCGGCTGGGGGAGTTAGGCCTTCGCCGGCTCGTCCTCCTCGAGGTCGTCCCAGCCCATCTGGAACGGCCCGAAGTTGCTGGGAAGCCCCACCGCCTCCACGCGCTCCACCTCGGGCACCTGCTCCTTAATGGCGCGCTCGACGCCCATGCGCAGCGTCATCTGCGACATCGGGCAGCCCTTGCACGCCCCGACCAGTTCCACGGTGACGACGTTGTCCTTGACCTCTACCAGTTCGATGTCGCCGCCATCCGCCTGAAGCGCCGGCCGGATCTTCTCGATCACCTTCTCCACACGTTCACGCATGATTTTCCTCTTCCCCGGGCAACAATGAGTGCTGGCGCCGCGGGCCCGGCAGCGCCATCGCCCCGCCGGCCATCGCGACGGACCCATGGTAGCACACGATATCCCCCCTGTCAAGGCAGCCAACGCGCGCGTTCCGGCGACTGCGGTCGGCGGAGCGACGGCGCTCGCCGCGGTTTCGGCCTACTGCCGGTATTGGTGGGCTTCCTCGATGGCGGCCCGGAGGTTTTCCCAGGGCGTACCGGGGGGCACGGTGCAATCCGCGGCCAGGATGAACTGCTCCGGCGCGTTCTGCAGCACCTGCCGCGCCGCCGCGCGAACCTGCTCGGGCGAGCCGGTGGCAAGCACGCCCTTGCGCTCCAGGCCGCCCATGAAGGGGCGGTTGAACAGCGCGGCGATCTCGCCGGGCGTCAGCGTCCGGCTGCCCACGTGGGGGCTGCAGTTAACCACCTGGCCCGGGTAATCGAGAAACGGCGTCAGGTCCTCGTAGCCCAGGTGGTAATCGCACACGTGAAGGATGTTGAACCGGCAGCGGCGGTTGGCTTCCCGCATCAAGATCAGGTCGTACGGCTTCACGTACTCCGTGAAGAGGGCCGGGTCGGCAAAGCGGCCGGCCTCGCCGCCCTGGGTGGAGTGGTAGAAGCCGTCCACCCCGAGGCGAATGCACTCTTGCACGAACACCATCAGGCTGTCGGTGATCGCCTCCAGGCCCGGCCGCACCGCCTCCGGCTCTTCCTGCAGGTGGGCGACGAGCCGCTCCGGGCCGGCGGTGTGCCCGGCGCACATGAAGGGGGAATAAAGGGTCATCACCACCAGCGCCTCGCCCCCGGCCGCCTGCACCAGGCCATCCACCGCCTCCAGCACCGGAGCGAAGAACTCTTTGCCGTAGCGGGGCACGCGCGCCCAATCCGCCGGCCGGCAGATCTCTGCCAGGGCGGGAAACTTGCGCTCGTACTGGATCTTGACGAAGTCCATCCCGGTGGCGCGGAAGAACTCCAGGTGCTGGGCAACCGCCGCCTGGCCAAAATGACACGCCGGGTCGAAATGGGTGAAGAACGCCGCCGGCACGTACCGCTGCGGCCGACTACGATCCAGAACGCTGAGGACGGCTTCTCGCTTGTTCATCTGCTCCCTCCCCCAACGGAGACCTTCGCACGCCGGTTCTCCATCTCCTGCAGCCTGACGGGAGATAAGACCCGCGCGTCGAACAGTCGGTTCAACTATGTCGGGGCGAAGGGAAGGACCGAGCCGATGCGGGAAAGCGCACGAACTGTCAGAACGGCATGGTGGCGCGCGGTTGGCGCGCTGCTGGCGTTGGTCGCGACGGCGGCGACCGCGGCGCCGGAGGCCCCCCAAAAGCAGGTGGTTCACCGCACGGTGGCGGTGGTGGAAGGCTTTGAGGACCCGGCGATGGCGTGGAGCACGGCGCCAGGAGGCGGGTTCCGCGCCACCCTGCGGCGGGTCCGCGAGAAGCCTTACCGCGGGGGCGGCTGCGCCCGGGTGGACTTCGAGACGGTGCCCGGCCGCCACGATACCTGGGCGCGCTTCGAGCGCAAGTTAGACCCACCCCAGGACTGGTCTGGCAGTGAGGGCCTGGCGCTGGCGGTGCGCGCCGCCCAGCCGGCCACCTACTGGTTCGTGCTGCAGTTCCGCGATGCCCGGGGCCGCCTCTTTGCCAAGAGCCTCTCCAGCATGCACCTGCCGCCGGCGTGGACGGTGAAGCGGGAGGTGTTCAGCGCCTTCCAGCCGCCGGCCGATGGGGGAGACCCCAAGCCAGACCTCACGGCCGTGCAGGCCGTCGCCATCGAAATCGGGCCCCCCGCGGGGGTGAAGAACACCCTTTGGTTCGATGAGGTGAGCCGCTACACCCGCGAGGAGCGCCTTCCGGCGGTGTTCCTCACCACCAACCGCCCCCGCAGTCACTTCTTCACCCGTGGGGAGGCCGTGGAACTGCGCCTGCGGGTGACCGAGCCGCCCGGCATGGTCTCCCTGCACGCGCGCGACTTTGCCGACCGGGTGGTATGGCAGCGCGAGGTGACAGTGCCGGATGAGCAGGAGGTGCGCGTGCCCTTTGACCCACGGCGACTGGGCCACTTCCGGGTGACGGCCGCGCTCGCGTCGGCGGCGGATGAGGACGGCGCCGCGCCGGACAGCCCCGATGCCGCCACGGTGCCGCTGGCAATCGTGCCGCCGGCGCCCAAGGCGGCCGAGCAGACGCGGCCGGCATCGGTTTTTGGGCTGCTGGGCACCTCGGCGACGACAACGCCGGACGCCGGGGCAAGCTGTGAGTTCTACCCGACGCTGGGTGCGAAGTGGGCCTACTTTGCGCACTGGGGCTGGAACAACGTGGAACCGGAGCCAGGGCGCTGGCAGTGGCAGCCGACGCCGGAGGAGGCCCGGGCTCCACTGCGACACGGCGTCTCGCAGATCTGCGTGCTCTACCAAACGCCGCGCTGGGCCACCGATGCCCCCGCCGATGACGATCGCTTCATGCGCTACCCGCCAAAGGATTGGGGCGGCTGGGAGCGCTACGTGCGCACGGTAGTCCGCCGGTGGCGAGCGTTGATGCCCCACCCGCGCGTCTACGAGATCTGGCCGGAGCCGATCTACCCCTGGGGCTGGAAGGGCACTGCCGACCAACTCGCGAAGGCGTATCGCCTCGCCGCCCGGGCCGCCAAGGAGGAGGATCCCGATGGGGTGGTGCTCGGCTACGTCGATGTCGGGCCGCTGCTCTCGCTGGCGCAAGATCTTTTCGCTCGTGAGGTACTGCCGCTGCTGGACGGTGTCTCCACCCACGCCTACTTGCCGGCGGACCGCAGCCCGGAAGCCTCCGGCTTCGTGGAGAACCTGCGCCAACTGAAGCTGCTAATGCGCCGGCACGGCGGCGAGAAGCCGATCTGGCTCACGGAGCAGGGCTGGAACGTTTGCCCGGAGGGCCCGGTAGACGACGCGACGCAGGCACGCTACCTGGTCCGCGCCGTCACGCTGGCGCTCTACGAGCAGGCGCGCGCCTTCCTCTTCTTCTACCTGTGTGACTACAGCCCCAAGGATCAGCCCGGCCGCGAAGATTACGGCATGTTCTACAACACCGACCCGCAGCGGGTGTGGGGGCCGACCTCCGTGGCGCCCCGCCCGGCGGCCGCGGCCTACACGGTGATGACCCGCATGCTGGAGGGCGCTCGTTGCCTGGGGAGGATGCGGCTTACCCCTTCCGGCAGCTACGGCTTTGCCTTCCGGGGCCGGCAGGGCCCGCTCTACGTGCTGTGGCGGGAGCAGGGCCGGGCCGGCACGCCGCTGCGAATCCGCGGCGACGCCGTCCAGGTGACCGACCTGATGGGGAACACCCGGCGTTTGGCGGCGCGTGCCGGGCGGGTGCTGGTACCCCTCTCGCCGAACCCAGTCTGCCTGCGGGGCGACGTGGTGTGGCAGCCGGCGGGTGATGACGGATGGGCCACGCCCCCGCCTCAGCCGCGCCTGGCAGTGACTCCGGACGTGCCCAGCGCCAGCGCGGGCGGCACGACGGCGTTCTCGGTGACGGTGCGCAACCCAACCAACACCTGGCTGGATGTTACCGTGCAGGCGCGGGTGCCGGCGGGGGTGACCGCCGACCCGCCCGCTGCCCGGGTGCGGCTGGGCAACTACGGGGTGGCGACGTGCCGGTTTGCCCTCTCGGTGGCGAACGACGTGATGCCGGGCGAGCAGGTGGTGCTGCTGGAGGCGACCACCGAGGGAAGGCGCTTCGCGGAGCGGCCGGTCACGATCCGGGTGGGCAAGTAGCCGGGGGTCGCGCGCGGTGAGGATCGGGCGACAGTGCCGTCAGGCCGGGGGCCGGCTGCAGCCAGCCCGGCTCTGGTTCCTCGGGGCTGTCGCCCTTGACGACCGTCCAGGGGAGGGCGGCGGAAGAGCCGCACCGCTCCGGACAGTGGCCGCCATGCCTGCGCCACGTGATCTGCGGATGGACTCGCCAGCAGCGCACGCACCACCAGAAATCTGCTTGCGCCAATCGATCTTGCAGCAAGGCGCATCCCTTCCAGGGGGCGATCCTCTGCCCCTAAGGATCCCATCGGCCGGATCGGCGTACACCTTGAGCGGTTGGATCAGGCGGCCCCCTTCGCTCACCTGCTGGCGTCAGATTGCCTTCCTGGTACCTTCCGGCGAGGGTGGCGCCCCTTTTTCTGGGAGAAGCACCCGCCAATGGAGCACCCGATTCATCGCAGAAGTGGTCGTTGAGAGTCAACGGCCTATTGGGATGCACTTTACAGGATCTCGAGGACTCGGCTTCAGTTCAATGCATATTGAACTCTTGTGCCAATGGGCATCCAGTGGCTGAATACAGTCACTGAAGTGTTGAAATGAGAATGTAAAAGGAATGTTAAATCAATGCTACCGGGTGGATTCCTCTTAGGCGGTGTGTTATACTGCATCCGTTAGTAGCACACGGACACACCGCTCCACGCGACCCGTGGCAGCAGCCTACAGC
>JAAZEB010000186.1 GCA_012512505.1 Armatimonadota bacterium | reverse complement strand
TACAATGAGGTGGTGCCACGATGGCACCCGCCGCTGTTGTGCGCCTGTAGCTCAGTGGATTAGAGAACTGGTCTTCGGAACCAGGTGTCGGGGGTTCGAATCCCTCCAGGCGCGCCACGTATCCTTTCCTCTCCAAGTGCCCTTCCGTCCCGATGGGTGGCAGCGCGTGTGCCGCCTGGTCCGTAGGGTGTGCGTCTCCCAGGTCCGCGTCGAGGTCGAGCTCCCAGTTGGCGTGCAGGCCCGGACCGCACTTCGCGGGGGCGAAGGTCATCCCGATCCGCCCTGGCAGCTCAAGGGCTTCCGGCGTGATGAAGTCTCTACCCGGATGGGGGATCAGAGGAAGATGTCGTCCTCATCGTCGTCGCCGTCCTCCGCCTCGTGAGGCGAGGGTTCGGCGGCGCCGTGCAGGGCTCTCCCTGGGCGGCGCTCCATCTCCAGCAGTGAGGCCAACCACCATGGCACTCCCGCCAGGTGTCGACGGCAGGCGCGCTCCGTGCGCTCCAGCATCTGGCGGTAGAGTTGGACGTTCTCCTCGGCAATCCAGGCACGGTTCGCGGGGTTGCGAAGGATCTGGAGCCGCTGCTCCAGTTCAGCAGCCGTGTACCGGATGGGATCGGGCGGCTCCTTACGATGCCCGCTACTTTCATGCCCTCGGGGTCTGTGCCTCATGCGTGATCTCCCTTCAGCATCTTGCCCTGCCGCTACCTGTCACTCCTCGAACCGCCGACGCGCCTCTTCGGCGCGGGCCGCCATTCGATCTGCCCACCGTGCCAATCGGAGGGACGCACTTGCCAGCCGGTCCAGCAGCGGCGGCAGTTGGGGCAGGATCAGCATCACTCCCACCGCCACCGTCAACCCCCACGCCACAACGACCATGCTCACTTCCTCTCGGTGCATACTCGGATGGAGCGCACGCAGCATCACCGGACGCCGCCCCCCCATCTCGGGGGGGGCGGCAATCACCTCTGGGTGGGGCACCCGGGCTCTATCCGGGCAGAGAGCGCCAGCATCGGGTGACCTCCCACTTCACAATCGAATGGCGAAGGGGTTTTGTCGCATCCGGAGGGGGTGGCGGTCCAGTACACGGGCGTAACGGCATTGCCTTGCCGGAGGAAGCCTTCTGCTAGCCTGAAGTATTGCCCTCACCTGGCGACGATAGCCGATGATGGCGGATGCTCTTTTCCCTCTTGCCCAGGAAGCCCGTAGGGGTCAATTTCGATGGGGGATAAGATCTCATCGCACGGCGGTGCGCTACCGCCGGCAAAGGCTGGTCACGAGTTGCACCTCCCGCGGCAGATAAGCGAAGGGGGCGCCAGATGCCCTGACAAGGCGCGACCGACCGCGCACCACTGGATGTCGCGAATAGGTCAGGCTAGAGGGAGCGTCGCCGACGCATGCCCTCGCTGAACAGAGCGCTCGATCCCACGAATGTTACCGAAAAAGCACACGCGGCCAGCCACCGCTCAGATACGGCATAGGGGATGAGCAGCAGAAGCAATACCTCTGCCGCAGCAAAGCTCAAGAGCCAAGTAGCAGTCCTTGTGCCGCGCCAGAGCACTGGGAGCAAAAGGATCACAACAGCGGCGCTGACCACAAGGCTGCCCATATCCATAGCCACCTCACAGCTTGTTCGAGAAACAGCGCCACGCCTCGCACCGAGTGGCAGCGGTCAGGATACCTACATCGTGTGACCGCCGCCGGTCAACGTGTTGCCAGCCAGCACCTGCCCTGAGGCCGCCGAAGGGTCGTTGGTGTAGCTCTGCCCGCCCCGGGTGCGGAGCTGTTCGTGTTGTCGTAGGGATATCCTTCCACGACACCGTTCACCACCTTGCTGGTGCGGTTGCCCATCGGGTCGAAGACGTAGTGTGTACCTCGCCGTCGCCGTAGTTCACGCTGGGCGACGTCAAGAGAGCAGCCATCGCAGGGCTGCTCCGGCGAAGTACCCAAGGGGTTCGGCCAGCAGTGCTTTGAGCCCCGGGGCTTACTGGCCTAGGCGGAGGTAGTAGAACCCGACGAGAATGAGGAGCGCGCCACTCGCCACCTCGACATAGTGCGCCCAGGTCGCGGCTTTAGCCAAGCCCCTCAGGGTTGCCACACCCGCGCCCACGGCGAGGAGCGGGAGCGACTTGCCCAGGCCAAAGGCAAAGAGGGTGACCGCGCCGTGGAACACCCGACCGCTCGCGGAGGAGTACATCAGGACGGCGAAGATAGGTCCTAGACAGCAGGCGGAACTGGCGAGGCTCATCACGGCACCCAGCCCAAACGCCGCCGCGAGGCCCCCGCTCCAGGGCGAGGAGAAGCCGGAGGACGACTGCGGCAGGGGTAGGCGTACCAGGCCCGTCATCACCAGGCCACTGAAGACGCACAGGACGGCCAGAACCACGTACCAGCGGTTGCCGACCGCGCTCTGGAACGCGGCGCCCCATAGGGCCGCGACCGCCCCGAAGACGCCGTAGGCCGCGGCCGCTCCCAGGGCAAAGGCACCGACCAACCGCAGCCCTCGCTTTCGTTCCGCCCCGTAACCGGCCACGGAGCCGATCACCAGTGGCACGAGCGGCAGGTTGCACGGCGTCACGCCAATCAGGAGACCAGCCAGAAGCACCAGCCCGTAGGCAACCGGCGACGCCGGCCCCAGGGAGTCCGCGATACTATGGATGTACTCCACTAGCAGCCGTCCTCACAGTCCACACTGCAGGAGCCGGTCACTTCGGCGAACAGCTCAACGACCTGCTTCGAGCTGATCTCGCCACTGAGCCGCTTACGCACCTCGCCCGAGAGGGCAATGCTGACCAGGAAGGGGGTATCCGCTTTGTCCATCTCCAGGAAGCGCAATAGCTCTGCCTCCCCCGGGTCTTTCGGGTCCACTCGCACTATCTCGGCGAGGCCTTTGCAGTAGTCGCCGCACTTCGTGAGCCAGCCGGAGAGCGCTGAGCCATCGTCGGGTTTCGGCGGGATGCTCACCACCACCACTGCCTTGTCGGCATCAAAGGCTGCCAGAATCTGCTTGCCGGCCGGCGAGGGGTGCGTCTTGATGTGCTTGACCAGGGGAGTGGCATCCGTGGCCTTGTTGGCCCATGGCGCCGCCACGCTCTTGATTGGCTCGTCCTCGTCAGCGACGTCACCTACGGCCGCCGGTGCCGGGGCGCGCTCCGGCGTCGCTGCTTGCTGGCGTTCAGGCCGAGACGCCGCGACCCACACCCCCCCGGCCAACAAGATCGCGGCAACGACCACCGCGCGGAACCGTGTTTGCTCCATTGCTACCTCCTCGGGCGCTGTTCGCCCCGTGCATCCTCGGGCTCGGCCGCGATGCCGGTAAGCACCAGCAGCTCCTCATAAGTCGGATAAGTCCGCGTTTTCGCGACCTCTCCATCCACGCAGGTGACCGGCAGCAGGCCCTGCGTCTGCCGTGACCACTTTTCTCCTGTCGTGGCTGCCCCGGCAGGCCTCTCTCTCCATTTTACTCTCTCATTTCCTTCAGCCACTCTTCATCGATCTCGATCATCTCGCTCTGGCCGTTACGCTCGAGTCGGATGTTGCCGGTGACGGCCTGGACGCCGTTGCCCCTCCGGTCACGGATCTTCAGGATCGAACGGTCTACGTTGTCTTCCACGATGAGATCCCTGATATGGAGATTGCCTGCTGGACGGCCGGGCGAGTCCAAACCTTGCACATAAAGCGGCGGAAAGAAACGCTCCGCACCCAGCGCGCAGCCGCGAAACACCGAATCCTCCAGCTCGATCCGCACCGCGTCGAAGGGATTGAACTGCACCGACAGCCCCGCCATGCCATCACTTTCCGCAACCAGTCCCGTAATCCGCAGTTGGCCCACCGGCGGATCATTCGGGTTGCTGACCAGGTGCACGGCATGCTGACGATTGTTTCGAGACACGCACTGATCAAGATGAATCGAAATCGGCTCGGATTGGCTCATCAAAAACTGTGGACAGATCTGAAATCCAGTTCCGGCGTTGTTCTCCGCAACACAGCGCCGCAAGACGCAGCGGACCAGGCGATCCTCCGGATCGTTGGGCTCAAAATCGATCCCAGCCGCCGGGGCCGTACCACGCGTATTCCGAAGCCGACAGTCCTCGATCAGCAAATCTTCTGCGCTTATCACACTGATCCCTTGACGATGGTTCTCGTTGCAGTCCACTCTCCGGATCGTGACATTCCTATTCGGCCGGTGGTTCGAACCCGCGCCCAGGTAGATCCCATCCCCTCCGGTTTGTTCGAGCACGAGATCCTCGACCAGCACCTTGCGACAGCCATAGAAGGCTACGCCGTGCCGCCATTCCGACCTCTCGTAGGCACTCGATTGATAGTCCGATTTGTGCATGCGGATTCGCGCCGGCTGGCCACCCTCGGTTCGTTCGCCCCGGAGCACCACGTTTTCACATTCACGGAAAGACAGCAGGCACTCTCCCTTACCGCGGAATGCCCCCTTCAACGCGATTAGTTCGGTTCCCGCTTCGAGGACGATTTCCTGGTTGCTTACACCGCTTAGCGGCCGGGTGATCCATGGTGAAGCCTGCCGATCGATAATCAATCGCTTGACCTTCGAGTTGATCGCCGCCTGAAGAAACTTCGTCGAATCCTCCGGATCAAATCCCCACCACGACGCCCGCGCCTCTTGGCGCTTACCCGCCATCACTTCCTGGATCAGTTCTGTCGACGGCGCGACTCGCCCCGATGAAGTCAAACTTCTGACAATCACGTCGTCGAACGACTCGCGATCCTTCCATCCCAGTTGGCAGCGTATTTCTTTTCCATCTTCGGAAATGCGTGTATGCCCTTCATCGTCCACGATTAACTTAAGTGGCTCGATGCGCGCAAACTCTTCGGAATAGGCCAGGTAGATGGCGGCCGTGTCGAAGAGCACACTGCTGGCATCCTCGGGGTATTGCTTGCGATACTCCCAGCTTTCGTAGTTCTCGATGACAATGCGCGCCAGAGGATGTTGCGACCTGGCGATGGCGGCATATCGATCGCCGCGCAGGACAATTTCGGCCGAGGCGTCAAGCGGCGAGGTGGTGATGGACCATGGCGCTGCCACCATCGCTCGCCACGACACCACGTCGGCTCGGACGTTCCAGTCCCCCGGTGGCATTCCACCGTTTTCAAAACCTCGGTAGATTCTGCCTCCCGTACAGACGATGTGAGCCTTGCGGGCAATCTCCGGGTCTCGGCGAAGGGCCTCCTTGATGTTGGGCACCGGACCGATGCAGATGAGCGTGATGCCCGGATGAGCGTGGATCGTATCGATGAGCGCCGCAACGCCATCCTCATAGACTTTGCCTGGATAAGCCGCCAAATCAAAATCCCCCGCCCAGCGCCTCTGCGCCAGCGGTTCATCGTTTGTCTTGATTCCCGTGCCAATCGGGATGTCGGTGCGGCCGAGGCGCTCGAGAATTTTTGCTACCAACCGAGTTCGTTCGGGGGTGTTACCGTAGTCGGTCACGATGAGCTTCACGTCAAGCTCCGGCGTGCCCAGCAGCATCGCCAGCGCCCAAGTGTCATCGATGTCGCTGCCAATGTCCGTGTCGAGTATGACCGGTCGAGGCTGTGCGTACGCGGTGATTGTCGCTAACAACGCACAAGCTGCGACAAGCAAACCTGCTAACAGCGAACAGACTTGCAAGTTGCTCATGATTCCTCGGCTCCGCACTACTTGGAGTGTCTATCCGCGGCGGCCGACTCTGGAACCAATAGTGTGATGAGTCGACGACCGTATGCGGTCGCTCCGCGCGTTAATCTCATCCGACGACGTCAATCGTCAGTTCGCCCTCACGCCGGCTTTGGCAAGCTGCAGACCGCGCGAAACCGTGTTTGCTCCATTGCTACCTTCCCGGGCGCTGTTCGCCCCGAGCATCCTCGGGCTCGGCCGTGATGCCGGTAAGCACCAGCAGCTCCTCATAAGTTGGGTAGGTCCGCGTTTTCGCGACCTCTCCATCCACGCAGGTGACCGGCAGCAGACCCTGCGTCTGCCACTGTGCCAGACGCTCGCGCAGGCCGGCATCGCCGCGGACCCGGCGCAGATCCCGGGGCACCACCAGGCGGCGCACCACCACTCGGTCGCCATGTTCTCCCGCCAGGCGTCCGAGCGCCTCAAAGATGTCGATCACACCCGAATCGACCCCGGGCTTGCAGTTTCCCCCGGGGCAGCAAAGCGGGGGCTCGAAGATCTCCACCAGTGCTGGCTTGTCCGGCATTACCCTACCCTCATCTCGCTCACTCACCCGATCATGCCGCATCCCTCACGAGGCCGGCGCCAGGAGAGCCAACTGGCTGCCCCGGCCGGGCGCAGCTCTCCAGGGCTGTAGGCTGCTGCCACGGGTCGCGTGG
>JAAZEB010000185.1 GCA_012512505.1 Armatimonadota bacterium | reverse complement strand
GGCGACGCTGCGGCGGACGGCGGTCAGCCTGCTGAAGCAAGAGCGCAGCAACCCCCGTGGTATCAAGGCCCGCAGCAAGAAGGCCTGCCTGGACGACGACTACCGGCTCAAGGTGTTGGTCGGGTAGCAATCATTTAGATGCTCTCGCCCTGGCGCCGCGCTTTCGACAGCCGCTTGCTTCTTGCAATCTGTCTAGCGATATGCTAAACTAGGTGCAGATCCGACCCGCCGGGAGAACCGGCTGGAGTGCCCCCGCACTCCGGCGGTTCTCAGATAGGCATTCAGTCGGAACAACGCACCTTCCCCGACCAAGGGCCGGGTGACAGCGTCGCCACCGCGGCGCGTTGTTGGGCCTGTGGGCAGACGGGAAGGGAGGCTGAACCGAAAGGAGATCCCGTTAGTTTGGCACAGGCACAGCAGCACGTCACCATGAAGGAGCTGTTGGAGGCCGGAGTTCACTTCGGCCACCAGACCCGCCGCTGGAACCCGAAGATGAAGCGGTACATCTACGGCGGGCGCAACGGCATCTACATCATCGACCTTCACCAGACCCTAAAGCTCTTCGAGGAAGCCTACGCTTTCGTTCGCGACGCGGCCGCTAACGGCGAAGTGGTCTTGTTCGTCGGCACCAAGAAGCAGGCGCAGGACGCCGTGCGAGAGGCCGCCAACCAGTGCCGGATGTTCCACGTCAGCCACCGCTGGCTCGGTGGAATGCTCACCAACTGGTCGACCATCCAGCGCCGCATCCAGCGTCTGCGCGAACTGGAGCGCATGGAGGCGAGCGGCGACATCGCGCGCCGGCCAAAGAAGGAGCAGGCGGTCCTCAATGAGGAGAAGGAGAAGCTCGAGCGCATCCTCGGCGGCATCAAGGAGATGCCAAAGCTCCCCGGCGCCATCTTCGTGGTGGACCTGCGCAAGGAGCACATCGGGGTGCGCGAAGCGCGCAAGCTCGGCATCCCCGTCGTCGCCATCGTCGACACGAACTGCGACCCGGATGAGGTAGATTACGTTATTCCGGGGAATGACGATGCCATCCGTGCCATCCGCCTGATCACCTCGAAGATGGCGGAGGCGGTGCTGGAAGGCCGTCCGATCAAAGAGGAGTTCGTGGCCGAGCCGGAGGCGGAGGCCGAGCCGGAGGCGGCTGAAGAGGCTGACCTGGCGGCGGAGGCAGCCGCCGAAGCGGACGAGAACCCCGTCGAGCGCGAGTGGGCGGCGGTCGGCACGGCCGACGAGATTGAGGCCGCCCTGGCGCAGGAGCAGGCGGAGGAAGAGGACGTTGCCTTCGCCGACGAGGCGGAGTAATTCCGGAGGCGTGAGGCGAAACGGTGGCCGGGGAAGCTGCTGCGGGCGGCTTCCCCGGCCGGCCCACGGGCGTCACGTTTGAACGCCGGCCCTGGGGCGGCATATAGCCTCGGCGGGTATGGCAGGGCCATCGGGCCCTCTTTTTTTGCATCGGCTGTAGTGAGATCCGTTATTGGTTGATGGAGGGTACGATCAATGGCAGTGACGGCGGCGGAGGTGCGTGGTCTTCGCGAGCGTACTGGCGCCGGAATGATGGATTGCAAGCGCGCCCTGGAAGAGACGGGCGGCGATGTCGAGAAGGCGATCACGCTGCTGCGTGAGCGCGGCATCATGAAGGGCGCCAAGCGCGCCGAGCGGATGGCCGCCGAGGGAGTGATCGGCGTCTACCTGCACCACGACAAGAAGATGGCCGTGCTTGTCGAACTGAACTGCGAGACCGACTTCGTCGGCAAGACGGACGAGTTCCAGGAGCTGGCCCGCAACCTGGCAATGCAGATCGGCGCGCGCTCGCCGCTTTACATCAGCCGCGAGGATGTGCCGGAAGAGGCGTTGGAGCACGAGCGGCGGGTACACCGCGCCCAGGCGGAGGCCGAGGGCAAGCCTGCTCAGGCGCTCGATAAGATCGTCGAAGGCCGCATCAGCAAGTGGTTCCAGGAGGTCTGCCTGCTGGAGCAGCCTTATATCCGCGACGAGTCGCGCAAGGTGCAAGACTTGATCGACGACGTGGTGGCCCGCCTCGGCGAGAAGGTCGTGGTGCGGCGCTACGTGCGCTACCGCGTCGGCGAGGAGCTCGACTAGCGGTCACCAGTTGCGCCCATGGTCGTGGGTAGGCGGTCCCCGCGGGCCGGCGTAGCGGCCGGCCCCGAGGCGCGAATGGCCAGCGGCGCGACGACGATCCGGGGAGATCGGACGGCAAAGTGGCGGAGTGCCGCGGCAACGTGGCCAGAACGCCCGATGGCTCGGGCACTCCGACCCGTTGCCCGGGAGTGTAACGGAGTGCCGCAGCAATGCGGCATCCCAGCCCGAAGATGCCCGATGGCTCGGGCACTCCGGCAATCCCCCGGGAGAGTGGCGGAGTGCCGCGGCAATGCGGCATCCGGACCGCTGATGCCCGATGGCTCGGGCACTCCGGCCCGTATCTGTGCTTTTCGGATAGGTTCTTAAACGAAACGGTGAGATGAACCAGCAGCCCCAGTGGCACCGCGTCCTGCTAAAACTCAGTGGTGAGGCCCTGGCCGGTGACGGCCGGGGCAGC
The DNA here is from genome assembly GCA_012512505.1 of Armatimonadota bacterium. Classification (GTDB taxonomy): domain Bacteria; phylum Armatimonadota; class JAAZEB01; order JAAZEB01; family JAAZEB01; genus JAAZEB01. The sequence goes on along the minus strand of JAAZEB010000185.1, from coordinate 12,530 downwards.
ATCAACCCGGAACTGGTGCGCAGCACCGCCGAGCAGCTCAAGGAGATCTGGTCGCTCGGCGTGCAGATCGCGCTGATCGTCGGCGGCGGCAATATCTTCCGCGGCTCCGAGGCGGCGCAGATGGGCATGGACCGGGCCACCGCCGACTATGCCGGAATGCTGGCCACGGTGATCAACTCGCTGTACCTGCAGGACGCGCTGGAGAAGATCGGCGTCGACACGCGCGTTCAGACGGCGATCCAAATGCAGCAGGTGGCGGAGCCGTTCATCCGCCGCCGGGCGGTGCGGCACCTGGAGAAGGGGCGGATCGTCATCTTCGCCTCCGGCACCGGCAACCCGTACTTTACGACCGACACCGCTGCCGCCCTGCGCGCCAACGAGATCGGCGCCGAGGTGCTGCTGATGGCGAAGAACCGGGTGGATGGCGTCTACGACCGTGATCCGCGCCGAGACCCCACCGCCAAGCGGTTCCGCCACCTCTCCTTCATGGAGGCACTGCAGGGTAACTACCGGGTGATGGACATGACGGCCTTCTCGCTGTGCATGGAGAACCGCATGCCCATCATCGTTTTCGACATCGGCGTGCCGGGCAACATCCGCCGCGCCGTTTGCGGCGAAGAGATCGGCACGCTCATCGACTAGCGTTGGCGACGGCAAACGCCAAGCGCGGATCACTCCAGGGAGTCACATAAATGGAAATGGTGAACCTGGTTCTCGAAGAGGCCGAAGAGCGGATGAAGAAGGCGGTCGAGGCTACCCGCCGCGAGTTCAACAGCATTCGGACCGGCCGCGCCAGCCCGGCACTCCTCGACCGGATCACGGTGGACGCGTATGGGACCCACCTGCCGCTCAACCAGGTGGCCACCATCTCGGTGCCGGAGCCCCGGCTGCTGATGGTTTCGCCGTGGGATAAGGCGGTGCTCAGCGCGATCGAGCGCGCGATCATGCGCTCGGACCTGGGCCTGAACCCTTCCAATGACGGCAACGTGATCCGCCTGGCGATCCCGGCACTGACCGAGGAGCGCCGCCGCGAGCTGACGAAGTTGGTGCACAGGAAAGCGGAAGACGGGAAGATCGCGATCCGGAACGCACGCCGGGAAGCCAACGAAGAGCTCAAGAAGCTCCGCAAAGCGGGCGACATCTCCGAGGATGATGAGAAGCGGTCGGAGGAGCGGGTGCAGAAGCTCACCGACAAGTACATCGCCGAGATAGACCGCGTGCAGGAGCACAAGGAGCAGGAAGTGCTGGAAGTCTGACGATGACCCAAACCGCCAGCCCGCCGGTTAGGTGCGCGGATGCGCATGAGGAACTCGTGGCGCAGATCCGCCAGGGGGCCGTGCCCCGCCACATCGCCATTATCATGGACGGCAACGGGCGCTGGGCTAGCCAGCAAGGACTGCCGCGCGTGATAGGCCACCAGGCGGGTTCCGGCAGCGTGCGCCAGGTGGTGGAGTGCTGCCTGCTGCTGGGCGTGGAGGTGCTCACGCTCTACACCTTCTCGGTGGAGAACTGGCGCCGCCCCCGCGAGGAGGTGGCGGCGCTGATGCACCTCATCGAGCAGGTGATCCGCCGTGAGATCGACGCGCTCGGGGAGGCGGGGGTGCGCCTGGGCGTCCTCGGCCGAATGAACGAGCTGCCGCAATCGCTGCAGGACGAGCTGCGCCGCGATATGGAACTGACGCGCGGTAACGACAAGCTGCAGTTGAACCTGGCAATCAACTACGGTGGGCGCGCGGAGATCATCGATGCCGTGCGCGACCTGGCCCACCGCGTGCAGGCCGGCACGTTGGCCCCGGAGGAGATCGACGAGCAGGTCATCGCTGCCGCCCTCTACACGCGTTCCCAGCCCGACCCCGATCTCCTGATTCGCACCGCAGGCGAGATGCGCATCAGCAACTTCCTCCTCTGGCAGATCGCCTACACGGAGATGTGGGTCACCGATGTTCCCTGGCCAGAGTTTGGCAAACACGACCTGCTGCTGGCGATCGCTGGCTATCAGCAGCGCCACCGCAAGTTCGGCGCGGTGGTATAGCGGGGACCGGCGATGAAACGGCTGGTAATCCTCGGCTCCACCGGGTCGATTGGCACGCAGGCGCTCTCCGTCGCCGCTGAATTCCCTGACCGACTCGCCGTCGTGGCCCTGGTGGCCCAACGCAACGTGGAGGGCTTGCTGCAGCAGGTGCGCCGCTTCCGGCCGCGCCGCTGCTGCCTGATCGATCCCACCGCCGCCGACCAACTGCGCCGGCGCCTGGCGGACGAGGGGCTGCCCACGGAGGTGCTCGCCGGGCCCGAGGGGATGACCGAGCTCGCCGCCACGCCTGAAGCGGACGTGGTGTTGGTGAGCGTGTCGGGGGCGGCGGCGCTGCAGGCCACGCTGGCGGCGATTCGGGCGGGCAAGCGCGTCGCCTTCGCCACCAAGGAGGTGCTGGTGGCGGCCGGCCACCTGGTGATGCGCGAGGCCGCGCGCGCCGGGGTGGAGATTCTGCCGGTTGACAGCGAGCACTCGGCGATCTTCCAGTGTCTGCACGGCGAGGAACGTGCCGCCGTGCGCCGCATTCTGCTGACCGCCTCCGGTGGGCCGTTCCGGGAGTACTCCGCGGCCCGCCTGCGCGAGGTGACCGTCGCCGAGGCGTTGGCGCACCCCACCTGGCAGATGGGCAGCAAGATCACGGTGGACTCGGCCACCTTGATGAACAAGGGGCTGGAGGTGATCGAGGCGCACTGGCTCTTCGGAGTGGAGCTGTCGGCGATTGAGGTCGTGGTCCACCCCCAGTCGATCATCCACTCGCTGGTGGAGTACGTGGACCGCTCGGCGATCGCCCAGATGGGCTTCCCCGACATGCGGCTGCCGATCCAGTACGCGTTCTTCTACCCGGAGCGCCTCACCAACCACCTGCGCCCGCTGGACCTGGTGGCGGCCGGGCCGCTGACGTTCGAGCCTCCTGATACCGAGCGATTCCCCTGCTTGGCGCTGGCGTATGAGGCGGCCGGCGTGGGGGGAAGCATGCCCTGCGCCCTCAACGCGGCGAACGAGGCGGCGGTGGAGCTGTTCTTGCAGGGGCAGATCCGGTTCCCCCAGATCGCCGCGATCAACGCCGCGGTGATGCGCCGGCACCAGGTGATCGCCGATCCGGGGCTGGAACAGATCCTTGCCGTGGACCAATGGGCGCGTGCCGAGGCCCGGCGCCTGTCCACGCCCGGAAGCAGCGCCGCAGTGAAGCCAACCGGGCTATCAGGTCTATGATATAATGGATTGCGGAAACTGGAGTTGGATGGTGACTGTTGTAAGCAGAGGGGGTTGAATGAACCTGGCCTTTGGTGAGACGTTGGTTGCCTTCTTGATTGTTCTTGGCCTGGCTGTTTTCATGCACGAGCTGGGGCACTTCCTGGCAGCCAAGGCGGTGGGCGTTCGCGTGCTCGAGTTTGCCTTTGGCTTTCCACCCAAGCTTTTTACCTTGTTCGAGCGGAATGGCACCCAGTATAACGTCTGCGCCTTGCCAATCGGCGGCTACGTGAAGCTGGCGGGCATGGAACCCGGCGAGGATGCCGGCCCAGACGGCTTCAACAGCAAGCCGGTATGGAAGCGCATGCTCGTCTACTTCGCCGGCCCGTTCATGAACTTTGTGCTGGCGGCGCTGGTCTTCGTCGGCATGGGCGTCACCGTTGGCATCCCTGACCGCGGGCCGGACGCGGGGATCACGCGGGTGCTGCGCCACCAGCCGGCGGAGCAGGCCGGCTTCCGCTCCGGCGACCGGATCGTCGCCATCGATGGCCGCCGGGTGGACATGGAGCAACTGCTGGCGCAGGTGCGTGCCAGCGCCAACCGCCGGCTAGTAATCACCGTGGAGCGCAACGACCGAATGGTCGATTTGAGCGTGACGCCGAAGGCAAGCAACGGCCGCACCGGGCAGATCGGCGTGGAACTGCAGGCGGTGGGCGAGCCGACTTACCGGCGGGTGGGAGTGCTCACGGCAATCGCCTACGGTACCGAAGCCACCTGGAAGTGGACCCGCGACACGGTGGGCGGCATCGGCCGGATGTTCCACGATGCCGAGGCCCGCAAACAGGTGGGAGGTCCAGTGGCCATCGCTCGCCTGGCCGGCTACGCCTTCCGCGATGGGGCGATCACCTTTTTCACCTTCCTGGCGGCGATTAGCGTTAACCTGGGAGTAATCAACCTGCTGCCGCTGCTGGTGGTAGACGGCGGCCACCTGATGCTGCTGACCATCGAGTGGGTGCGCGGCCGCAAGCTGCAGCCATCGCTGCAGATCTCCTTCCAGGTGGTGGGGATGGTCCTCATCCTGCTGGCGGTGGCGCTCCTCACCGTGCGCGACATCAGCAACTGGGCCGGCGGCAAGTTCTAAACCCCGGGGCCCCAACGGCCCACCAGGGGCGGGTGGCCGTACGGGCAGCCATGAACGGGTAGCCCTAAAGGAGGACTACCCTGTCCAAGAGACGAGCCGTCTGAAGCCGGCTCCGCGATACCGTTGCGGGCGCAAGACACCGGCCCAACGCCCTTCAGGTGCCTGTCCCCAGGGTCAGGGGCGTCGTTGACGGCGCCCCGTACCGGCGCCACGCGCCGGCGTCTCGCGAGGGCATGCAGGAATCGCCGGGCGCGCCACCAACTGTATCTTGTCTATTGAAGCTCGCGGCTATCCGGCCGTTCCGTTCTGGTATGCTGCGACGGGAGGGGTTCGTCCATGAAACCTTCACTCTCTGCTATCCCGACTGCCCTGCTGGCCGCCGCCATTGCCCTGGGCGGCCCGCTCGTGCCCGCCCGCGCCGCGGAAGTCACCCTCTACAACGGCGAGCCGGCCAACGCCGTCGGGGCGACCTTCGCCGGTTGGGGCGCCGGCTCAGCGGAGTATACGACCGAGGAGCGCCAGAACACCCGGGGCTCGCTGCGGGTCAAGGTGCGTGACTTCTACCAGGGCGCCCGCATCGACTTCGCCGAGCCGCGCGACATCGGCCCGGTGCTGCGCCAGCCAAACGCTTACCTCGCGGTGACGCTCAAGCTTGGCACCGGCAGCGTCACCGTCCCGGGCGGCATGGGTCGTCCGGGTGGGATGATGGGCCCCGGCGGCATGGGGGCTGGAATGCCCGGTCCGGGTGGGATGCCTGGCCCGGGGGGGATGCCCGGCGGCATGGGCGGCCCCGGTGCCGGCACCACCGTGCAGCTCCCCAGCGTCAGCAAGCTGCGCGTGATGCTCGTCGGCGCCCAAGGCACCCTCGAAGCGATGTCGGTCGGTGAGATCAAGAGCGGCCCACAGGGGTGGGTCACCGTCGGTCTCCCGCTCGATGATCTGGCGAAGGAGGTCACCGGCGAGCAGTTCCTGCTGAAGCGCCTGGTGATCGGCGCCAACGCGCCGGATACCCTGCACATCACCCGGATCGTGGCCCTCAACGACGACACCGCGATCCGCGCCAACGTCACCGCCAGCCGGCAGAACGGGATCCGCGCCGCGCAGGAGCGCGTCGTCTTCAGCGCCACCGGGCAGGCGGGCGTTACCCCGCTGAAGGTGACCTGGGACTGGGACGCCAGCGACGGCGTTCAGGAAGAGGCGGTGGGCGAGCGAATCGAGCATGCCTTCTCGGCCGTGGACGCGCCGAAGCGGTATACGGTTACCTGCACCGTCAAGCCGGCCGACAGCAGCAAGAAGGCCCCGTTGGTCAAGACGCTGCAAGTGGAAGTCGTGCCCTAAGGCATTCACAGGCCGCGCCCGTCGCTGGCGGGCGCGGCCAACGCGGTGCTCCCCTCCCCTACCTACCGCACGCGCTCCGGCGTTGCCTCGAAGTTCACCATCTCCGCCACCCGATAGGTTGGCTTCCCCTGCGCCTCGTGGTAGATGCGGATCCCCAACTCCGCCAGCAAGCCGAGCATGATCGACTGTACCCCGAGGATGAAGAGGAACACCGCCAGCATCAGCAGCGGGTTGCGGTGCGCCTTGATGCCGAAGCCGAACTTCTGGTAAAGCGTCACCAGGCCGGCCACCACGCCCGCGCCGCACAGCGAGATACCCAGCCCGCCAAACAGATGGATCGGCTTGGTGCCGTAGCCGCCAAGGAAGCGCACCACCATCAGGTCGAGGAAGACGCGAAAGGTGCGCGAGAGGCCATACTTGCTCTGGCCGGCCGTGCGCGGGTGGTGCGCGACCGGCATCTCCGTCACTCGCGCGCCCTCCAGCGCCGCGTAGGCCGGGATGAAGCGGTGCATTTCGCCGTAGAGGCGCACGTCTTTCAGGATCGAGGCCCGATACGCCTTGAGGGTGCAGCCGTAGTCGTGAAGGCGCACGCCGGTAGCCCAGGAGATCAGCGCGTTAGCCAGCATTGAGGGCAGGCGGCGAGTGAGCGCCTTGTCCTTGCGCCGGGCGCGCCAGCCGCTGACGACATCGTAGCCCTCGTTCAGCCGGGCCAGCAGGCGTGGGATGTCCGCCGGGTCGTTCTGCAGATCGGCATCGAGCGCCACGATCACCTCGCCGCGGGCGGCGTCGATTCCCGCCGCCATCGCCGCCGTTTGCCCGTAGTTGCGGCGGAAGCGAACCGCCCGCACTCGCGGGTGGCGCGCGGCGATCTCCCGCAGCAGGATAAAGGAGCGGTCGCGGCTGCCATCGTCCACGTAAATCACTTCGTAGTCCAGCTCCGCCGCGTCGAGGGCCGCGGCGATCCGCTCGTGCAGCCGGGCGACGTTCTCCTCCTCGTTGTAGACCGGTACCACTACCGACAGGTAGGGCGCGTGCGCTCCCATTCGATCCCTCTCTCCGGCGTTGCCGCCACTGATCGATTCGCCGCGGCGGCACCCCTCACCTGCCCTCAGCCGGCGCAAACCGGCATGCCGCTTGCAGCGGCAGCCGCACCCGCGGTTTGGCGCCGATCTCGCCCGCCCACCCGGGAACTCCGCCGGGCGATCCGTCGTCGTATGGTGAGTAGAGGCCAGCGCCGGCAAACCGCCCTGGCGGCTGCCGGCCGGCCGCAACCTGCCAGGCGGCGCCCTGGGGCCGGCTGTCGGCACTGCCGGCGCGCGCACCCCCCTGGCGCCCCTAAGGAACGGGACCGGCAGCTTCCGCGAGGTGGAGGGAAGCATGAAAGTACTGGTCACTGGAGCAGCAGGGCGGGTCGGCACCGCGGTGTGCCGGGAGTTGGCCGGCCGCCACTATGTTCGCGGCCTCGATTTGGTACCGTGCGCGGCAGACGAGGTGCTGGTGGGCGATCTGTTGGACGCGGAGACGCGCGCGCGTGCCCTGGCGGGCATGGAGGGGGTGATCCACCTGGCCTTCTGCGGCCAGACACGGGACGTTGCCGGCAGCTACGCCATCAACGCGCAGGGCACCTACCAACTGCTGGAGGCGGCGCAGGCCCTGGGGGTATCGCGCTTCGTTTACGCCAGCACTCTCTCTGTCTACTCCGGCGCGCAGTGGCAGGAGTGGGCAACCCGGGGCATGATGTCGGAGGAGGTGCCGCCGCTGCCGGGCGAGATCTACGGCCTCACCAAGTACCTTGGCGAAGAGGCGTGCCGCATGTTCGGGCGCAACGGGCTGCGCTGCACCATCCTCCGCCTCACCGGGGTAACGCTGCCTGACCACTGGGAGCAGGTGGTGGCGTCCCGCTCTGGCTCGAGCACCCATGTAGCAGACGTGGCGCTCTCCTTCCGGCTGGCGCTGGAGAACGACCCGCCCCCCGCCGTTGTGCCTGTCTACCACATCTGCGGCGACCATCCGAATAAGCCGACGCCAATCGAGCGGGCACGCGCCGCCCTTGGGTTCCACCCTGCCTACAACCTTGCGTGACTGAGTAGGTCATTTGCCACGCTCCGGCGGGTGGCGCGGGGCCACAGCCCCGTGGCGTGCGCCCGCGAGAGGATCCCGGGCGGGCGGGGCGAAGTGGGTGACGGGCCGCTTGTGGCCCGGAGTATTGCTGAATGAGCCCCGCCCCACACCATTCCGCCCGCCCCTGGCGCACCCCCCTCCGCGGGGTGCTCGCCCTCGCTTGCCTGGCGCTCGGGAGCGGCGTCCTCCGGGCGGCCGAGGCGGGAGACGCGCCGCGCACCGTTCTCCTCCGCCACCAGTTCCGCGAGGGCGAAACGGAGTGCTACCGCCTCACCCTCGCCGGCAAAGGAACGCTGGCGCCCCAGGACACCCGGCTGGCGCTGCCGCTCCGGCTGGCGCAGGAACTGGAGGTACGGCGGCAGGTGAAGCGCGTGCGGCAAGATGGCACCGCGGAGCTCTCGTTGGCCTACCTGCCCCGACGCCTGGAAGTGAACGGCACGCGGATCAACGACACCCGGGCGCTGCACAGCGAGGCAGTGGTGACGCCGATGGGCGCGCTGCGCGAGTGGCGGCCGCTGCCGGCCGTCGCCAATCAGCCGGCCCCGTGGGCGCTGGGTTCGGCGGCGCTAGCGGCCTCGTTACCGTGGCTTGCCTTCCCGGAGCACCCGGTGGCGGCCGCCGCCTCCTGGCCGGCCGCGGCGCCGACCGACCCGGGAACGTGGCATCGGACTACCCTGGCCGCCCTCGAAGGAGCGCCGGAGCGCGCGGTGGCGCACCTGAAGCAGGCGTTCGCGCTCCCGCTCCACCTCCGCGCCAGCGAGGCAGCCGGCTCCCCCTCTGCCCTGACCGGCCGGCACGCGGGCGACCTCACCCTCCGGTTTGACGTGGCGGCCGGCAGGCTGCTCCACGCCACCGGCAACATCGACGTCACCGCGACCCTGGTGCAGCCGGATGGCACGCTGGCGGACCTGCGGCTGCGCCTCTCGGTGCAGCTTCAGTACCTGGCGCCGTCGGCGCCGCGCTGACTCTGCCGGGCTGGCGGCCGGGCCAGGGGCCAAGCCTCCCCCCCAGCCCCCGGCCGTCAGCCCCACTTCCTTCCCAGGCGAAGGGGCCGCCGCAGCGGTTCAGCTCAGGGCGCCGTTGCCGCGCTCGCCGGTGCGCACGCGGATGGCATCCATCACCGGCAGCAGGAAGATCTTGCCATCGCCGATCTCCCCGGTAAACGCCGCCCGCTGGACCGCCTCCGCCACCCCGTCCGCCAGCTCGTCCGGCACCACCGCCTCCACCTTCACCTTGTCCACCAGCGTCAGCGTGTACTCCGAGCCACGGTAGCGGTGCGTTTGCCCCCGCTGTCGCCCGGCGCCGCGCACCGCGGTCACCGTCATTCCCTGGATGCCCAGGGCATCCAGGCTGTTTTTCACCTCTTCTAACCGGGTGTGCCGGATGATCGCCTCTACCCTGACCATGTGCTCTCCTCCCTCTGTGGCACGCTTACAGGTCGATATCCACCTGTGTGGTGAATGTATCGTTGGGGTTGATGCTGCTGTCGTTGAAGATGACGTAGCCGAACAGGAGGCTGATCCGCGGCGTGAAGCGGTAGGCCGCGCCCAGCGCCAGGGCGCCGTAGGCGTTGTTGCCGCTGGCGTAGTCGATGCTGGCCCACCACCGCTTGCCGAAGCTGCGGTCCCAGGCGGCGATCACGCCGGCGTTGTCTTCGCCCAGGAAGCTCTCGCGGCCGGTGTAGCCGCCGAGCGTCAGCCGCCCGATGCTGCCGAAGCTCTTGGCCACGAGAGCGTAGGCGATGTTTCCCTGGGTGGCACGGGTGGTACCCACCGCCTGGATGCCGAGGGCGAGCGCCGGCGTGGCGCCGCGCTCCGGCAGGCCCCACTTGGCGTTGAAGACGAACGGGTTGGCGCTGGGCTCGAGCAGGTCAATGCCGACCTCGAAGCCACCACCCAACCCGTAGGTGAGACCGATATCGGTTGGGAACGCCACCTGGTTGGTCGCGTTCTGGAAGAGCGAGAAGTAGTTGTCGATCCCCAGGTGCAGCACGCCAGGCGCCTGCACGTCGGTGCTCGGGTTCCAGATGTTCGTCGTTGGAGTGGCTTGCGCGCCGGCCGCGGCCAGCAGCAGCAGGGCCGCAACCAGGCGGCCACCGTGGAACACTCTCAGCAAGGCGTCTCTCCTTCCCTGAGCCGGGTCCGCTCTGTCGTCACTTTACCAGGAGCAAGTTACGCCCCGATTACGCCGGTGTAACCAGTGCGTAAACGGTTCCGGCGCGGGGCATCGCCTGCCGCCAGGCCCCTCAACGCCCCCCTGCTGCCTCGCGAGGCAGGCTCCTGTTTAGGACTGGGCTACCGCTGGGTATCCCTCCTGAGGAGGAGCATCAACCATGCCGAGCAAGGTCATTGAGGTGCGCGGGCACATCATCGACTCGCTGATCCTGCCGCGCATCCTGGATGAGATCCTGAACCACGAGGGCACGTTCGAGGTGCTGGATGTCGGCATCGGTCAGCGGCGGACCGACCCTAGCTGCGCCCGGATCCGGGTGATCGCCCCCGATGAGGAGCACCTGGACGAGATCCTGGCCGCCTCGCGCGACCACGGCGCCGAGGTAGCGGGGGAAGGCCCGGTCCAGCTCGCCCAGGCGCCACGCGATGGCGTCTTCCCGGAGGGGTTCTACGTGACCACCAGCTACCCCACCGAGGTTCACCTCGATGATCAGTGGGTGCCGCTGCAACCCTCGCGCATGGACTGCGGCATCCGCGTGGACCGGGAGGCGCGGCGGGCCGAGCCGGTCAAGTTCGCCCAGGTGCGGGCGGGCGATTGGATAGTGGTCGGGCAGCAAGGCATCCACGTCAACCCACCGGCGCGCGGGCGCGAGCGCAGCGTCTTCGAGTTCATGTCCAGCGAGGTCTCCTCGGAGAAGCCGAAGCGGGCGATCATCCGCGAGGTTGCCGACGAGATGCGGCGGGTCCGCGAGGCCGGGCAGAAGATCCTCCTGGTGGGCGGCCCGGCGCTGGTCCACACCGGGGCCGTGCCCGCCGTCGTGGCGACCATCGAGGCCGGCTACGTCGACCGGCTTTTTGCCGGCAACGCCCTGGCAGTGCATGACATCGAGAATGCCCTCTACGGTACCTCCCTCGGCGTGAACCTGGAGCGGGCACTGGCGGCGGAGGAGGGGCACGAGAACCACATGCGCGCCATCAACCGGATCCGGGAGGCGGGCGGCATCCGGGAGGCGGTGGAGGCGGGCGTGCTGCAAAGTGGGATCATGCACGCTTGCGTGCGTCACGGCGTCGAGTTCGTGCTGGCCGGCTCGATCCGCGATGACGGCCCGCTGCCCGACGTGATCACCGACGTGGTCGAGGCGCAGCAGCGGATGATGGCGCTGACCGAGGGCCTGGGGATCGCGCTGATGGCCGGCACGGCGCTGCACTCGATTGCCACCGGCAACCTGCTACCGAGCACCACCCGCATCGTCGCCGTCGATATCAATCCCTCGGTGATCACCAAGATGGCCGACCGGGGCAGCTTCCAAACCGTGGGGCTGGTGACCGACGTGGGCCTCTTCTTCGAGGAACTGCTGACCCACTTGCAAGCGGAGGGGGGTGACTGATGCCCGCCGACGCCGGCCGCCGCGTGCTGGTGTGCTCCCCGAGCTACTACGGGGTGGAGTATGAGATCAACCCCTGGATGCACCGCGAGCAGCCGGCAGACCTGAAGCGTGCCCAGGCGCAGTGGCAGGCGTTCGTCGAGACGTTAACCGACGCGGCAGGCGCCCAAGTGCTGTCGATGCCGCCGCACCCCGGCCTGCCGGACCTGGTCTTCACCGCCAACGCCGGGCTGGCGATTGGCACCACCTTCGTGCCCAGTCGCTTCCGCTTTGCCCAGCGCCAGAAGGAAGAGCCCCACTTCCGCCAGTGGTTCGCCGAGCAGGGCTACCAGATCATCGATCTGCCGTCGGACCTCTACTTCGAGGGTGAGGGAGACGCCTTCCCGGTGGGCGACAATCTCTTCGCCGGCTACCACTTCCGCTCCGATGTTCGCTCGCACCAGGCGGTGGCGGAGGTGTTTGGGCTGCGGGCGCTCTCGCTGCACCTGTGCGACCCGCGCTTCTACCACCTAGACACCTGTTTCAGCCCGCTCACGGAACAGCTCGTGGCGTTCTACCCACCGGCGTTCGATGAGTATGCCTGCCGCGTGATTGAGGCGCACTTCCCCCAGCGCATCCGCGTCACGGAGGAGGAGGCGCTCTGCTTCGCCTGCAACGCCGTGGTGCTGGGGCAGCACGTCATCCTGAACGCCGGCTGCCCCCGCTTCGAGGCGGAGTTGCGCGCGCACGGCTTCACGCCCCACCCGGTGGACGTGAGCGAGTTCCTCAAGGCCGGCGGCGCCACCAAGTGCATGGCGCTGCTCCTGCGTTGATCCCCCTGCGGCCCAACGCCTTTGGGGCGCGGGCATGTTGGCCCCTTCTGGAGATGCCTCCTACGCCAAGTACGCGGTCGGATCGCCGGCGTCCCGCCGGCCCCCGTAGGATGTTCCTCCTCCAGGAGATGGCCGGAGTGCCCGAGCCATCGGGCCTCTGCCGGGCGGCCACGTCGCCACGGCTGAGGCTCTTATCGGCCCTTCGGCGTCGTAAACGCCTCCTGTGGCGGGGGATGCCTCCTACGGCGGCCGGTGGGACGCCGGCGATCCGACCCATCGGGGTAGGAATCACGCGCCGCTTAGAGGAACCTTCCAACGGAGGGCGGTGCCGGGCCAAGC
>JAAZEB010000184.1 GCA_012512505.1 Armatimonadota bacterium | reverse complement strand
CTCCCCCCAAGGAGGAGAAGCGCGAGGAGCCACGGTTCACTCCGGCTCGCCTGGTGCACACCGTGAAGCCGGAATACCCCCCCGCGGCGGTGGCGGGTGACCGCGTGGGCGTGGTGGTGGTGCGCGCCATGGTCCGCGCCGACGGAAGCTGTGGCGACGTGGAAGTGGCGCAATCGTCCGGCAGCCGCGTGCTGGACAACGCGGCCCTCAAGGCGGTGCGCAAGTGGCGGTGGGAGCCGGCGCGGCGGGGCGAGGAGCCGGTCGCCTCGACGGTGCGCTGCCGCATCCGCTTTGAACTCGAGGAGTGAGTGCCCTGGGTTTGGCCCCCCCACCCCCCCGATTTCGGGGGGCCGGGGGGGCTACCGCTCTCTCTCCCCCCCAAACTTGGGGGGCCGGGGGGGCTATCCGAATCTAGGTTGCCACGGGCAGGGTGAAGTAAAACGCGGCGCCCTGGCCTGGGCGGGGGTCTACCCAGATGCGGCCCCCGTGTGCCTCCACGACCAGCTTGCAGTAGTGCAGCCCGAAGCCGGTGCCGCGGTTCGCCTGCGGCTGCCGGTAGTCGTTGGGGTTCTTGAAGGCGTTGAACAGGATCTCCGCATCCTCCGGGTCGATGCCCGGGCCGTTGTCCGCGAAGCAGACGAGCACTCCCCGGCCCCTGCCGATCGCCTGCAGCCGGGCACTCAGGCTGATGTCGGCACCGGGCGCGTACTTCTCGGCGTTGCTCTTCAGGTTCCCGAAGACGCGCGTCAGGTAACGCTCGTCCACCTGGACCAGCGGCAGGTCATCCGGCACCTGCAGCGCGCACCGGCCCAACACGGCAGACCGGGTGATGGTCTCCTGCTGTTGGACGAGGAAGGTGCGTAGATCGAGCGGCTGGCGGTCCAGGATGAGCTGCGTCTTCCCCTCGATGATCTGCTGTTCCACATCCGCGGCCAGGCGCGCGGCGCGGAACGCGGTCTCCTTGGCGGCGAGCACCGGGGGCGGCACGGAATCGCCGCCCAGCGCGAGGATCTCCAGTTCGGTGTAGGCCGAGGTGGCCAGGTTCTTGGCGTCGTGCAAGCCGGCCACGGCGCAGGTGCGCAGCGCCTGATACTCCTCGGCCAGGTGGGCGTGCTCGTGCATCTCGGTTGCCAGGGAGGTGATCCACTGGCGCACATCCACCGAGGAAACGGTGGACAGGAAACGCTCGGTCCAGGCGACGGCATCCGGCTTGGCGGCGGCGCTGAGGGCGTCGCGGAGGACGGGGGCCGCCTCGCGGAGCTGGCCCTGGCGCGCCAGCTCGAACCCGCACAGCGCCAGGCACTCGGCGGTGACGCGGGGCATCTGCCGCTGCTGTAGAGCCAGGCGCAGCCGGCGGATCCGCCGGGGCAGATCCGTGAAGTGGCGCCGGCGCACGTCGAGGGCGATGGAGAGCGCCTGCCAGTGGATCGAGGCGATCCAGGGGGGCACTGCCTGCAGCAGTTCCTCCGCCTGGCGCAGCGCCCGCGCGGCGGCCCGGGTGTTGTCGGCGGCGAGGAGCGCCCATGCCGCGCCGACCACTGCCTCGGCGTGCATGGTCCCGTCGTGGAGCTTGGCGGCGCCCTCAGCTACCTCGCCGAAGCGCCGGACCGCCTCATCGGCGCGGCCTTCGTCGAGATCCGCCTGGGCCAAAAGCTGCCAGGCGCGCAGCACGCCTCGCTCGTCGCCCATGCCGCGGAGGCGCTCCAGCGCCTCCTTGCCGGCCTCGCGCGCCACGGCAACCGCCCGGAGCTGCAGGTGGGCCCAACCCTGGTCGATCTGGCTGTGGGCGAGGGCGCGGTGGTGGCGGCAGCGGCCGAAGCCGGTGCGCGCATCCCGCAGGAGACTGAGGGCCAGGAAGGCGTTGCCGGCATCGAGGGCCAGCCGCGCCTGGTGGGAACGGACGTAAGCGATGCCGAGTGGGTCTGGAGGCTGGGCGGCGCCCAGCAGGCGGTGCGCCTCATCGAAGTTGGCCCGGGCACGCTCGCGCTCGCCCGGCATATAGCGCAGCACCCGCCCCAGTGCCAGGCGGGCGGCCCCCTCCAGCCAGCAGGCATCGCGCACCTGGGCTTCCCGCGCAGCCTGGCGCGCTGCCTTCACCGCGTGGCTCAAGTCGCCGGTTCGCCGCAGCGCCAGTGCCAGCGACCAGTGCGCCGAGCAACTGATCCCCCAGCGCGCATCGAGCAGTGGCGTCCGCTCGACCACCTCCAGGCAGCGCTGGAAGGCCTCCACGGCGTGGTCCGACTGCCCGGCGCGGTAAGCGGCAAGGCCCTCGGTGAAGCGCAGGATGCTCTCATCGAGCGGGTCGGTGGCGTGCTGGCGATGCAGCTCCGACCACAGGCCGCCGAACGACGTCCCCGGGGTGTCGGCGCAGGCGCGGTCGGGCCACAGCAGAAGGGTACGCATTCCCCGTTCCACCTGACCGGCGCGGAGGTGACGTGCGGCATCCTCAATGCCGCGGCGGGCCTTCTTCTGGCTGGGTGCTGGAGTCTGAGCTTCTTGCATGGTTGCTATCGGCGCAGTTCTGCGGCGGCGGCGGGGATCCCTGCCGCCTCGTGCCCGGCGGCGGCATCCGCGCTGCCCCCGCGATCCGACTTCAGTGCCGCGCGGTTCCCTCTTCCCGGCGCTCAGGCGCGTAGCGACTCGGCGTAGGCCGCCAGCCACGACTGCCTGGCGCGCTCCTGGGCCCGCGCCAGGTGACGGTGCGCCACGGCCACGCTGATGCCCAGCGAGCGCGCGATCTCCGCCAGTGTATCGCCACGCGCGTAGGCGATCCACACTTGCGCCTGGCGTTGGGTCATCCCCAGGTCACGGGCCAACGCCTCCAGGTCGTGCGGTAGCCGCTGGCTCAACCAGGAGAGGGGCGAGGCGTGGGGCGCGGCCTGCTCCCCGGGGATCCGCCCGCTGACCGGACTGAGCGGGAGCATCCGGTAGTGCCGCCGCCTCAGCGCCGTCTCGGTGGTGTAGGCACAGGAGAGCCGGAGGGCTTCCGCCGCGCCCCGCAGGCCGGCCGCCACCTCCGCGGGAGCCGCCTCTGCCGCTTGACACAGCGCGCGCGCCAGGCGCAGGCTGCACGCCTTGGCCGGCATCAGCAGCGCGTCGGCTGCCGCCTCCGCCTCCGGGGTGCCCGGACGCAGGCACGAGGAAGGCGCCGCCCCCGCTTGCCGCCCGCACGGTGCCGGCGGACGCGGCCGGCCACCACCCCCGCCCCTGCCGGACAACTCGTCGCGCCTCCCGCCAACCGGGAACGGCGCCCGCTTCCGCCGCGAACTGCCATCAGTACACACGCTGGGCCTCCTTTGCTGACGAGAGTATGGCACACAGGCGTTTGCTATTCGCCCCCCAGTATAACACCGGCGGGCGCGGCTGTCAAGCGGGTGTTTGAGAGATCCGCACGAGTGGTTTGGCGGGCGGCAGGTTATGGTGGCGAGCGAGCGGGGTAGGGGATCGAACGTGGAGCGGCCTGAACCCGCCGGGCCGGCCCTGGAGGGGTGGCCGCACGCGCGGACTGATATCGGCGCCGCCCGCCCGCGGAGGCGGGGGCGCAATGAGGGGAGGGAGTGGCGATGCGGCGTTGGGCGTTGTGGATGCTTGGGATGACGCTGGCCTGGGGCGCCGGGTGCCGGCAGGCCACGCGGCGGGAAGCGGCCCCGCCGCCGATGGTTCCCGCCGCGGGCGTGCCGCCTGCCGCGCCGCGGCCGGAGACGACGCCTGGGGTGGCGCCCAAACCGGCCCGACCGGTGGCCCCGGCCCCGCCCCCGAAGGAGATTGTGATTGCCTGGGAGGCATCACTCCTTTACTTGCTGGAGAATGGCAAACCGATTGGCAAGCCGCTGGTGATCAATGGGGCGCAGCGGCGTTACTTCCGTGAGGCACACCTGGGCCGCTTCGTGATCACGGAGAAAGCCCGGGTGTGGCGCTCGAACCTGTACGATGTGAATGGCGACCCGCTGCCGGACCGCCGTTTGGCCGCCACGCGCGGCGCGGTGATGCGCAACTGGATGCGCCTGGGGACGGGCGCCGTCGGCCTGCACTACTCGCCCGCTTTCCGCTTCCACGTCAAAGCGAGCGAGCGGCACCGTTCCCACGGCTGCTACCGCCTGAGCAAGGAAGACTCCGAGCGCGTCTACCAGTGGGCGCCGAAGGGAACCCCCGTTCACGTGGTGCGCAGCCTCGCGGGCACGCGCTGGGCTTTCCTGCGCCAACACACCCCGCCGGAGCTGCTTCCTGGCTACGTGCCGCCCACGCGCCCCTGACGCCGAACGGAGGCCGTGAGGCCGGCGTCGGAGGATGCGTCTCCAACGCCGAAATGCAGGGGGTACACACCAAACCGGGTGCCGGGCGCTCTCGAGGAGGCGCGCCGGGCACCCGGTTTGGCATACCGAAAGGTTAGTCGCCCGCGACCAGGGTGAACATCCCGGGCTGGATGTTTCGCAGCCACTTCACGTGGCCGTCATAGAACGCCACGTTCCAGCCGTCGCCATGGCGGGCGGCCGAGGCGTTGGGCATATCGTAGCTGCCGGAGTCGAGGTAGTGCACCCGCGTGTTGTATCGGGCGTCCATCATCAGGATGGTGCTGGCGGCATCCTGGACCATCCCATCGGCGATGCCAACGATCTCGGTGTTCGGGCTGTAGCTGCGCGGCCGCTCGACGACACAGCAGACAGACGGCGTGCCATCGCTAGGGCAGAAGAAGATCTGCTCGTTCTTCACGTAGGGCTGGAGGATATCCACCCAGAAGAACATGTTGCCCGCGTAGGCCGTGGCATACGGACCCACCCCGACCGGGCCGACCGGCAGCGTGGTGGGCATCCGGTCCCAGATGTTGGTCTCATCGTAGTCTTGCCGGTACTGTGACATAGCCAGGGCAAGCTGCTTCTGGTTGGACATGCAGTTCGCCTTGCGCGCGTTCTCTCTCGCGCGCGCGAACACCGGGAACAGGATCGCCGCCAGTATAGCTATGATAGCAATGACGACGAGCAACTCGATCAGGGTAAACCCTCTCCGCTTCAACACGCACACTCCCGTCCAGACGATACGCGCGATTCCTGGGCTGGCTGACCCAGGGCGCTCGTCTCTGCCCCTCACTCTATCACAAGAGGTGTCTCATCGTCAAGGTATTGGCGGTACTCCCACAGGGCGAGAGCATCTAAAATGGGACGAATGGTTGGTGGGGACTTTGGGGGGGGGCATGTCGAAGGGGCAGGGAGTAGAACCCTATCCCTTGGAGGTGCCTGTTGTCGCAGCCTGTTTTCGGAGACTGCTTTGCGGAGCTTGACGACCCGCGTGTGGATCGTACCAAGCGCTACCCCCTGATTGAGGTGGTGACGATCGCCCTTTGTTCCGTCATCTGTGGCGGCGAGGGCTGGGAAGACATGGAAGAGTTCGGACGCAGCAAGGAAACCTGGCTGCGGGAGCGGCTTG
>JAAZEB010000183.1 GCA_012512505.1 Armatimonadota bacterium | reverse complement strand
GAGACAGCCCCGATGCCGGGGGGAAAGAGGCGGCCCCCCCTGGCCCCCCCGATGCCGGGGGGGAAGAGGATGCGTCTTCAAGCCCCCCCGAGATCGGGGGGGTTGGGGGGGCCACACCCACCCGGCGGCGGTTCAGCCAAGCGCTCAAGACCAACCACACCAGGCCGAAGGTGGCCAGCGCCACCAGCACGGCAACGCGCGTCGTCCGCGGCACCATTCCCAGCGGCCCGAGGAGGTGGGCCGCCTGCACCATCACCAACGCCATCCCCACCGAAAGGAGCAGCGCCCCATCCCGGGCGATGCCGCTCCCCTCCTCGTGCCGGCTGCCGCTCACTCCAAACAGGCCGTAGATGCCGGCCACCAGGAGGCCGGCCATCACCCCCACCAACGAACGCAGCCCCCAGGCCACGCCGGCGGCGGCGGGAAGCGCCACCGTCCAAACCGCCAGTCCGATGCCCAGGAGCAAAGCGCTCCAGGCGCTGGGGGCAAGCCGCCGACGCCAGGTGGCGCGCCCGATCGTTGCCCCCAGCAGCAGCGGGAAGATGGCGCCGACCACCAACCCCACCAGGGTGAAGTGGATGGTGAGCGTCAGGTCGGTGGCCAGGGGGCGGTAGCGCTCGAGGAAGAGGCGGAAGAGCGCGGCCAGCAGCACAACGCCAAGGAGCCGGTGCAGCGGCAGGGCGATGGTCTCCACCTCGCTGCCGGGATCCGGCGCGGCGTGGGGCCACACGGCGGCGCGGGCGCGCATCAGGTCGCGCCAGCAGAGGGCAGCCAGCGCCGCTCCGCCGATGCTCCAGCCGGCCACCAGCGCCAGGCCCACGCCATAGCCGCGCAGCGCCTGGAACGCCACCACGAAGAGGCCCAGCGCCAGCAACGCCAGCAGCGCGGCGCTCTCGACGCCGAACGGGCCGGGATCCTCCGCGTCGTAAGACTGGGCGGCCCAGGCAAGGAAGGTTGCCAGGGCGGCCGTTCCCAGGCCCAGCAGGGCCACCGTCAGCGC
Organism: Armatimonadota bacterium; assembly: GCA_012512505.1. Taxonomy (GTDB): domain Bacteria; phylum Armatimonadota; class JAAZEB01; order JAAZEB01; family JAAZEB01; genus JAAZEB01. The sequence continues at coordinate 5,485 of JAAZEB010000183.1, read as the reverse complement.
CTCCGGCCCGGGCACCAACTTCGGCAGCACCACCACGCTCAAGCCCCCGAGGAGGACGGCGCTGACGGCGCCAGCGCCGACAAAGACCCGCGTGGCACTCGGGGCGGCGCCGAAGAGGCCGGCTCCGATGATGAGCGCCAGCACCACCACTGCCGCCATGCCGAGGGGCACCTGACGCGCCGCGGTCTGCGCGTGGGTGAAGTGGAGGTGGCCAAACGCGGTGGCGACACACAGCGCCACGATGAAGAGGCCCCAGCCCTGCAAGGCGGCGCCGTCCGCCAGCCGTGGCGCCGTCGCGCGCAAGCCGAAGATCAACCGGCCCAGCCCACACACCAGGAGCGCGCCCAATGCCACGCCGTTGAAGGCGTCGCCGTGGCTGAGCGGGAAGAGGAGCGTGGCCAGCGCCACCGCCAGCACCCCCAGCGCCAGCAAGCCGACGGCGGCGGCGATGGCGGTGAGTTGGAGGGCGGTGTCGGCCGGCGGCTTCGCGGCGCGGGCAACGCGAGCCCCAATGTGGCGCAGCAGTGCCGCCCCGAGGAGAGCGCCGGCCGCGCCAAGGAGCAGCCCGCGCCCGAGAATCTGTCCGGTGCCAAACGGCGGGCGAGTGGGCAGCGTGGCGGCGAACAGCGCCAGTGCCAGCAGCGCGCCTGCTCCCAGCAGCGGCCGCCAGGCCGAACGCTCGCGGTGCTCCAGGCCAGCCGCGCTCGCGGAGGGCAGAGTGGCGCCGGGCGGTAGGTAAAGGGTGGGCACCAGGAGGGCGACCAGCAGCCCGAAGAGGGATGCGGCAACGGCAACCCAGGGAATGGTTGCTTCCATGGCAGGGCCTCTCTCTTGCCCGCGGCGGGGCGTCCTGCGGGCGTTGGCGCGCCCAACCCGCGGCCGGCGTGTGTTCACCCCCATTATACACCCCCCCCGATGCAGGGGGCAAGGGCATCCTGGCCGGTCGCGAACCGCAAGCGGCAGGAATCGCGCGGGGCGACAGCGTACCTCTACAGCAAGCGCCGCCGCCAGGGATCGGCGTCGGGGGCGCCTTCCTCGCCGGGATGCCAGGCATCGGCGTCGGAGACGCCTTCTTCACCGGGCAGGCCCCGTAGGAGGCGTTCTGGACGCCGATGCGGACGGCCCGGTCCTGGCTCATCCACCGCAGCAATGACCAACCTGGGAGACGGAGTCACATGCCTAAGAAGATCACGTTCATCGGCGCCGGGAGCCTCGGCTTCACCCGCAGCCTCGTGCGCGACATCCTCACCTTCCCCGCCCTGGCCGATGCCACCCTCAGCCTGATGGACATCGACCCGGAACGCCTGGAGTTCGCCCAGACGGCGGTGCAGCGCATCGTCGCTGCCGGCAACTACCCCGCCAAGGTAGAGGCGACGCTGGACCGGCGGCAGGCGCTCGACGGCGCCGACGCCGTCCTGTGCACCATCCTGGCGGCGCCGGTGCAGGTGTGGCGCCACGACATCGAGATTCCCAAGAAGTACGGGGTGGACATCAACGTGGGCGACACCCGCGGCCCCGCCGGCGTCTTCCGCGCCTTGCGCACCATCCCGGTGATGGTGAGCATCTGCCGCGACATGGAAGAGTTGTGCCCCGACGCCATCTTCCTGAACTACACCAACCCGATGGCGATGCTCTGCCGGGCGATACAGGGCGAGACCAAGATTCGGTCCACCGGCCTCTGCCACAGCGTGCAGGGCACGGCGATGATGCTCGCCAACTGGATTGGCGCCCCCTACGAGGAGATCACCTACCTGTGCGCCGGTATCAACCACCAGGCGTTCTACCTCAACTTCAAGTGGAACGGCCAGGATGCCTACCCCCTCCTGCGCCAGGCGATTGAAAAGCCGGAGATCTACAACGAGGAGATCGTCCGCAACGAGATGTTCAAGCACCTCGGCTACTACGTCACCGAGTCGAGCGGGCACAACTCCGAGTACGTGGCCTGGTTCCGCAAGCGGCCGGACCTGATCGAGCGCTACTGCACCCACGGCACCGGCTGGAACCCCGGCGAGTACGCCTACATCGTCAAGCACTACCTGGCACGTGAGGACCACTGGCGCGAGGAGACCAAAGCCTGGCTGGACAAGGACGAGCCGATTGACCTGAAGCGCGGCCACGAGTACGCCGCTTCGATCATCAACGCCATCTGCGGCGACGGCACCACCTTCGAGTTCAACGGCAACGTGCGCAACTTCGGCCTGATCGACAACCTCCCCTGGGGTTGCTGCGTGGAGGTGCCGATCTACGCTGACCGGCGCGGCTTCAACCCGATCCACGTCGGGCCGCTGCCGCCGCAGTGCGCGGCGCTGGTGAACATCAGCGCCAACAACGAGGAGATGGCCGTCCAGGCGGCGCTCACCGGTGACGCCCGCCTGGTCTTCCACTCGATCTGCTACGACCCGCTCACCTCGGCCGTCCTCTCCCTCGAGGAGATCCGGACGATGGTGCAGGAGATGTTCGCCGTGAACCGCGACTACCTGCCGCAGTTCAAGAGCGTCGACTTCTGAGAGAGAGCGCGGGCCGCCTCACCACGAAGACGCGAAGACGCCATTTGGCAAGGCATCGTGCCCTCGTGGTGAGGCCGGCCCCACCCCAGCGAGGCGTTCATGATGCTGGATCCGCTGGCGAGCGTGGTGGCCTTCTGCCCCGCCGAGACACAGACTTACCTCGGCAGTCCGAGCCTGGTACGGCTGCCGGACGGGCGCCTGGTAGTTTCGCACGACTTCTTCGGCCCCGGGTCACCCAAAGACGCGGATGGCCGGGAGTACCTCACCCACGTCTACCGCTCGGCGGACGAGGGCCAACACTGGGAGCGGATCGCGGAGATCCCGGGGGCGTTCTGGTCCACGCTGTTCCTGCACCGGGGCGCGCTTTACCTGCTGGGGTGCTCGGCAGAGTATGGCGACATCGTCATCCGCCGCTCCGAGGATGGCGGCCGCACCTGGAGCACGCCCGCCGATGAGCGCAGCGGCCTCCTCTTTCGCGGCGGCCCGGGGCGCACGCCCCCCAACTACCACTGCGCGCCGGTGCCGGTACTGCCCTACGCCGGCCGGCTGTGGCGCGCCTTTGAGGATTGTGACCCGTGCGTGTGGGGCTCCGGCTTCCGCGCCTGCGTCATCTCCGCCCCGGAAGCGGCCGACCTGCTAGACGCCCGCCAGTGGCGGATGACGAACAAGCTGCCCTACGATCAGGAGAGCGATCCGCCCGCCTTCGGCGGCGATGGCGCCTGTGGCTGGCTGGAAGGGAACGTGGTCCTCGATCCTGCGGGCCAGCTATGGGACGTGCTGCGCGTTCACTCCGTCACCCCGGAGGGCTACGCCGCCCTGGTGCGCATCGACCCGGAGACGCACACGCTCTCCTTCGACCCGGCGACGGGCTTCATCCCCTTCCCCGGGGGCATGACCAAGTTTACCATCCGCTACCATCCAGACTCCGGCCGCTACTGGACGATCTCGAACAACGTCACCAACCCCGCCAACCCCAGCCAGCGCAGCGTGCTCAGCCTGCACTCGTCGGCGGACCTGCGCCACTGGCGGCACGAGCGCACGCTGCTGGACAACGCCCGGCTGCCAGACCCCGAGCCGGAAAGGCAAGTGGGCTTCCAATACGTGGACTGGCAGTTCGACGGCGATGCCCTGATTGCCGCCGTGCGCACGGCCTATCGTGGCGCGCACAACTTCCACGACTCGAACTACATCGTGTTCCAGCGAGTGCGCTGGCAGAAGGAGGGATCGTAATGAGACGCTGGAGATGGCTGATGCCGCTGCTGCTGGCGGCGGTGCCTGCACCGCCGCAGGCGCAGGCACAGAACCCGGTAGTCCTCGACCCGATGGTCGCACTACAGCGGCGCACGCAGTTGGCGAGTGCCCGGCTCACCGGCGGGCTGGCCCTCGCCCAGCAGAAAGTGCAGATCGACCTGGAACTGGCGGCCGAGGAGCAGCGCCTGAACCTGCGCAACGCCGCCAACGAGCGCGCCACCGCGCTCGCGGTCGCCCTCGAAGTCTACCGCCAGTCGGCGCGCGACCTGCAGGCGCGGCACCTGCTCGTGCAGGCGGTGAGCACCGCCACCCAGCAGTACACGCAAGGATGCCAGCAGGCGTATCAGGTCTGGCAGCAGGCGGTCAACCAAACGCTGCAGACCTGCATCCAGGATGGCTCGGCGGCGCTGCAGCCGACGTACAATGAGTACAACGGCGCGCTGCAGTCGTTCGCCCAGGCGATGCCCAACTTCGACAAGGAGCCGGACGACCTGGCCGGGGAGTTCGTCCAGGCCGGTACCCCCCAGCCCGAGGGCGAAGCAGCCAAGGCGCTGGCGACGGCCCTGCAGGCAGCCCGAGACAAGTACGCCGCGGTGGTGAAGGAGGCAGACGCCACCTGGCAGCAGGCCACGCGGAAGGCTATCCAGGCGCTGCGCGACAAGCAGCTTGCCGAGGAACTCGCCGCCTCGCAGCTCCGCCGGGCCAACCGCGTGTGGATCACCACGCTGATGGATGCCCTCGACGAGATGCGGATCGCCTCACGCACGGCCCTGCGCCAGTATCAGTTCGCCGCCGTGCCCGACTGAGCGCCCGGCGGCGGAAGGCGGATCGAGCACCAAGGCTCGCAGGCACCGGGCGCCTCCCCGCGGGTCACCGGTGCCTGGGCCTTCGTGCCCGGAAGCGCGGCGTGGCTTGGGTCAGGCAGTGACGGGGATCTCGCCCTCCAGCCGCAGATGCCCCCGGCTGCCGCCCTCCGTCTCGAACTCCAGACCGTCGATCCGGCCCTCCTGCTCGCGCAGCCGGATGGTGGTAACATCCTCGAGCCGGTGCGAGACATGGTGCTGCTCGCGGCCCTCCATGTCGGCCAACGCGACGACGATGGTGTCGTCGTCCTCAGCTTGCACGCCGGCCTCCACGCCGGTGAGCACGAACGCGTCGTCCCCTTCGCTGCAACCGATGCACTTGCCGTCTACCTCGAGGACTGCCTTCCGTCCTTCCTGGTCGACGGTGAAATCGGACAGGAACTGGGGCCATTCGCTCTTCGGGATCTCCCTGGCCATTCCTACCCTCCTCTCCGCGGCTCCGCCGCCACGGCGGGCCGAGTCGGCTTCCTCATTCCCGGGAAGGGCGAAGCCTATGCATCGCGGCCGGCGAGCAGGGAGACGGGGCGCGGGTTGCGAACTGCGAATCGCCGGTCACCCTCCGCGGCGCTGCTGACGCTCAAGCGCCCCTTCACGCTCTTTCACTCTCGCGTGACGGTGGCCGACGCGCTGGGGCAGACGCTCGCCACCGTCACCAAGAAGTGGGCCGGCCTGGGCAAGGAACTGCAGGAATTGCGGATTTCGGATTGCGAATTTCGGATTTGGGCGTCTTCAGGGTGTGGGCGGTGCCTTTCCTGGCGTGAACTCCGGCCGTATCTGGCGACCACCGTTGATGGGTCGGATCGCCGGCGTCCCGCCGGCCGCCGTAGGAGGCATGCCCCCACCGTCTACAGGGTAGAGCAGCGG
>JAAZEB010000182.1 GCA_012512505.1 Armatimonadota bacterium | reverse complement strand
TCGCGGCACTCCGCTGCTCTACCTGGAAATGGTCTCTTGCCACCCGCCTAACGCTTGGATTGGCGACGGAGCCCCATTTTCATCCTCCTGGGTGCTTGTCGGGCATGGGGGACTCCTACGGCGGGGGGAAACCGGACGCTGGCACGGGGCGGCGACACCTGGCCGCGCCGCTACTGGAAGGTGACGACCACGGTGTCGCCTGGCCGGAGGCGGAACCCGCGGTTGCGCAGGGAGACCCGCACGCTCCAGAGGCTATCGTCGGCGTGACTCCCGGGGGTCGTCTCGACCACGGTGCCGGCGATGCAGGCCTCTGGCCGCGCCTCGGCCCGGGCGGTGACCTTCTGGTTGCGGAAGACGCGCTCCGCTTGCTTGGCGGGGAGAAGCAGCTCCACTTGAACCGGGTCCAGGGTCTGGATCGTGGCGATCTCGTCCCCGGGGGCCAGTTCCTGGCCGGCAGCGCCAGCGACTCGGCTCACCAGGCCGGCCACCGGGGCGACCACGATGGCCTCCTTCAGGCGGGCGCGGGCCAGCGCCGCCGCGGCTTGGGCCTGTCGCACCTCGCGGCGCAGGCGCTCCTCCTCCAGGCGGGCATCCGATTGGTAAGAGGCGCTCTCCAGCTCAGCCCGGGCGGTCTCCAGCGCCGCGGCCGTCTCGGCGGCCCGCCGGCTCAGGGTTGGGAGACGGTCGGCCGCCCTTTGTGCCCGCTCGCACTTGCGCTGCGCTTCCGCCAGCGCGCGCTGCGCCGTGTCGCGGTGCTTGCGCGCGGCATCCACCGCGCGGGTGGCGGCGGAGACGGCGGAGTCGCCCGCGGGCAGGGCGGCGCTGCCCGGGTTGGTTTCGTCAGCGCCGCCGATGGCCGCGGTGTCGCTCTCCAACGCCTCGTCGCCACTGGAGAGCACCGGCGCGGCGGCCTGTACTTCGGCCAGGTGGGCCTCGGCGGAGACGAGGGCGCTTTCTGCTTGCTCCAGCACCAGGCGGGCCTGCTCCACCTGCTGCTCCAACATGGGGGCGTTCTGGCTCAGTGCCTCGGCGTCTTCGAGGGCGCGCGCGGCGGCATCGGCCTCGGTCTTAGCGCGGTCATAGGCTTCCTGGACCCGGCTGGGGCGGCCGGTGCGGAGGCGGCTGAGGGCGTTCTGCGCGTCGCGAACGGTTTCTTCGGCCTGCGCCACCGCCTCGCGCAGCTCCGATGCCTCCAGCCAGGCGAGGAGCTGCCCTGCCTGGACCACCTCGCCCTCCCGCACGGCCATCAGCCGGATCCGGCCACGGGCCTTTGCCTCAACGGTGGTTGCCTTGGCGCTGACCACCGTGCCGGTGGCGGTCAGCGGCGCGGCCGTGCGCGGGGAAACCCGGCGCTGGCCGATCCGCACGCCGGCGAGGCCGGAGGCGACCACCACCGTGAGCAACAGCAGAACCAGGAGTACGCGCCGCAGCATGGGTTCGGCTCTACTTCCGGTAAACTTCCTTCGGGTCGAACAGCGGCTGGCCGACGACCTCCAGGGTGGTGCCGGCGCCGACGTGTCGGTAGAAGCAGGAACGATGCCCGGTGTGGCAGGCGGCGCCCGTCTGCGCGACGCGCACCAGCAGCGCATCGCCGTCGCAGTCTACGGCCAGGCCGCGCAGTTCCTGATACTGCCCCGAGGTGGCGCCCTTCACCCACAACTCTTGGCGCGATCGGCTCCAGTAGGTCACCTTGCCGGTCTGCAGCGTCTGCTGCAGCGCCTCGCGGTTCATGTAGGCGACCATCAGCACCTCGTGGGTGCTCTCATCCTGGACGACGGCCGTCACCAGACCATTCGCGTCGAACTTCACCGTGTCGAACAGGTCCATGCAAGACTCCCGTGATTTGGCAGGGCGCCGTGGGTGGCGCCGCTTCCGTTCTACAACGACCGGCCCAGACCACCCGCCGGCCGTGCGGCCGCTTGTTGGCCGGGCGGTTGGCATTACAGGCGCACCACGACGCCCCGTTCCTGGAGGTACTCCTTCAGGCTTTGAATCGAATGGATGCCGTAGTGAACGATGGAGGCGATCAGGGCGGCCTCGGCGCCGCCTTCGGTGAGCGCCTCCAGGAGGTGCTGTGGCGTGCCGGCGCCGCCAGAGGCGATCACCGGGATCGAGACCGCGTCGGCTACTGCCCGTGTCAGGTGGATGTTGTAGCCTTGCTGGGTGCCATCGGCATCCATGCTGGTCAGCAGGATCTCACCGGCGCCGCGGGCCTCCACCTCCTGGGCCCAGGCGACTGCCTCGCGGCCGGTGGGGCGGCGGCCGCCGTGCGTGAAGACCTCCCAGCGCGGCTGCGCGGCCGTGCCGACGTTCTTTGGATCAATCGCCACCACCACGCACTGCGAGCCGAACTGCTCCGCGGCCTGGGTGATTAGCTCTGGGTTTTGCAGGGCGGCGGTGTTGATGGAGACCTTGTCGGCACCGGTGGCGAGCACGTCGCGGAAGTCAGCGACGGTGGAGATCCCGCCGCCCACGGTGAACGGGATGAACACCTGCTCGGCCACCCGGCGGGCCACCTCCAGGATCATTCCGCGCTTCTCGTGGCTGGCGGTGATGTCGAGAAAGACCAGTTCGTCGGCGCCCTGGCGGTCGTAAAACTCCGCCAGCGCCACCGGGTCGCCGGCATCGCGGAGGTCCAGGAAGTTGACACCCTTGACGGTGCGTCCTTCCATCACGTCCAGGCACGGAATGATGCGCTTGGCCAGCATGGTGTTCCTAAGGGCTCAACGCACGTTCAGCATCTTATGGGTTTGCGGGATGACGCGAACCGTCTCCAGAAAGCGCAGGGCCAGCGCCTGCAGCTCCAGGAGCTTCGCCGGCGCTGGCGCCCGCGCCACGCCCCCAAACGGCGTCACCGGCTGCAAAGTCAGCGGAATGGCGCGATCCACCGCCGCCACCATTCGGGCCGCCTCGTCTACTTCGCTGGCCGGCGTCTCCGCGCCGACCACGATCTTCACGAACACCCGCCGCCGCCGGGCCACCGTCAGGAAAGCCTGGTGGCGCGGCAGCAGCGACGCGGCATCGGTGCCAGCCACGGAGGGCAGTTTCACATCCATGCCGATGAAGTCCACCCACTCCAGCACGCGCTCGAGGGATTCGGGCAGCGTGCCGTTCGTCTCCAGGTACACCGGCAGCCCCAGCCCCCGGAGTTCAGGGAGCAGGGCTTCCAGGAAGAGGGCATGGATCAGCGGCTCTCCGCCGGTCAGGCTCACCGAGTGGTGGGGCACGGTGTTCAGTCGCGCCACCGCGTCGCACACGTCGGCCGGCGAGAGAGGATTGCTGAGGCGGTCGCAGTCGCTGCTGCCCGGCGTGTGCTCCACCCGGCACCACGCCGGCCCCTCGGCAGCGCGGTGCGCTTCCGGAGAGTCGCAGTAGTCGCAGTGCAAGTTGCAGCCAAAGAAGCGGAGGAAGATCTGGCGATAGCCAACAAGCTCCGATTCGCCTTGGATACTGCTAAAGACCTCAACCAGCCGCGCGTGCGGCGCCATAGCCTGCCAATACCTCTCAACGCCCCCATTATACCACGGGCGATCCCCGGGATCAACGGCCGGCTGCGGGCAGGCAGGCACTGTAGGAAGCCGCGTTGCCGCGGTGCTCCGCTACTTTCCCGGGAGACTGGCCGGAGTGCCCGAGCCATCGGGCATCGGCGGTTGGGAAGCCGCATCGCTGCGGCACTCCGGTACTCTCCCGGGGGATGGCCGGAGTGCCCGAGCAATCGGGCCTCTGCCGGGCGGCCGCATTGCCGCGGCGCTCCGCTGCTCTTCCGGGGAGGTTCCTATCGACGCTCTAGCAAGCCGCGGCCGGCCAACCAGCGCAGGCAGGCTTGTTGCCAGGCAGCCCACAGCGGACCGGTGCCGCAGCCGAGACCGTGCTCGCCCTCGGGAAGCTCCAGTAGCTCCACCGGCACGTCGTGCGCTTGTAGGGCGTCGCGGAAGAGGCGGCTGTTCTCCACCGGCACGACGGTGTCGGTGCGGGCGTGGGCCAGGAAGGTCGGGGGCGTGTGGCGGCTCACCTGTTGCGCGGCGGAGAGGTAGCGTACCGCCTCTGGGTCGGGCGTAGGGCCGAGCAGTGTCTCGCGCGAGCCGCTGTGGCCCTGGGCGGTGAAGGTGATCACCGGGTAGATGAGGGCCAGGAAGTCCGGCCGGCAGCTCTGCCGCTCCACCGGATCGGCCGCCTGGGGGTTCCCGGCGTCATGGTGCGTGCCGACGGTGGCGGCCAGGTGACCACCGGCCGAGAAGCCGAGCATCCCGAGGCGCGCGGGATCGAGGCCCCAGGCGCGGGCGTTGGCCCGTACCAGGCGCACGGCGCGCTGACCATCGCGCAGCGGGGCAGGGTGCCGGCACTGCACCCGGTAGCGCAGCACAATCCCGGTGATGCCGTGCTCCACCAGCCACGCGGCCACGTCGGCACCCTCGTAGGTCTCCATCAGCGCCTGGTAGCCTCCGCCCGGGCAGATGATGACGGCGGTGCCGGTAGCCCGGTCGGGCGCCGGCCGGTAGATCGTGAGGCACGGCGCTCCCTGGGCCGGGTTTGCCGTGGGCTCGGGGGGCTCGCCCGGCCAAAGGGGCACTCTCTCTACCGCTGGCGCCGCCGCGACCAGGGCGGCCGCAGTCGGAAGTATCCACCAATCCATCGCGGTTCTCCTCACTCTCCAGGCGCGTCTTCAGCCACCCCGACGGGGGAAGGGAGGCGCCGTGGGAGGGCACGCCGAATCGGGTGCCGGGAGGGAGCACGCGATGGCCGCCAACTCGCCGATCATCGACCTGACGCTGCCGGTGCGCCCGGGGATGCCGGTCTATCCCGGTGATCCGGCGGTCCTCTTCGACCGCGTTTCGGCCGCGGACGCCGACCAGCGAGCGTTCGCGGTGACGGCGCTCTCGCTGGGCACGCACACCGGCACCCATCTGGACGCGCCAGCGCACGTGCTGGCCGGCGGGCCGGGCGTGGAGGCGCTGCCGCTGGCCGCCTGCGTCGGGCCGGCGCGGGTGGTGGACTGCACCGGCCTGGAGCGCATCACCCTCCCGGAGCTGCGCCAGCGCCTGCCCGACCTCGCGCCGGGCGAGCGCTTGCTCCTGCGGACCGACTGGGACCGCGAGCATGGCAGCCCCCACTACTACCACCAGTTCCCCGGGCTGACGCTGCCCGCGGTTTGCTGGCTGGCAGCCCAGAGCCCGGCCCTCCTTGGCCTGGAGACGCCCTCGGTGTGTCCGACCGACGACCACGCGGCACACCTCTGCTTGTTGCGGGCCGGCGTGGTCGTCGTGGAAGGCCTGGCGCGGCTGCGGGCGATTCCGGGCGAGCGGTGCTGGTTCGTGGCACTGCCCCTGCGCCTGGAGGGCCTCGACGGCTCCCCCGTGCGGGCCGCCGCCTGGGTGGACTGAGGCGGGGCAGTGCCGTCTCCAGCTACACCAGCAGCGAGACCGGGTTCTCCAGGTGCTTCCGGATGTCCTGCAGCAGGCGGGCGGCCTGGACGCCATCGACCGCGCGGTGGTCTGCCGAAAGGGTGGCCTTCATCATCTCGGCGACGACCACCTGGCCATCGCGTACCACCGGCGTCGGCTTGACGGCGCCCACGGCGAGGATCGCCACCTGCGGCGGCACGATGATCGCCGAGAACTCATCCACGTCGAACATCCCCAGGTTGCTGGTGGAGAAGGTGCCCTCGGTCAGTTCCTCGGGGCGCAGGCCTCCAGACTTCGCCCGGGCGACCAGGTCCTTGGTGGCGCGGGCGATCTGCGCCAGGCTTTTCTCCTCACAGTTTAGCACCGCCGGCGCGACCAACCCGTCGGGCAGGGCGATGGCGACGCCGAGGTTGATCGCCTCCTTCTGCTCGAGGCGGTCGGGCAGGAGGTGGGCGTTGAACTCGCGGTGGTCCTGCAGGGCGCGGGCGGCG
>JAAZEB010000181.1 GCA_012512505.1 Armatimonadota bacterium | reverse complement strand
CGGGCGCCAGCCGGAAGATCGCCTGCTGCGAGAAGTAGAGCGCGCCCACGCCGCGGTCGCCAGACCACTCGTCCACCGGCCCATCGGGAGCGTAATCTACCGGGGCGAAGGCCAGCTCGTTGAGCCAGTTGGTGATGCTTCCCTCGGGGGTCACGTAGCCGGCCGCCTCGCTGGAGCCCATCGCCACGCCCAGGATGGCGTTGACGCCCAGGCTCATCGAGCCGGCCAGGGCGGTCACTTCGCCATCGTTGACCACTTCCAGCGGCACGCCCCACTCGTCGCGGATGCGCAGGAAGAGGTTCTTCACCTTGGCCTCGAAGAGATCCTTCGGCACGCCGCGGAACAGCGAGGCCACCATCACCCGGTTGTTGATGTAGACCCCGGCGGAGCTCACGCCGATGGCATCCACGCGCGGCATGTGCGCGGCCGCCGCCTTCATCGAGGCCATGATCTCGTTGTAGTGATACTCGGGGTCGGTCTGTGGCCGGGGGTTCCAGATCACCTCTTCGCTGTAGACCGCCTCGCCATCAATCACCGCGGAGGCTTTGCGGTCGCTGGCGCCGGCATCGAAGCCGATGCGGCACCCTTCCAGGTGCCGGCCCAGCGCCTTGGTCTGCTCTTGTGCCGGGGGCACCTTGTCGGCGTCGGTGATCTCGACGGTGAACTGCTTCTCGTAGACGCCGCCCATGAAGTCGTAGTCAAAGGCGCGCGCGCCGCCGGGGGCGTAGACCGCGGCGATGTGCTCGCCGACCTCCCGCGGGCCGCCAACGATCACTTTGTAGCCACCGCGCTGCCACAGCAGGAACTTGACGATCCGCTCGACGTACGGCAGGTTCTCCGCCGCGCGCGCCGCCCCGGAGGGCCACACTTCAGTCTTGTAGATCGAGCGCGTGCCATCAGCGCGCTCGATGCCAAGCACCAGGGGCACGCCCTGCCCCGAGGCTTTCACCGCCTCGCGGAAGGCGCGGTTGGCCAGCACGGCCGGCCGGAAGCTGGGATCGACCGGAGGGGTAATCTTGGGCTTGATAAGTTCCATCAGTTGACCATCCTTTACTGTTTGCCTAGCAAGCGCAGCAACTCGTCCGCGCTCCGCGTGTTGAGCACGTCGTCCGGCTCCAGCCAGGCCCGCCGGGCCGTGTAGACCCCGTAGCGCAAGAGGGGGAGGTGCTGAGTGTGGTGGGCATCAGAGCCGATCGCCAGCCGCACCCCCAGCTCCTTCGCGGCGCGGGCGTCCACGTCTCGCAGGTCCAGCCGGTCCGGGAACGCGTTGATCTCGACCGCCGCATCGGCACGCTTCGCTGCTTCCAAGACGCGGCCCAGGTCGACCTCATAGGGATCGCGCCGGTTAATCAGCCGACCCGTGGGATGTCCCAGGACATCGACGTGCCCGCTATCCAATGCTTTCACGATCCGGTCGGTCATCTCCTCCCGCTTCATGCCGAACCGGGTATGGACGGAGGCCACCACCACGTCCAACTGCTCCAGAATCTCCTCCGGGTAGTCCAGCGAGCCATCGGCGCGGATATCGGTCTCCGTACCGTTCAGCAGCCGGAACCGCTTCTGACCGGCGTTGTAGTCATCAATCTCCTCGGCGCGCTGCAGCAGCCGCTCCACCGAGAGGCCGTGGGCAACGTCAAGCGAGGGAGAGTGGTCGGTCAGCGCCAGGTACTGGTAGCCGAGCGCCTGCGCCGCGTCGCCCATCTCCGCCACGCTGCAGGCGCCATCGCTGTAGGAGGTGTGGGCGTGCAGATCGCCGCGGATCTGCTCCAGCTCCAGCAGGTGCGGCAGGGTGCCGTTCGCCGCCGCCTCGAACTCGCCGCGGTCCTCGCGCAGCTCCGGGGGAATGCAGGGCAGATCCAGAAAGGCGTACACCTCGCACTCGTCAGCGGCGGCAAGGAGGCGGTCGCCGCTGTCGGCGTCGGTGATGCCGTACTCGCTGATGCTGACGCCCCGGCGCTGGGCCAGCTCGCGCAGGCGGATGTTGTGCGCCTTGGAGCCGGTGGAATGCTGCAGCAGCGAGCCAAAGCTCTCGGCCGGCACGATGCGCAAGTCCACGTTGAAGCCGGCGGTGGTGGTGATCGTACTGCGTGTTGGCCCGTGCAGGCGCACCTCACTCACCTGCGGGAGGTGAACGAACGCTTCCATCACCCGCTCGGGATCCGCGGCGGTCGCCACGAAGTCGAGGTCGCCCACCGTCTCCAGGCGGCGGCGGGCGCTGCCAGCGATCTCAATGCGCTCCAGGGCCGCGCCGGCCGCCTGGCGGAGCGCCTCCATGAGCTGCTCGGCGTAGGGGAGGGCGTCTCCCAGGCGCATCCGCTCCTGGTGGGCCCGGAAGCGTTCGATCCCCTTGAGGATGTTCTGCTCCGTCTTGGCGCCCATGCCGGGCAGGTGGCGTATCTTCTGCGCCTTCGCCGCCGCCTCCAGCTCATCGATGTTGGTGATGCCCAACTGCTCCCACAGCGCGCGCACCTTCTTCGGCCCCAACCCCGGGATCTCCAGGAGCTGCGGCAGACCGGGCGGCACCTGCGCCTGCAGCTCCTCCAGATAGCGCAGGCGGCCGGTCTCGATCAACTCGTCGATCTTGGCGGCGATCCCCTCGCCGACGCCAGGGATGCGGCGCAAGGCATCCCGGTCGTGAAAGTAAAGCAGGTTCTCGCTGGTCGTCTCGATGTTGTTGGCGACCCGGCGGTAGGCCTCCACGCGGAAGTGGTCCTCTCCCTGCAGCTCAAGCAGCTCCGCCACCTGGCGGAACACGCGGGCGATCTCCAGGTTCGTCATCATATTTCCCTTCGTCTGCGCCGCCACCAGGCGCCTGCCGAACTTGAGGATGCCGTCGGAGCCGGCGCGGGTTCCTCACCGGCGGGGTGTTCGCGTTCAGCGGCGGCGCTTGGGCCGCGCCGAGTGGCCTACCCATCCTCGGCCGCGAAGCCGCGGCGGAGGGTCGATTCGGTGAGGGTGCGGGGCACCAGGAACTGCGTCAGGTAGTCCGGCCCGCCGGCCTTGCTGCCAATGCCCGACAGCCGATAGCCGCCAAACGGCTGCAGGTCCACCCGGGCGCCGGTGATCTTGCGGTTGATATAGAGGTTGCCGGCGTGGAACTCGCGGCGAGCGCGGGCGATGTGCGCCGGGCTGCGCGAGTAGAGCCCGCCGGTGAGCGCGTAGAGCGTGCTGTTGGCCACCTGCAGCGCCTCGGTGAAGTCGCGCGCCTTCATCACCGCCAGCACCGGCCCGAAGATCTCCTCCTGGGCGAGGCACGCCTGGGGGCTCACGTCGGCAAACAGGGTGGGCGCCACGAAGTAACCCTCGTTGGCCCACGGGCCGGGATCCACCTGTGCCAGCAAGGTGCCCTCCTCGCGCCCGAGGCTCAGATAGCGCTGCACCCGGTCGCGCGCCTCCGCGTCGACCAGCGGACCCACCGCGGTGCCGGGGTCCTCCGCCGGCCCGACGCGGAGGCTGCGCACGGCCTCCACCAGGCGGGAGACGAAGGCGTCGTAGCAGTCCTCCAGCACAATCACCCGCGAGCAAGCAGAGCACTTCTGGCCCTGAAAGCCGAAGCCGGAGGCGACCACCCCAGGCACCGCCTCATCCAGGTCGGCATCACTGTCGATAAGGATCGCGTTCTTGCCTCCCAGTTCGGCAACCACCCGCTTGATGTCGCGCTGCCCAGGGCGCACCCGTGCCGCCTCCAGTTGGAGGGCCAGGCCCACCTCCTTGGAACCGGTGAAGGCGATGAGCGACACGTCCGGGTGCGTCACCAGGGCGGCGCCCGCTTCCTCGCCCCGGCCGGGCAGGTAGTGGAGCACTCCGGGGGGCACTCCCGCCTCCTGGAACGCCTCCATCAGCCGGTAGGCCACCCCCGACGACTGCTCCGCCGGCTTCATCACCACCGTGTTGCCGGCCACCAGGGCGGCAGCAGTCATCCCGGTGAGGATCGCCAGCGGGAAGTTCCAGGGGGCGATCACCGCGGCTACCCCCCGACCCTCGTAGAAGTACTCGTTGCGCTCGCCGGGAAGGTCGCGCCGCCGCGCTGGGGCCAGACGCTCCATCTCCCGCCCGTAATACTCCAGGAAGTCGATCGCCTCCGCCACGTCGGCATCCGCTTCCCGCCACGGCTTGCCGACCTCCAGGATCTCCCAGGCCGCCAGCTCAAAGCGTTGGCGGCGCAACACGTCGGCGGCACGGAAAAGGATGGCCGAACGCTCTCTTGCCGGCGTGTCGCGCCAGCGGGGGAACGCCTCCCACGCGGCTACCACGGCCGCCTCCACCTCCGCCGGGCCCGCCAGGCAAACGCGCCCCACCACCTCCGCGTGGCGCGAGGGGTTCGGGCGCGCCAGCGTCCGCTCTGTCCTCACCCGGCGCCCATCCACCACCAGCGGATAGTCGCGCCCGAACTGCCCGCGCACGCGCCCAAGCGCCTCCCGCAGCCGCTCCCGGTTCTCCGCCCGGGCAAAGTCGGTCTCCGGCTCGTTGACAACCGCCTCGCGCGGCGCCCGTGGCCGGCGCTCTTGCCGGGGTGGCGCCGCGGCCGGCGCGGCCCCGCCCGCCCGGCCGGCAAGCGGTGTGCCGGGGATCACTCGCTGCGCGCGCCGCCGCCCCCCTCCCCTGCCCTCTTCCCGCGGGCGCCCTTGCGGCGCCACCGCCGCCGGGTTGCGCAGCAGCGTCTCCGCTGGCTGGTTCTCGACCAGGGAGTGGCGCAGGAAAGACTCGTTCGAGGTGTTCTCCAGCAGGCGCCGCACCAGGTAGGCCATGCCAGGCAGCAGCTCGCCATACGGCACGTAGACGCGCACCCGCTCGCCCTGCCGGGCCAGAGCCTCACCCAGGCGGTCGCCCATGCCATAGAGCACCTGATACTCCACGCCGCCCGGAGGCAGGCCGAGTTGCTCGGCCAGGGCCAGGGCATGCGCCACGCTGCGTACGTTGTGGCTGGCGATGGCCGGCCGCAGCCACTCCCGGTGCGCCAGCAGGTAGCCGGTCAGCCGCTCGAAGTTGGCGTCCGTCTCCCACTTGTGGGTGAAGACCGGCACCGGCCAGCCGTGTTGGGCGGCGATCACCGTCTCGTAGTCCCAGTAGGCGCCTTTCACCAGGCGCACCCACACCGGGGTGCCCCGCGCGCGCGCCCAGGCAGCCAGGTCGTGCAGGTCGCGCTCGGCGTCGCGCAGGTAGGCCTGGATGACGATGCCGGTGTGCGGCCAGTCGCGCAGCTCCGGCTCCATCAGCACCTCGCGGAAGATGCGCAGGGTCACGTCCTTGTAGGCATACTGCTCCATGTCGACGTGCAGGTAAGCGCCCAGGCGGCGCGCCTCGGCCATCAGGGGGCGCAGGCGCTCCTTGACGGCCGCCACCGTGCCCTCCGCATCCAGCGGATCGAACCGCGAGTAGAGCGCCGACAGCTTCAGCGAGACGTTCACCGGGGGAGAGTCCTCAAACCGGGGGGGCGGTGGCGGCAGGCTCTCGCCGGGGTGCCCCGCGCCGGCCCCGCTCTCCCGGGCCGCCGCCGCCGTTCCGAGGGCAGCCAGCAACTCCAGGTAGCGTGCCTGGTAGGCCTGCGCCTCGGCCTCGCTGGTGACGGCCTCGCCGAGGATATCGACCGTGTAGGCCAGGCCGGCCTGGTGCAGGCGCCGGATCGTCTGCAGCGCCTCGTGAGCGTTGGCGCCGGCGATGAAGCGCCGCGCCATCTGCTGCGTCGCGGCGCGGGCCGTGCGGGCCACCAGCGCCGCCAGGGCGCGCGAGTGGGCGCTGGCGCGCAACGCCGCTGCCATACCCGGTGGCAAGGGCAGCCCCGGGCGCAGGAGGTACTCGCGGGCGTGGCGGGCGATCTCCTCGGAAGAGCGCAAGGCCGGCAGCACGTCGATGAAGCGGAAAAGCTGCGTCTTCAGCGCCGCGTCGGCCATCGCCCAGCGGGTAAGGCGGTCGGTGAGCGCGTCACGGCGCCGGCCGTCGCCCCCACCCGCCCGCAGCGCCGCCAGCAACTCGCGGCCGCGCGCCCCGATGGCACGCTCCAGCTCCGCCTCTTGCCGTGGCTCATCCATCGCCGGTCCTCCCCCGGCCTCCCGGCCGTCCCTACGTTTTACCCCTGGAACACGCGGCCGCATCCTTCGGTTTCCGGCGCAGGAACCGACCGCGGCCGGGCGAACTTCTCCTCGTCCGGCGCCTTGGGGTAGCGCGCGCGCTGGCCGCGCGACGATCCATGCCGCCGGAACGCGCGGGCGGCCTGCCCGGCCAGCGGGAGGACGGGTTGAACGGGGGAAACGAGATGACTTCGCGAGAGCGTGTAGCAGCGGCGCTGAACTTCCAGGAACCCGACCGGGTGCCGATTGACTGCTCCGGAATGCGCTCCACCGGCATCAGCGCCGTCGCCTACGGCCGGCTGAAGCGCCACCTCGGCCTCGACGACGAGCCGCCGCGCGTCTATGACGTGGGTCAGATGCTCGCCGAGATCGAGGAGCCGGTGCGCCAGCGCTTTGGCTTCGATATCGTGCCGCTGGAGCCCTGGCACAGCACCTGGCGCACCCGCGAGGCGGTCGGGAAGTGGACCCCCCGCCGCTTCTGGGACGGCAGCTTCCTCTCCTTCCCGGCCGACCTGCCGATTGACGAAGACCCGGAGCTGGGCTGGTTTTTGCTGGACGGTGCCGGCAACCGCTACGCCCGCATGCCCCGCGGTGGCTTCTACTTCGACGCCATCCCCGGCCCACCGCAGTTGCCCTCGGACGATCTGCCGATGCCCCGCCTGGAGACGCTGCAGTTTGCCACCACCATCCCGGACGAGGAACTGGAGTGGCTGCGCGCCCGCGCCCGCTGGATCTACGAGAACACCCCCTACGCGATGCTCGGCTCCGGCTACGGCTACGGCTTCTCCGCTGGCTTCGGCGGCATCCCCTGGCAAGACTGGATGTGCCTGATGGTCGCCGAGCCGGCCTACTGCCGTGACGGCCTGCTGCGGGCCGCCGAGGCAACGGTGCAGCGGCTGCGCCTGGTGGAGGAGGCCGTCGGCGAGTACGTCTCCGCCTGGATGGTGGCGGCGGATGACATGGGCACCCAAAAGGGGGAGTATTTCCGCGAGGAGACATTCCGAGAGGTGATCCTGCCCGCCTACGCCCACGTCTGCACCTGGATGCGCCAGCACTCGCGCATGAAGAGCTTCCTCCACTGCTGCGGCTCCATCTATCACCTGATCGAGGGCCTGATCGAGGGCGGGCTGGACTGCCTCAACCCGGTGCAGACCTCGGCGGCGAATATGGATCCGGTGTGCCTGAAAAAGGAGTTCGGCGGGCGAATCGTGTTCTGGGGCGGCGGCTGCGACACCCAGCACGTCTTGTGGCGCGAGCCGCCGGAGGTCGTGGCGGCGCACGTCCGCGAGCGAGTTCGTCTCTTCGCGCCCGGGGGCGGCTTCATCTTCTGCCCGGTCCACAACGTGCAGCAGAATGTGCCGCCGGAGAACATCGTCGCCATGTACGACGCCGCGCGCGGCGAGTAAGCGCCCCCGCGGGGGAACAGGGTTGAAGCGCCGACCATAGTCGCCGGAGCGCACTCCTGATTCCTGGCTTCTTGCGCGACCGGTCCTTGCCACCACGGCACGATTGCGGTACAATGGTTGCAGTGGGAGACCGGTGATGAAAGAGGCACTCCTCTATGAGAGGGTTGGCGCGGCGAAGCTCCGTTGTGGCGTGTGCCAGTTGCGCTGCGTGATTCCAGCGGGTGGCCGCGGCGCCTGCCGCACCCGCCTGCACCATGAGGGGCGCCTCTACAGCCTGATCTACGGCCAGGCCTCCTCCGTGTGCATCGACCCGATTGAGAAGAAGCCGCTCTACCACTTCTACCCTGGCTCCAGCGTCTTCTCCGCCGGCAGCCGGGGCTGCAACTTCCGCTGCCCCGGCTGCCAGAACTACCAGATCTCGCACCGCGCGCTAGACACGGAGAGCGCCGGGCTTCAGCGCCTGGAGCCGGCAGAGTCGGTGGCGCTGGCCATCGCGCACGGCTGCCAGGGCATCTGCTGGACCTACAACGAGCCAGCAATCTGGTTCGAGCACACCCTGGAGACCGCCCGGCTGGCGAAGGAGCGCGGTCTCTACACGGCCTACGTCACCAACGGCTCCCTCACTCCGGAGGCGCTGGACACCATCGGCCCTTACCTTGATGCCTACCGGGTGGACATCAAGGCGTTCTCGCGCGAGGCCTATAAGCGGATTGCCGGCGTGGCGCGCTTCGAGGAGATCCTCGCGGTGGCGGTGCGCGCCCAACAGCAATGGGGCATGCACGTAGAGTGCGTCACGAACGTCACCCCCACTCTGAACGACAACCCGGCGATGCTGCGCGACCTCGCCCGCTGGATCCGCGACGCCCTGGGCGCGCACACCCCCTGGCACATCACCCGCTTCTACCCCTACCTCGATCTGTCGCATTTGCCGCCAACGCCGGTGGCGGTGCTGGAACGCACCTATGCCATGGCGCGCGAAGAGGGCCTGGCCTACGCCTACCTCGGCAACCTGCCTGGCCATCCGGGGGAGGATACCTACTGCCACGGCTGCGGCCGGTGCGTGATCCAGCGCCGCGGCATGGCAGTGGCCCGCACCGAGTTGGCGGACGGGGCCTGCATCCACTGCGGCACCCGCATCCCCGGTCGGTTCCCGGGCGCCGGAGGCAGCGCGAGGCAGCGCGCATGACGGAAGCGCCCACCGGGGAGCCATCCGCGCCAGACACATCACCCCTGGGCGCTAACGTGCCCCCCGAGATGCTGCGCCTCCTGATTGCCGGGCGGTGGGCGGTGCTGGGAACGGTGGCACTCGCCATTAGCCTGGCGCTGCGCTTCCCGCTCAACTTCTTTGGGCTGCTGGCCGTCGCCGCGCCGATCGCCATCTACAACCTCGTGCAGTGGCTGCTGCTGCGCGCCGGCCGGCTGCGGATCCGCCCGGCCGTCCTGATCGGGATCGACCTGGTGGGCATCACCCTCCTCGACTGGTTCAGCGGCGGCGTGCGCAGCCCGTTCGTCGGCTTCTACTACGTGCTGATCATCGTCGCCGCTGCCTTCGGAGACTTGCGCGGCAGCCTCGCCACCGCCACCGCCGTGGCCGCGCTCGAGTCGGTGATGGCGCTCCTGAGCCCTTCGGACGTGCCCCCGGGGCTGCGGCTGAATTTCGCCATCACCACGTTCCCCTTCTTCTTCCTGACGGCGCTGGGGGCCGGCTTCCTGGTGCGGCGCCTGCGCGAGCAATGGGAGCGCCGCCGCGACGCCGAGACCGCTCTGGAAGCCATGCACCGGGAGGTGGCGATCGCCCGCGAAGTGCAGGCCACCCTCACGCACACCCTGCCGCCGCGCGTGCCGGGCTTCTCCATCGGCGCCCACCTCCGGCCGCTGCACGGCATCGGCGGCGATATGCAAGACTACGTTCCCGTGAGCGGAGGCATCGGCATCGCCGTGGCCGACGTCTCCGGCCATAGCCTGGCGGCGGCGCTGCTGGCGGCCCGCCTGGCGCACCTGTTGGATGAGCTGGGGCTGGGCGCGCCGCTGCCAAGTGTGCTGGCATCCTGGAACCAAACCATCTACGAGCGCACCCCGCCCGAGGTGTTCGTCACCGCGGTGATCCTTATCGCGCGCGCGGACAACGGCGAGGTAGAATACGCGGTGGCCGGTCACCCGCCCCCCCTCGTCTACTACCATGCCGAACAGCGAGTGCGCCCGCTAGAGGGCAAGGGGATGATCTTGGGAGTGCTGGAGGAGGCACGCTTCACCGTGCGCCGCACGCACCTCAACCCCGGCGACGTGCTGCTCCTCTACACCGACGGCGCCATCGACGCCAGAGACGCCCAGGGCGCGCCCCTGGGCATCGAGGGGCTGGCCGCGCTCTTCGCCCAGTTTGCCACTCTCCCGGTGCAGGAACTGGTGGACCGCCTCGGCGAGGCGATCGCCGCTGGTCACGCCATCAACGACGACCTGACCCTCGTCGCCCTCGTCTGCGCCGGCTCCCGGTAATCGCGGGCAAGGCCGGCCCAGACGGGCGCCCATGCCGATCCCCGCGCGGGCCGGCGAGTGTTGCCCGGCAGACAGGTGGGAATGATCCGGCCGTGGCCCAGTGGGACCATGCGTGATGGAAGGGAATGCACCGATGCCGATCGACTACAGTCAGGGCAAAGGGCGCATCGATCGCACGTTCACGGGCGACGCCCCGACGGGCGAGAACGTGCGCGACACCGAGGGCCCCGGGGCTGAGCCGGGGATGGATGTGGGGGCCAGCGAACTGCCAACGCGCGGCGATGCCGGGTTCCCCGGCTCGCCTAACGAGACGCCCGAGGACGCCGGCAAGGGTCCGGTAGACGTGGGCGCGCGCCCTCCCGAGCAGTCCGAGGAGAACCGCCCCCGATAGGCACGCGGAAGAGTCAGGGAGTATCCCGCATCACTCTCCGCGCGGTTCCCGACAACGCGGGCGGTGACACCCCCTGGCAGTGGCGAACCACGGCGTTCGCCCTGCCGGGGGTGCCGCTCGTCCGCGCCACGCTCAGAAGCGGAGGCCAAGCGAAACCTGGATGCCATCAGCGTTGGCGGTGGTGTCTTTGCCATCCAGGCGCAGCACCGTCAGGCTGCCGAGCATCTTCACATAGCGCACGTCCACCCGCAGTCCGCCGGGAAAGGCATAGCCGGCCACGGCGTGCAGGGCGCCCCGCGCCGAAAACCAGGAGTCTGCCTCGCGGTCCTCAACGCCCGGCAGCTTGTAGCGCGTCGCCACCTCCGACCAGCCCAGGTGCAGCCCGGCGCCGCCGCCCACGTAAGGCCCGCCACGGTCGAGCGGCGGCGTGTAGAGCAGCGTGTAGCTGAGCGGCACCATCACGAAGGTGACATCGGAGTGGTAGGTGCCGATGGTGAAGCCATCAAAATCCTCCAGGAACCCGCGCTCGGCCTCGCGGGTGGTGCCGGTGATCCCCAGGCCGAAGCGGTGCGTGGCCCCGGTCAGCGTGCGCACATCGTAGTGGTACTGGAAGCAGGGCCAGACCTCTCCCCACCGTTGTCGCATCGCCTCGTCCTGCGGGAGGTAAACCCCCAACATCACGGTGCCCACCTGGGGGCGGCGCCACTCGGCGCGCGCCGGCGGCGCGGCAGCCCCGACCAGGACACCGAGGAGCAACCCGGTGGCAGCCAACCTGTAGCTTCGCATCATAGCCTCCATCCAGAGCGGTGGGAAGGGAGTCGGCGGCCATGCAGGAGCACCAACCGCCGGGTAGGCGCCCGCTCATTCCCCTCTCTTCAGACGCAGCAGCGGGGGCGGGCGTTCTACGGGGAGTGGCGGCAATGGAAATCAGAACGGGCCAGACCGTGGAGGCAGCCTGGCCCGTTCTGATACATCGCGCTGGCCTACACCCGGGGCGGCAGCGTCTTGAGGTAGTCGTCGATGGCGCGGGCGGCGCGGCGGCCGGCCCCCATCGCCAGGATGACCGTGGCGGCGCCGGTGACGATGTCGCCGCCGGCGAAGAGGCCGGGGCGAGGGGTGGCGCCCGTCTCGGTATCGGCCACGATGGTGCCCTTGCGCGTCACCTGCATGCCGGGGGTGGTAGCCGGCACCAACGGGTGCGGGTGGTTGCCAATCGCCACGATCACCGTGTCGGCAGGCACGACGAACTCCGAGCCAGGCTGGGGCACGGGGCGGCGGCGCCCCGATTCGTCCGGCTCGCCCAACACCATGCGCTGGCTCTCCACCCCGGTCACCCAACGCTGGTCATTGCCCAGGAAGCGCAGCGGCGCCACCAGCAGCTCGAAGTGAACGCCCTCCTCCTCGGCGCGCTCAATCTCTTCCAGGCGGGCCGGCATCTCTGCCCGCGAGCGGCGGTAGAGCACGGTGACCCGCTCCGGCCCCATGCGCCGGGCCACCCGGGCGGCATCCATGGCGACGTTGCCGCCGCCGATGACGACCATGTGCCGGCCGACGTGGACCGGGGTGTCGCGCTCCGGGAACTTCCAGGCGCCCATCAGGTTGACGCGGGTGAGGAACTCATTGGCGGAGTAGACGCCGCACAGGTTCTCCCCGGGGATGTTCAGGAAGACCGGCAGCCCGGCGCCAGTGCCCACGAAGACGGCATCGTAGCCTTCGGCGAACAACTCGTCGATGGTGATCGTGCGGCCGATCACCACGTTCGTCTCGATCCGGACGCCCAGCGCCTCCAGGCCGGCGATCTCCTCGCGGACGATCGCCTTTGGCAGGCGGAACTCCGGGATGCCGTAGACCAACACGCCGCCCGGCTGGTGCAGCGCTTCGAACACCGTCACGGCATGCCCGAGGCGGGCCAGGTCGCCGGCGGCGGTGAGGCCGGCCGGGCCGGAGCCGATCACTGCCACGCGCCGGCCGGTGGGCGCCGGCCGGGTGGCCGGCCCGTTCTTCGGCTGCTGCCGGGCCCAGTCGGCCACGTAACGCTCCAGCGCCCCAATCGCCACCGCGCCATACTTCTTCTGCAGCGTGCAGACCTGCTCGCACTGCGTCTCCTGGGGGCAGACGCGGCCGCAGATCGCCGGCAGCAGGTTCGACTGGCCGATGACCCGGGCAGCCTCGGCATTGTCGCCCGCGGCCACCGCCTTGATGAACACCGGGATGTTGACGCCGACAGGGCAGCCTTCCACGCAGCGGGCTTGCTTGCACTGCAGGCAGCGTTCGGCCTCCAGGCGCGCCTGCTCTTCAGTGAGGCCGGTTGCCACCTCCTCGTAATCTTTGACGCGCGCTTCGGCGGGCCGCGTCGGCACGTGGTGCCGAGGAATGCTCAGTCGCTTCTTACTATCGGTTGCCATGGCCACCCTTTCGCCTAGCGCACGGGCTGCATCTGAGACTGGCAGCGCCGGCCGCGCGAGATCTCCTCCTTGTCGCGGTAGATCGCCAGGCGGGCACGCAGCTCGTCGAAGTCGACCTGGTGCCCGTCGAACTCGGGCCCATCGACGCAGGCGTACTTCACTTCGCCGCCAACGGTGACGCGGCAGCCGCCGCACATCCCCGTGCCATCCACCATCACCGGGTTGAGGCTCACCACCGTGGGCACTCCATAGGGTCGGGTTGCCTCGCACACCGCGCGCATCATCGGCAGCGGGCCAGCCGCGACCACGTGCCCCACCGGGCCGGCTTTCAGCAGTCGCTCCAGCGGCGCGGTCACCAGGCCATGCTCGCCGCGGCTGCCATCGTCGGTGGTGATCCAGAGCTTCTCACTGACGGCGCCCAGTTCGTCTTCAAGAATGAGCAGGTCTTGGCTGCGGGCGCCAAGGATGGTCTGCACCTGGTTGCCGGCCGCCTGCAGCGCCGCGGCGATCGGCAGGATCACCGCCGCGCCGACGCCCCCGGCCACGGCCACCACCGTGCCCCAGCGCTCGATGTGGGTTGGCTGCCCGAGGGGGCCGACCAGGTCCTTCAAGTATTGCCCTGGTTCCAGGGCGCACAAGTCGTGGGTGGTTTTGCCCACCTGCTGGACCACGAGGGTGATGGTGCCAGCCTCCGGGTTCGAGCCGGCGATCGTGATCGGGATGCGTTCACCCTCCTCGGTCACCCGCAGAATGACGAACTGGCCGGCCTGGCGCTTACGGGCGGTCAGCGGCGCCTCCACTTCGAGGCAGGCGACGCTCGGCGCCAGCCACCGTTTGGCAACGATGCGGTTCACGGTCTCTCCTCCGGTTCCGGCGGCTGTGGTCCCCGGCGCGCCGGGCCGCTGTCGGCCGCCGCGCAGGGCGTCGCGGAAGCGGTCCCGAGGAGTGCTGGGGTGCCGGGAGCTAAAATGACCAGCAGAACAACAAGGTGGTTCAAGGAATCCAGCATCAGCGGTAAGAATAGCACGCCCCTGTGCCGATGTCAACCCTGAGGCAACAGTTCAGAACACGAGTGGAGGCCGGCTCGCCAGCCAGTCCGCGGCCAGGCACGCGGTCGGATCGCCGGCGTCTCGCCGGCCGCATCCAGAAGCACCAATCCAGCCGATGGCGCGGTGGATCCGGCCAGCCGCCACCGCACCACCCCTGGTCACCAGAACGCACCCATGACTCTTTGAGTAGTTACACAATTGAACTTGAACACAACGTTTACATCGGAGCGACAATATGCTAAAATAGGATGGTTCCCACCTCGGTCGCGTCCGCGACACCGGCGCCCCGCGCTGGGAGGCCGGGGAACCGCTGCGTATGGACGCTTCACAACATACCTGGGCCATCGTGCTGCGCTTGGCGGCGGTGGCGGCACTCGTTTCTGCCAATGCGTTCTTCGTCGCGGCGGAGTTCGCGCTCGTGAGCGTGCGCCGCAGCCGTATTGAAGAGCTTGCCTCCCACGGCAACAGCCTTGCCCGCGTCGTGCAGCGCGCCGTTGCCGACCTCGACCGCTACATCGCCGGCACCCAACTCGGAATCACCATCGCCAGCCTGGGCCTCGGCTGGGTGGGTGAATCGACCCTGGCGACGATGCTCACCCCCTGGCTGCAGCGCCTGGGAGTCGCTGACGCCACAGCCACCGCCCACCAGATCGCCATCACCATTGCCTTCGTGACGATTACTTTCATGCACGTGGTGCTGGGAGAACTGGTGCCCAAGTCGCTGGCGCTGCAGTACCCGGAGACCACGGCGCTGTGGATCGGCCGGCCGATGCAGTTTGCCGTTGGGGTGATGCGGCCGTTCATCTGGGCGCTCAACGGCACCGGGTTCCTGGTGCTGCGTCTCCTCGGCATCAAGCCATCCCCCGCCCATCACCCCCTGCACACGGTGGAAGAGTTGAAGATTCTGGTGGATGCCAGCCACAAGGGGGGAGTGCTGGACGAGACGGAGCGCGAGATCCTGCAGCGCGTCTTCCGCTTCGGCGAGGTGATGACGCGCCAGGCGATGCTGCACCGCACCCAGATGAAGTGCGTCCCGGTAGACATCCCCTACGACGAGCTGTGCCGGGTGCTGGAAGAGACCCACTTCACCCGCATCCCGGTCTACGAGGGCACCATCGATAACATCATCGGGGTGCTGCACTTGAAGGACCTCTTCCGCCACGCGCGCTCCTGCCACGACGGCTTCCGCGTCCGCGACATCATGCGCGAGCCGCTGTTCGTGCCGGAGACGCTCTCCATCGAACTGCTGCTCAACGAGTTCCGCCGCAACCGCGCCCAGATGGCGATCGTCCTCGATGAGTTCGGCGGCACCGCCGGTCTGGTGACTCTCAAAGACGTGCTCGACGAGATCGTCGGCCACATCGGCGAGGAGTACGAGGTACAGGAAGAGCCGGATATCCTCCGCGGCGACGACGGGATCATCTGGCTCAAGGGGCACGTCCGCATCGACGACCTGAACGACCTGTTCGACCTGCAGATCGAGGAGCCGGATGCCGATACCGTTGGCGGCCTGGTGATGAACCGCCTGGGCCGGATCCCCACCGTCGGCGACACCGTGGAAGATGAGCGCGCCCGCTTCCGCGTCGAGGCGGTGACCGGCCTGCGCGTCAGCCGGGTGGCGATGCAGCTTGCCACGCTGGCCACTGCCGACACCCCCGAGGAAGCCGTCGGCTCGGAGCGCTAAGCGCGCCATCCCCGGGATCGCCGGCATCCCGCCGGCCCCCCTCCCGAGACGCGAAAACCACCGATGCCCCCGCATCGCTGGCCAGCGGCAAGCGCTCCGACCCTCCGCGCCGGGTTGGCCTCCCAGCCTGAATACGCACACGGGATCTTGTCAGTTGGCCCCGAATGTGGTATCATACAGCACACGCGGAGAGGTGTCCGAGCGGTTTAAGGTGCAGCTCTCGAAAAGCTGTGTGCCGAAAGGCACCGTGGGTTCGAATCCCACCCTCTCCGCCAAAGCCCCGCGGATTATCGCGGGGCTTTTTCTTTGCACGATTATGGAACTTTCTCGCCCGAGAAGTGTTCTAATAAGCGAAGGACCTGATGAGGGCGTTGCCGGGGCAGCACAACGCTCGGGTCCAATTCCCCGGTCGGCGCGGTTCGGGAGACGCCGGCCGGGGATGTTTTTGTACGCCCTACCGCCAACACCGCGAGGAACCGCGCCCCCGACAGCCCGTCCGGCCGGCACGCCGGGGCAGGGAAGCGGCCCCCCGAAGGCGAACTTTTGAGGGGGATCCCGTGGGATCGATCCCGGGCGTGACTCCGGTTCCCGGTGCGCGCCACTCTCTTCCCGGGCGGCGCGGCGCCGCGGCCGCCGGGGGCGCCGGCAGGGAGCCTACCGATGGCGAAACCGAAGCGCCGACCCCTACCCCTCCATATCCGGCTAGTCCTGCTCTCCTTGGGGGCAGCGCTGTTGCTGGCTGTTGGTCTGGCGGTGCTTGTCGGCCGGCAGGCGCCCGCCGTGCTCCGCGGCCCGGTGCTGCTGGTATGGGCGGCCTTCGTGGCGGTGGTGGTAGCAGCAGTCGCACTGGCTACCGGGGCCTGGGTCACCTCCCCATTGCGCCGGCTCACCGCCAGCGCCGAGCGCCTGGCGCAGGGCGCCCTCACCCGACCGGCTGGCCTCCACCGCGACGACGAGATCGAGCACCTGGCCGCCACCCTCGACGCGATGGCGGAAGAGCTGCGGCGCAAGTGGGAGGAGAACAGCGAGCTCTACCGGCGCGAGCTGCGCCGCGTTCACATGCTGCAGGCGCTCGAAGAGGTTGCCCACGCCGTCAACTCCACCCTCAGCCTCGACCAGGTGCTGGACACCATCACCCGGCACAGCCTCCAGCTCATCGGCATCTTCCGCTGCGCCATCGGCCTGGTAGACGACGACGGCAACGTGCGCATGCGCTGTGCCACCGGCTTCAGCCCGGAGCTCCTCGCGCTGCTGGAAGACCCGGCATGCCCCGCCCCCTGCCTGCACCAGGCCATCGCCGAGGGGCGCGTGGTGGCCGCCTACGAGCCGACGGGCAGTGAGGCGCTGCAGGCGGCCTGGCGGCAAGAAGGCGTGGCCGCCATGGCCTGCGCGCCGATGGTGACTGCCGGGCGGTCCATCGGCGCCATCACCATCTGCAGCAGCGAGCAAGGCGCCTTCACCGACGAGCAGCTTCAAGTTCTCGCCGCCCTGGCCGCCCAGGCCGCGACCGCCGTCCAGAACGCCCGCCTCTACGAGGAGAGCCAGCGCAAGACGCGCGAGCTGCGCTCCTCTTTCCGCCGGATCGGGGCAGCCCTCGCCTCCGGCACCAACCTCGATGATACCCTCTCCCTCATCGCCGAGCTGGCCTGCGAGATGCTGCACGCCGACGCCTGCCTCATCCGCCTGCGCGATCGCGCTACCGGCGAGCTGACGGTACGCGCCACCCACGGCCTCATGGCGGGGGAGGTGGAGCGGATGTCCCTCCGCAGCGGCCAGGGCCTCAGCGGCCGCGTGGCCCTGGCCGGCCGGCCAGTGGCCGTTGCCGACTTGACTGAGGACCCCGCCGCCCTCGGATTCAGCGCGACAACGGCGATCCGCGCCTACCTGGGGGTGCCGCTGCGCGTGAAGTCGGAGGTGTTCGGCGTCCTCGCCATCTTCCGGCGCTGCCGCTACGAGTTCAACCCGGAAGAGGTGGAGCTGCTCTCCTCGTTCGCGGCGCAGGCCGCCATCGCCCTGGAGAACCGCCGCCTCTGGGAGCAGGAGCGCGAGCAGGCACGCACGCTGCAGCGCAGCTTCTTGCCGGTGATCCCGCGCACACTGGAGGGCCTCGAACTGGGCGAACTGTACGCCCCCTCGCAACAAGAGGTGGAGCTGGGCGGCGACTTCTACGACCTCTTCCCGGTGGAGCACGGCCGCTTCGGGGTGGTGATCGGCGACGTCTGCGGCAAGGGGCTGACGGCGGCCGTCTACACGGCGATGGCGAAGTACGCCCTGCGCCACTACGCCTTCGACGATCCCAGCCCGGCGGAGGTGATGCGCAAGACAAACCGCTCCCTGTGCCGGCAGATCACCGAGGAGGGGCTGTTCATCAGCATCATCTACGCCCTGATCGACTCGCGCAAGCTGACGCTGGCCCTGGCAAACGCCGGCCACCCGCCCCCCATCCACTACCGCCGCGCTACCGGAACCGCCGTACTGCTGCCCTGCGAGGGCACCGTGGCCGGATTGCTGCCCCAGCCGCGTTACCAGGAAACGCACGTCGCGCTGGCGCCGGGCGACATCCTGCTCTTCTACACCGACGGCATCGTGGAGGCCCGCCGCGGTCGGGAGATCTGGGGCGGTGAGGCGTTGGCCCAGTCCGTGGCACGCCACGCCAACCAGCCGATGCACGCCCTGGTGCAGGCCGTGCTGGAGGATGCCACCGCCTACGCCACGCGCGGCATTCACGACGACATTGCCCTGCTGGCGATCCGCCTGCGGCCGTAACCGCCCTGGGCAACCCCCTCGCGCCCCGTGGCAGGGATCACGCCGACTGCGGCCGGGCGCGCCACCGGCAGCCAGGGGGTGCCTCCCCGGCCGGACCGCCGACAAAACATCGGAGCACAGCAGGAAGGGGATTCGCCAGCAAGCGCGAAACTAACGCCGGGGAGTGCCAGAGCGGGCTCGGCACGGGAAGCGCCCGGCCGGCAAACGGCAGCGGCCGCGCACTCCACCGCGGAGCCTATGGGCCGGGACAGCACGCGCCCTCGCTATTGATCTTTCGAGGGGCTTATGCTAGAATACCGCCTGTGTGCCGGTGCCTCACTGGTGCGGACCGCCGCGTGGTAGGCCTCCATTCGGGTGCTGAAGGGCGGCCGCCGCAGCGCCCGGTAGCAGGCAGCCGCTCCCGGATGGCAGGCACAGTTCGCACCGAGCCGCCCGATACCAGTAGCGGCCACGCACGCCGCACGCTGCGCGCAAGGACCCAGCGCCCCTGCGCGCCGATCTCAGGCTCGGCATCGCCAGCTCCCATCGGCTCAGTCCTCGCATAGCCCAGTGGCGAAAGGATCGGATATGAAGCACGTTCAGCGCGCCAGCCTGCCAGGGCACGCGCTCCTCCGGGTTCTGCGTTTCCTCTGCGTGGCCGGCGTTCTTCTCGCGCTGCCTGAACTCACTGTTCATGCCCAGTCTCCCACTGAGAAGAAGCTGGACCCAGCCACCGAGAAGGCCTACCGCGAACTGACCGCCGCTATCGATCCTGATGCCCTGGATCGCCACATCCGGGCTCTTGCCGCCATCCCCTCCCGTGTCGCCGGCTATCCCGGCTCGGCCCGCGCCGCCGACTACGTGCAGCGCCAGTTTAAGGCCGCCGGCCTCACCGACGTCAAGTCGGAGACATTTGAGGTCACCGTGCCGGTGAGCGATGGCGTGCGCATCAAGGACATGACGGCGGCAACGCAGGCGCTGCGCGCCGATGCCCCGGAGCCGATCGCCCAGTATCTGCGCAGCCAACTCACCCCCGAGGCCCGCGCCGCCGTCGACGAGTGCCTGGAGTTGCTGGCGGCCCACAAGGAGAAGGTGGCCGCCCTCAAGCAGGTCGAGGAAGAGACCAAGAACGTGCGCTCCCTCGGCCGCCCGGTGGTGGTCGAGAAGGCCGACCAGGCACAGCAAGAGGCGCTCGTTGCCCTGAAGGCGGCCCAGGAGAAGCTCGAGCCGACGCTGGTGGACGAGCTGAACCGGATGACGGAAAACCCGGCCTTCTACAGCCGCGAGCACTTTGCCGGCATCCCGCTCTCCGCCGAGGTGCGCGCGCTTCTCGCCAAGCGCCCCACCGGCGAGGAGCGGCTGCGCCTCAACCGGCTCTTGCTTTGCCAGGCGTTCCCCAAGGCGATCGGCATCCTCGGCGCCTGGATGGAGCTGGACGGCGTCCGCTATCGCCTCTACCCGCTCTGGCCCAACCAGGTGCAGACCTCGAAGATGCCCTCCCCGGAGCGCGGCGGCCTTGAGGCCCCGATCATCGATGTCGGCCCCGGCAAGCTGGCCAACTTCAACGGCAAGACGGTCGACGGCTCCGTCGTGATGGTCGACTTCAACTCCGCCCAGGAGTGGCTGAACGCGCCGCGCCTTGGCGCCAAAGCCGTCCTCTTCGTGGAGCCCGAGGGCACGCAGCGCGGCGAGGCGGAAGGCAAGTTTATCTCGATCCCGCTGGCGATCCCCCGCTTCTGGATCTCGCGCGAGGACGCCGACGCCATTCGCGCGCGCTACCAGCTCGCCAGCGATGGGAACTACCTGGTTCCCAAGGCCCGCCTCTACTCCGAGGTCATCTGGCAGAAGCGCCCCGCCCGCAACGTGGTTGGCTGGGTGGAAGGCACCGACCCGAAGTTCAAGGACCAGGTGATAGTCATCGAGTCTTATTACGACTCGATGTCGGTCGTTCCCGATCTGGCGCCGGGCGCGGAGTCGGCCTGTGGCGTCGCCACCCAGCTTGAGTTGGCGCGCCTCTACGCGGCGCGCCCGCCGAAGCGCAGCATTCTTTTCCTCTCCACCGGGGCACACCACCTTGCCCTCAAGGGCATTCGCGCCTACATGGAGCAGCACTTCTCGGAGCACGAGCTGCCGCCCGTTAAGGAGCGTTTCGTCTTCTGGTTGAGCAACCGCGCCACCCCCATCGGCAAGGGGATCGTCGGCATCATCGCCGTGCTGCTGCTGCTCAGCCTCATCCGCAGCACCCTGCGCGCCCGTGTCGTCGGCAAGGTCGCCGGCACGGTCGTCATCGTGCTCATCGCCGGCTTCACCCTCCAGTTCATGACCCTCACCCCCAAGGAGGAGGCTCCACGCAAGCGTTGGTACGTCTTCACCGGTCTAGACCTCACCAGCAAGACGGCTCGCTTTGGTGTCTTCTACAAGGGGATGTACTATGACTTCCGCGAGGACATCCAGCGGAAGTTTGCCGACTTCGCCCGGGTGCAGCGCGAGAACGCCGAGAAGATCGTCACCACCGTGCTTGGGGGCAACCCCCAGGAGCTGTTCGCCGACGGCGTCAACCCGATCTCCGGCAAGAGCTGGCGCAACTTCATCCCCGGCAAGATCGCGCTCGACTGCGAGCCGGTGACGATGGCCGGCGCGATCGGCGTCAACTTCGTCACCACCGATGACGCCCGGCCCTACATTGATACTCCGTTCGACACGCCGGAGAAGGTGAGCATCTACAACCTCTCCCGGCAGGCCCGCCTCCTCGCCGCCCTCTACTACAACATGCTCAACGACAACAACGACCCGTTGGCGAAAGAGGAGCTGGCCCTCCCGATCACCGAGCCGTCCACGTTCGCCCGCATGACGCTGACCGGCGGCTTCGCCCGGCTCACCGGCCGCGCGGCGGAGTTTGACCCGCGCCGCTCCTTCATTCCCGACAAGGAGATCCCGGGCGGCCTGGCGGTGATGGAGAACAGCAACAAGACCTACATGGG
>JAAZEB010000180.1 GCA_012512505.1 Armatimonadota bacterium | reverse complement strand
GATCCTGATGCCGGTGGTGCAGCCGGGTGAGCTGTGGCAGCGCTCGGGGCGCTGGGATGACTACGGTAAGGAGCTGCTGCGCTTCGAGGACCGGCGTGGTTTCCCGAGCGTTCTCGGGCCCACGCATGAGGAGGTCATCGCCGATCTGGCCGCCGGCGAGGTGCATTCCTGCCGCCAGCTTCCGATGAACCTCTACCAGATCGCCACCAAGTTCCGCGATGAGATCCGGCCGCGCTTCGGCTTGCTGCGCGGGCGCGAGTTCATCATGAAGGATGCCTACAGCCTCGATGCCGACGAGGAGGGCCTCGACCGCAGCTACCAGCAGATGGCTGACGCCTACCACCGGGCGTTCGCGCGCATGGGGATTCCGGTACGCATGGTCGAGTCCGATACCGGCCTGATGGGCGGGAATGTTGCCCACGAGTTCACCTTGCTCGTGGAGACGGACGCCGGCGAGAACACCGTCCTTTACTGCGACCGCTGTGAGTATGCTGCCAACCAGGAGGTGGCGCGCTCGCGCGAGCAAGAGTTGGCACCCACCGAGCCCTGTGTTGCCCCCCTCCCCCTCGAGGAGGTGGCAACCCCCGGGATGAAGACGATCGAGCAGGTTTCTGACTTCCTCAAGGTGCCCGCCTCGCAATTGGTGAAAACGCTGCTCTACACTGCCGGCGACCGGGTGATTGCCGCCCTGGTGCGTGGCGACCACGAGCTGAACGAGGTGAAGCTGAAGAAAGCGGTCGGCACGGCGGTGACGATGGCCGACGCGGAGACGGTGGAGCGGGTCACCGGCGCCCCGGTTGGGTTTGCGGGTCCGGTTGGCCTGAAGGTGGACGCGATCATCGGCGATAAGGCCGTCTTCGCGATGGCGAACTTCGTCACCGGCGCCAACAAGGGCGACACCCACCTGCGCAACGTGAACGTGGGGCGTGACTTCACCGCCAGCGGCTGGGCCGACATCCGCAACACCGAGGCCGGCGAGACCTGCCCGAACTGCGACGGCACGCTGCAGGCCTCCTCGGGGATCGAGCTGGGCAACATCTTCAAGCTGGGAACGAAGTACTCCCAGGCGCTCGGCGCGCTGTATACCGACCCGGACGGCAACGAGCGCCCGATCGTGATGGGATCCTACGGCATCGGGATCAGCCGCACCGCGCAGGCCGCCGTCGAAAAGTTCCACGACGAGCACGGCATTATCTGGCCGCTCCCGATCGCGCCATTCCAGGTAATCGTGCTGACCATGAACCAGGCCGACGAGACGCAGCGCCGCCTCGCCGAGGAGATCACGGCGCAGTTGGAGGCTCGCGGCGTGGAAGTGCTGCTGGACGACCGCGACGAGCGCGCCGGCGCCAAGTTCAAAGATGCCGATCTGATCGGCATCCCGGTGCAGGTGGTGGTCGGGCGGCTGGCAGCGCAGGGCCAGGTGGAAGTGCGCCGGCGCGGGGCACCGGAGCGCTTTGAGGAGAGCGTCGCCGCCGCGGTGGAGCGCATCACCGGCCTCCTGAGCCCCCCGTAGCCGTCCGGAGCCGCTCCTTCCTGGCGCCGGTCGGCGGTCCATGGGACGCACGCGCGTGCCGATGCAAAGGCGGTAGCACCCGTGAGCCCAGGTGAGCTGGCCGAAGGAATGCTGAAACTGACCCTCGCCTGCCTGCTGGGGGGGATGGTCGGTTGGCAGCGGGAGGCCCAGGAGCGGCCGGCGGGCTTCCGCACCCACATCCTTGTCTGCGCTGGCGCCTGCCTGGTGATGCTCGTCTCCATCGGTGTCGGCTCGCCGGCCCTGACCGGCGGCCCCCGCTACGACCCGGGCCGCATTGCCGCCCAGGTAGTGAGCGGGATCGGCTTCCTGGGCGCCGGCACCATTCTGCGCCAGGGAAACATCGTCCGGGGCCTGACCACCGCGGCCAGCCTCTGGACCGTGGCGGCCATCGGTCTGGCGGCCGGGTTAGGCGGCGCCTACCTGCTGCTGGCCACGTTCGCCACGGTACTGGTGCTGGCCACGCTGACGCTGTTCGGCCTGGTGGAACGCCGTCTGATCGCCCGCCGCAGCCTCAACGAGCTGCGGATTACCCTCCCCCAGGAGAGTGCCCACAGCCTGGTGCGCTTCTTCGCCGACCGCGGCGCTCGGATTCGCCGCATCGAGCGCACCCCGCCCAACCCGGAAGGCGTGCAGCGCCTTCACCTGATCCTGAGCATCCCCCCCCAGGTGCCGCTGGCCGACGTGACGCACGACCTGCTCGCGATCCCCGGCGTGCGCGAGGTGGAGTGGGACGGAATGTTGGGAAGTTAAGGAGTGAGCCAATGCCAGCCGAGGATCTTCACATGACTCGCCGCTGCCAGCGTGAGATTGGCAAGCGCGTCGCGGTGGACGGCAACCTGATCAACGTGCGTGCCATCCACGGCGTCATCTACCTCACCGGCCGCGCGCGGCTGCAGCGCGGCGCCACGAACGTCAGCCTGGAAGACGAGATGCACATCATCGCGCAGAACATCAAGCGGATCCCCGGAGTGCGCGATGTGGTGGTGGAGGTTAGCTACTGAGGGACCTGCTGCAGGGAAAAGCGCCTGATGGGGTGGCCCCAAAGGACCACCCCCCAGAGATAGGGCGCCCGGAAACGCTGGGGTG
The DNA here is from genome assembly GCA_012512505.1 of Armatimonadota bacterium. GTDB lineage: Bacteria > Armatimonadota > JAAZEB01 > JAAZEB01 > JAAZEB01 > JAAZEB01. Next base: position 2,348 of record JAAZEB010000180.1, on the reverse strand, counting down.
TGGTGTGTGGCGCCCGGCACTCGCGCCGGGCGCCCGGTATCTTCCGCACGGCGGGGCGGTTGCCCGCGGGTCGGTCCTTAGCGGGCGACCTTCAGCGGGTCAATCGCCTTGCCGTTCCTCATCACCTCGAAGTGGATGTGCGGGCCGGTGGAGCGGCCGGTGTTGCCGGAGAGGGCGATCACGCTGCCCTTGTCCACGCGCTGGCCACGGCGCACCAGCACGCGCGAGTTGTGCGCGTAGCGCGTCACCAGGCCGCCGCCGTGGTCGATGATCACGAAGTTGCCGTAGATGTTGTTGCGCCACCCGGCGAAGGTGACCACACCGGCCTGCGCGGCATAAACCGGGGTGCCGACTGGCGCCCGCAGGTCGAGCCCGTGGTGGAAGCCGGAGCGACGGGGGCCGAAGCGCGAGGTGATAGCACTGCGGCTCGGCAGCCGCAACCCCTGCCGCGAGCTGGCCGCCTTACGCTGCGCCGAACTGAGCTTCACCTTCCCCCTCGCCGCCACCTGGATGCCCTCAGGATCCGGCTGCACCGCTTCGATCCGCGGGCCGCGGCTCGCCTCACTCTGCCTCGCCGCCGCGGACTCCGTCCGGTTCTGTCCGCCGAGGACCGACACGGCGGGCAGCGCGGCGAGCGCCCCACCCGAGATCGGACCCCACATCAGCGTGAGGCCAAGCAACAGCGACAACCCGGTATGCTTGCTCGGTAGATGCACCTGTTTCCTCTCCTCAAGCGCTCCAAGGACAGGGGATCGCCACCGGGGGCGTTGCGGCAAGGCGTCGCGTGGGAGGGTCGGCCCGCATCCGGCCATGCCCCACGCCGCGCCTCCATGAGCAGGGGCCATGCAACACGCCTGAGCGCGTTGATGACCGGGTGGCTCTGCCTCGGAACGCGGGCAATGCCACTCCGGATCGGGAGCGGCGGTTGGGTCGCTCGTCACCTTCCATGCCGCCAACCCCTGCCGCCCGGCGGAGCACGGCCCCTCGGGACGCACGACATCGCCGTGGCAACCCCTAAGCGGCCGGTCATCGCGCGGCGGTCAGGTTGGTTTCTGGAAGTCTCCCGTAAGAAGGGCACCGGTGCGGCGCCCGATAGATGGTGAGACCGGAACCGGGCCGGAACATCGCGGGAGGCAGGCTTCGCACCTCTGGGATCCTCTGGCCGGTTCGCCCTCACAAGACAGGGAGGGATGAGCAAACTATTTTATGGATTTCTAACCAGGACACCGCAGGCCGGTGTTGGTTTCACTGATCTGCCAAACTTTAGTATGGATATACATCGGCCATGCGGGTGGCTGGCCCGGGACGGTGCGTGGAGCCGGCGAAGTTGGGTATAGTGCCGCTGGCGGAAGACGGCGGCCAAAGCCCCGTTCCGGCACTGGTTGTGCGGGCGCGAACCGAGGCAGACGCAGCGCGCCTTCATCCAGAACGGAGAAGAGGGTGGAGCGAGGAAGGGACCTGAATGTCGCGGCATTGGGGGGAGGGACCGGCCTCGCCTCGCTGCTGCAAGGCCTCAAGGGGGTGGTGCGTGACCTAACGGCGATTGTGGCGGTCTCTGATGACGGGGGGAGTTCGGGTCGGTTGCGGGCCGACCTGGGGTGCATCCCGCCGGGTGACATCCGCAACTGCCTGGTGGCTCTGGCGGAGACGGAATCGCTGATGAAGCAGCTCTTCCAATACCGCTTCCACGCCCCGGGCAAGGGACTAGACGGCCACGCCTTCGGCAACTTGATCCTTGCTGCCCTGGCCGACATCACCGGATCGTTTGAGACGGCGGTGCGCGAGACCGGCAAGGTGCTGGCGATTCAGGGCCGGGTGCTGCCGCTCAGCCTGGCCCGCATCGATCTGCGGGCCCGCATGGCGGATGGCGCCTGGGTGAAGGGGGAGAGCGCCATCACCGCCTACCCCGCGCCAATCGCCCGTCTGGAACTGGACCCTCCCGATCCGCCGCCTTTGCCGGAAGCACTTCAGGCCCTTGAGCAGGCGCGCCTCATCGCCATCGGCCCGGGAAGCCTTTTCACCAGCGTGATTCCCACGCTGCTGCCCTCCGCGGTGCGCGAGGCCCTCCGCCGCAACACCGGCGTCAAGGTCTACGTCTGCAACGTGATGACGCAGCCGGGCGAGACGACCGGCTTCACTGCCAGCGACCACGTGCGTGCCTTGCGCGACCATGGCGCCGGCGATTGCTTCGACTTCGTGTTGGTGAACACTGAGGCGCCGCCGCAGGAGGCCATCGAGCGCTACCGGCGCTGTGGCGCTCAGCCGGTGGTCGGCGACCTGGACGAGATCGCGTTGATGGGTTACGTTCCGGTAGCCGCCCCGCTGCTCCACCAGAACCACTACGTGCG
>JAAZEB010000179.1 GCA_012512505.1 Armatimonadota bacterium | reverse complement strand
GCGGTGAGCTCCTCGCCGCACTCCAGCAGCCGGTCGGTCACGGTGGCGCCGGCCTCGGCGGTTGCCTCGATGCGCCCCATTGCCCGCTCGACGTTAGCCACGGCCAGGCCGATGTCGTGGAGCATCTCGGCGCGCACCGCGTCGCTGGCTGCCACCCTGCTCGCCAGGGTATCGAGCGTGCGCAGCAGACGGGTGAACTCGCGCTTGCGCTGAGCGAGGTCGCGGCGGACCTCGCCGGCCTGGCGCACGCGCCGGTCGCGGTCGTCGCGGAGGCGCTGGTGGGCGCGTCCGACCTGCGTCAAGGCGGTGCTCACGGCCGCGCGCGAAGCCAGCGCCGGGGCCGGCGGCACTGGCGCCGGAGCCAGCACGGGCAGCTTGGCCCCCAGGGCGCGTGCTCGCGACCGTTCCTCGCGCGCCCGGTCCGGGCGGCCGATCTGCTCCCAAAGGCGCGCCACCTCCAGGTGGAGGGCGGCATCCGCCGGCTCGCGTGCCAACACCTCTTCGTAGACGGCAATCGCCTGACGGTAGAGGCCGCGCTCGGCCAGGCCACGGCCGGCCGCGCGGCGCACGGCCAGGTTGCGGCGCCCTACCTCCGGGTGGCTGCTCGCCTTCGCCAACCGCTCCGTCGTCGGCGGGTGGGTCATGAAGTAGATCTCCAGCCGCGACGGCTTGTTCTTCTCCTTCTCATTCAGCTTGCGGAGGAAGGTGACCATCGCCACCGGGTCGTAGCCGGAGCGGGCCACCTTCTGGATGCCCTGGGCGTCCGCTTCCGCCTCGGCACCGCGCGAGTGCCGCAGCGAATAGAGCACCCCTCCCAGTTGGCCGAGGGTGGAGGTCAGCTCCGAGACGTGCCCCCGCAGCAAGGAAAGCCCTAACGTCAGCAGCAGATCCCGCTTGAGCTGCTTCAGCCCATGGTGCGCGGTGACGTGTGCCAGTTCGTGGCCGACCACCGCCGCCAGCTCGTCTTCGGAATCGACGAAGCGCAGCAGCCCGAGGGTGACGTAGATGTAGCCGCCGGGGATGGCGAAGGCGTTGACGTCGTCGGCATCCAGAATCCGGAAGGTGTACTCCTGGGGGGGGCGCCCATCAGCCTGGACGATCCGGCTGCCGACCGCCTCCACCCAACGGGCGAGGGCCGGGTCTTTGACCAGACCGATTTCCTCTTCGAGTTGCTCGGCAACCGGTTTGCCCAGGCCGCGTTCGAGAGTGGAGCCGGCGCCAGCGGCCGGCACGAGTGGCAGGAGGGTGGGAAGGGCGAGGAGCAGCACCAAACGCGTGCGGAACAGCACCGCTGCCAGACGGATCCGGCATCGGGGCGTGACCCGCCCGGCCGACCGGCCTCCAGGGGAAGTGTTCCAAAGCGTCATCGCTGCGTTTCCCCGATGGGGGCTGCGCCCGCTCGCGCGGCGCCTGCGCACTGCGAGGGGCGGCCGGCGGCTGGCCGGGCACAGGCGGCACCGGGGTTCTCTTGCGGGCATTATAGCATGCGCTTCTCTGAGGAGTCAACGCGCTATGCCGCCTCGTGCGCCCGCCCGTCGTAGCCTCGGCGCTGCCGCGGTTCCCTCTGCTCACCATAGACCCGGGAGGCGTGGACCACGGCGGTGAGGGTGCCAGCCAGCACGATCATCGCCGAGTAGTAAAGCCACAAGATCAGGATGATGACGCCTGCCAGGGCGCCATACACCTCATTGTAGGAGGCGAAGTTCACCACATAAAGCTGGAAGAGGTAGCGGGCCACCTCCCACAGCGTCGCGGCGACCACGGCGCCCAGCAGCGCCGACTGCCACGGCACCGGCCGGTTCGGCACCCACTTGTAGAGGATGAAGAAGAGGCCAACCGCCGCGACGTAGGCCAGGAGGCTCACCAGAATCGGCAAGGTGCCGCCGATGCGGATCGGCACCCCGAGCAGCGCCGCCAGGCGGTCGGAGTGGCGCAGCAGGAAGCCGACGGCCAGCGGCCCGAGCAGCATCACCACCCCGAAGGTGAAGCTGAGGAGCACCAGCCCCAGGGCGAGGAGGTTCAGGCGCAGGAAGCCGCGCGACTCGGTGACGTCCCAGGCCATGTTGAACGCTTGGGCAAGGATAGTGAAGACCCGGCTGCCGGCCCAGAGGAAGCCAAGCAGACCGAGGAGCCCGGCGGTGCCTCGCGCCTCGATGACGCCGCGGAGGGTGCTGGAGACGGCGGCCCCGGCCCCTCCCACCAGCACCTGCGCGAGGAGCGCGTTGATGCGCCGCATCGCCTCCTCGGGGCCCCCTAGGGCATAGCTGGCAAGGCTGATCGCCAGCAGCAGCAGCGGGAAGAGCGAGAGGAGGGCAAACAGCGCAATCGCCGCCGCGCTCAGGTTGGCGTGCTCGGCCCGGAACTCCCGGTAAATGCAGCCGACCCAGCTTCCCGCCTGGCTCAGCTTCTGCCGCCATGGTGCCATCGCCACCCCTCCCGCGACGCCAGCGCGGGCGCCCTTACGGGGAGGGTTACCCGGCTCCCGACGGCCGCAAACGGCCCCCGTTAGCGTCGGCGCAGGGCGCGCCCGGCCTCCACTAGCGCCAGTGGGAGGATGGCAGCGTTGATCCCTGCCGTCAGCAGGCACCAGAAGCACCAGGCACGCACCTTCACTTTCTGCTCCCAGGTGAGCACGGCGCTGGCTCCCGCCGCGCCCAGGGCGATCGCCCCCAGCAGCAGCGATGGCCCGCGACGCTGCTCCAGGGGCGCCTGGCCGGCTCCGAGGGCCAGTGCTGCCAGCGCCGCGTAGCCGACGGCGCCGACCGCCGCGTTGGGCACCCCCAGGTGCTCCGCGTGCGCGGAGCGCCCCACCCGCTCGCATCCCTTGCCAAAGAAGGGGCAGGCCAGCGTCTTGATCCACCCGCCCTGGTAGGCCAGCATGTACAAGGAGACGGGGAGCCCTACCATGCTTAGACCAGCGATTCCCAACCGGCGTGCCCGCCAGCCGGCGCGCGCCGGGCGGCTTTCCCCGGCGTCGGCGGGCGGTTCGGTGGCCAGGGGGCGTGCTTGCGGTTCCATTGGCGGCCTACTCCCACCTGGGGATACCCCGGCGCGGCCGGCCGCCAAACCAGCGGCGCTCTTACGACCCGCCGCGACGGGGCACTTCGGGCACCCCTTGCCGGGCGTTGGCGGCGCGCGCCATCACGAAGAGCAGATCGGAGAGGCGGTTCAGGTAACGGAGGGTTTCGGGGTTCACCGGTTCCGCGGCAGCCAGCCGGGCCGTGCAGCGTTCAGCGCGCCGGCAAACGCAGCGGGCGACATGCAGCGCGGCGCCGGCGGGCGCGCCACCCGGGAGAATGAACTGCTGCAGCGGCGGCAGGTCGGCCTCCAGGCGGTCAATCATCGCTTCCAAGGCCGCCACCTGCGCCGGGGTGATGCGCGGCACCGAGTGCTTCAGCGGCGCGGCGCCCGGCTGGGACGCGGCCAGATCCGCCCCCAGGTCGAACAGTTCGTTCTGGATGTCGGTCAGCAGGGCATCCAGTTCGGCGTCCTGGAGCAGTGCGCGTGCCAGGCCAAGGTGGGCGTTCAGTTCGTCCACCGTGCCGTAAGCCTCCACCCGGGCGCACCCCTTGGGCACGCGCTCGCCCCCGATCAGCCCGGTCTGCCCCGTGTCGCCGGTTCGCGTGTAGATTCGCACTCCCTCTCCCCCCTGGTGGATGCCGCGCTGGCCGCGTGCAGGTTGCCGGGCGCCCCTGCGATCCCCGGTCGGGGGAGGGGCGCCCGGCAGCACCGGGCCTACCCGGTGACGGATTCTTAGAACGCCAGCGACCAGCTCGTCTCGACGCCGAGTTGGCTGGAGCGCAGCTCGACGGTTTGGTTGGCCGCCGGATCGAGCGGGTTGGTGCCGCTCACCCGCACGCGCGGTGCGTACAGCAGTGAGAGCGTCAGCTCCCTGCCCGGCCCCATCTTCTTGGTGAAGCCGGCCGTCATGCGCCATTCCTGGATGCCAGACGCCAGCACGTTCATGACCACTTCCGAGCTTGGGATCGGATGCCGGCCGTAGTAGGTGCCGGCGCGCAGCGTCCAGGTGGGCGACGCCTGCCACTGATAGCCGAGCTTGTAGAGGTTGGTGTTGCGCCAGCCGAAGCCGGCCCCGTGGTCGCCGCCCAGGAGGTAATCGGTGTTGCCGGTGGCCATCCAGGTGGCGAAGTTGGACACCGAGTTGCCCAGCGACGCCACGTCGCGGTGCCAAGTGCGCTCGAAATCAAACATCAGCGTCGAGGTTGGGGACATCTGCCAGGCGAAGCCGACCATCAGCGTGGGCGGCACGTCGAAGCCGCCCTGCTCGGCGAAGAGGTCGGCGTAGCGGTCCAGCTTCGACATGCGGACGCGCGTCTGGTAGGAGGCGGCCAGGGTCAGCCCCGGATGCACCTCCGACTGCAGCCCGAACTTGGCGCCGATGCCGGTCGCTACGTCGTAGCCCATGTCCGAGAGGTTGTCGGCGGTGCCGTCACTGACGTAGGGGGCCATCTGCCCGAGGCCCTTGGCGCGGAAGCGGTGATAGACCACCACCGCCGAAACGCCCCAGGCGGAGGTCTCGTTCATCTTCTCAGAGTAGGTGGGGAGCAGGAAGAGCTGCTCGGTGGAAACGCCGGCCGGGCCGCCGCCGAAGGTGCCGGCGCCGCCGCCCGCGCTGCCGGGGTAGTCGGTGAACATCGTGCCGGAGCCGTAGACGACCAGGCCGACGGAGCGACGGGACCCCAGCATCCAGTTGACCCCCAGGTTGGGCGCGAGGCTGAGGCCGCCTTTGCTTTTCACCGTCTCCGGGAACAGGCCGGAGGTACCGGGCGCTCCCGAGGGCGCCCCGGTGACGCTGTAGGAGACATCGTTCGTCATGCCGGTGAGGCCCAGGTCGACACGGTTGCCAACGAAGACCATGCCGCTGGGGCTGAGGCGGGCGGCGGTGGCATCTTGCGGGAAGGCAATGCCGGCGGTGCCGGAGCCGCGGGCCTTGATGCTGTGGCCCAGGGCGGGAGAGATGGCGGTCGAGAGGAGCAGCAAGGCGCCGCAGGCGCGCGCGGCCGCTCCTAGGTGTTTGCGGACGGGGTTCATCAGGTTCCTCCAAATAAGTGGGCCGTCGGGGGCCGCGTTCAGGTAGAGGGTGCCGACGGTGAGACACAGCGTCCGGCGATGCCGGGGTGGCTGGCAAAGGGTGGGCCCCCGGCTCCCAGGATTCGCAGCCGGGCGGCCGACCTCCTGCCGGGTCTTCTCCTGGGGCGAGGTCGGATCACCTCCGGCCGAGGGTCCTCAAGAGAGGAACCCCCACCGCCTCCCGGCGAACCCCTGAGGGGGACGAATGGACGCCAGGCCCCGATCTCACGGCGCGGTGCCTGGCACCGGAAATCCCTTCGGGCAGAATGGTGAGCTGATGATGTCCTGGCGGATGATGGCCGCGCTGCTGCTGCTGGTTGAGGTTGGCCCGGCCGCGGCGGCGCCGGCCGATCTGGACGTGCTGCTGGATAATGTGCGGGAGGTGGTGGCGCCGCGGTGCCTGGTCGGCCCGGTGGCGGTTTTCGGCACGCGCGCTTTCCCGGTGATCACCGGCCGCACCGGCGCGAACCGGCTGCCGATCCTGGCGGCGGCGCACTATGGAAAGGGGCGGGTAGTGCTGTCGGGCCACGAGGGCCTCTATGGTACCCTGGAGCGGCGCGACCAGCGGCGGCTGATCCTCAACATCACCACGTGGCTGGCCGGTGCGCGCGGCAAGCAAGCCCGCGTCCTGGTGGTCGATCATCCGCAGGTGGCCTCGCCCCTTGCCGAGGCGGGCTTCGCGGTGAAGCGCATCGCCTACGACGAGCTGCTGCCCAGCCTGAAAAACGCCGACGTCCTCTTCCTTGCCGGCGGCCGCCTCACCCCGCGCGACCAGGACAAGGTGATCGAGGCGGTGGCCCGCTTCGTTGACCAGGGCGGCGGGTGGTGCGACGGCATCCCCGGCTGGGGATGGCTGCAGCTCAACCCGGGCCTGTCGCTGGCCGACGACTACGGCGGCAACCGGCTGTCGGCCCGCATGGGCCTGGCGATCGCCGATGGCTGGTTGGATCCGACCGGCCCGGAGGGCTGGCTGGCCGACCGCTCTGGCCTCACCTTCTCCCACGCCAGCACGGCGCTGACGGCGCTGGAGCGGCACGCCGACGGACAGGCGAAGCTCGCCAAAGAGGAGCTGGCGCAGGTCTCTTACACGCTTAGCAGCGCCTGCGGCGCCGTGCCGGGTGACGACCGGGTGCTGCTTCCCCGACTGCGCCGGCTGGTGGCCCGGAAGCGCCCGGCGGTGCCGCTGCCGAAGCAGCCGCTGTCGCTGGCGGAGCCGGTCGGCCGGATTGCCTGCGTGCTACAGCACGCCGAGCTGCGCCGGGCGCCGGTGAGCCGCCTGCGGGCCCATCCCGCCGCCGCTGGCTTCCCCGGGGCGGTTCCCGCCAGCGCCCCGCGCGTCACCGCTACCGTGACCATCGACACTGCGGTACCAGACTGGCACAGCACCGGGCTTTACGCCGCGCCAGGCGAGCCGGTGGAGGTGCAGATCCCCGACGAGGCGGTGGGCGCCGGCCTGGGGCTGCGCATCGGCAGCCACACCGATACAATTTGGCACCACGAGGAGTGGCGCCGCTTCCCCGAGATCAGCCGGGCGCTGCCGCTCACGCGCGCGGTCACCCGCTGCGGCAACCCGTTTGGCGGCATCCTCTACGTCACCGTGCCCCGGGGCTGTCGGGCGGGGCGGGTGGCCGTCACGATCAAAGGCGCCGTGCGGATGCCGCTCTTCGTGGCGGGCGAGACGACCCTGGAGGCCTGGCGCACCACCATTCGCCACTACCCGGCGCCCTGGGCCGAGCTGGCAACGCGCAAGATCATCCTCACCGTGCCGGCCGCCGTGGTGCGCGACCTGGACGACCCGGAGGCCTTGATGCAGGTGTGGGATGAGGGCCTCGATGCCATCGCCGACCTGGCCGGCATCCCCCACGAGCGAGAACGCCCGGAGCGCATCTGCTGTGACCAGCAGATCAGCGGCGGCTACATGCATGCCGGCTACCCGATCATGACCCACCTCGACGTGCCGCCGCTGATGGTGGACCGCGAGCGCCTGCGCACCGGCGGCGCCAAGCTGTGCTGGGGCTTCTGGCACGAGCTGGGCCACAACTACCAGAGCGCCGACTGGACCTTCGCCGGCACCGGCGAGACGACGAACAACCTCTTTAGCCTCTACTGCTGTGAGCGGGTGAGTGGCGAGCCGGTGTTGAAAAACGCCTGGCTGAACGTCGCCGAGCGCAACCAGACGGTTCGTGACTACTTCGCCCGTGGCGCCAAGTTCGCTGAATGGTGCCGCGACCCGGGCCTCTCGCTGATGTTCTACGCCCAGTTGCAGCAGGCGTTCGGCTGGGAAGCCTACCAGCGCCTCTTCGCCGACTACCGCGCCGCCAACCGTAAGGACCTGCCGACCAACGACGACGAGAAGCGCGACCAGTTCCTGGTCCGCTTCTCCCGGGTGGTGGGGCGCAACCTGGGGCCGTTCTTCACTGCCTGGGGCATCCCCACGTCCGAGGAGGCGCGTCGGTCAATCGAGGACCTGCCGCTGTGGCTCCCGCCCGACTTCCAGAATGGCCTTCCGATCACAACGGGGAACGGCACCGCCACGACCGGTGGCCGCGAGTGAACGCCGACCAACCCTGCTTCGGGGAGAGATGATGATGCCAAGGGTGTTGATCCTGCTCGCTGCCCTCGCGGGGGCGGCCGATGCCGCTGAGTCGCGCCTGCCTCCGGCGGATCTGAACCCGGTGCTCAAGGCGCCGATCTCCCGCTGGGACGAGGCGATTCCCCTCGGCAACGGCCTGATGGGCGGGCTGCTGTGGGGCTCCGGGTCTACCCTGCGCCTTTCGCTGGACCGGGGCGACCTGTGGGACTTGCGTCTCCCGGAGGTCCTGCAGGAGGAGGATTGGACCTGGGCCACCCTGAAGCGGCTGGTGGCCGAGGGGAAGCACGACGAGCTGCGCCGCCGCTTCGACGAGCCGTACGGCATTCCGTACCCGACCAAGGTGCCGGCCGGCCGCCTGGAGATCGACCTCGATCCCTCGCAAAGCATCCAGGAGTTCTCTCTGGATCTGGCGACGGCGGAGGGGCGCGCGCGCCTGAAGGAGGGAGGCACCATTGCCGCCTTCGTCAGCGCGAGGGAGCCGGTGGCCTTGCTGCGGATCCCCGGGCCAGCGCCCAAGGAGATCCGCCTCCTCGCGCCGGAGTCGGTGAAGCAGCTCGGGCATCCTCCCGCGACGCACGGTGAGGCGGATGGCGCGCGGTGGTATGTGCAGGAGGCGGGCTCCGGCCTGCGCTACGCCGGCCTGGCTGCCACGCGCCGGGTGGGAAACGTGACGCTGGTGGCGGTGACGGTGGCCTCGACCGCCGATGGCGCCGACCCGGTGGCCGTGGCCCGGCAGCGAGTGGCGCGGGCGCTGGCGCGCGGTTACGCAGTGCTCTTTGCGCCGCACCGGCAGTGGTGGGCGCGCTTCTGGGCGCAGTCGCGCGTCTCGGTGCCGGATCCGCTCATCCTGAAGCAGTACTATCTGGTCCGCTACTTCTACGGCGCGGCCTCGCGGCCCGGGGCGCCGCCGATCCCGCTGCAGGGCGTTTGGACGGCGGACGAGGGTGGCCTCCCACCCTGGAAGGGCGACTATCACCACGATCTGAACACCCAGATGACCTACGCCGGCTACCTGATGGCCGGGCACTTCGCGGAGGGGCGCTGCTTCCTCGACTTCCTCTGGAAGCTGCTGCCGGAGTTTCGGCAGTTTGCGCGTCGCTTTTACGGCACTCCGGGCGCGGCCGTGCCCGGGGTGATGAGCCTCGATGGAAAGCCGCTGACCGGCTGGCCGCAGTACTCGCTGTCGCCCACCAACGCCGCCTGGCTGGGCTGGCTATTTGCCGAGCACTGGCGCTACACGCGCGATGCCCGCTTCCTGAGGGAGCGGGCCTACCCCTGGTGCGCTGAGGTGGGCACCAGCCTGCGCGCGATGCTGCAGCCAGACGCCCAGGGCCTGCTGAAGCTGGCGCTTTCCTCCTCGCCGGAGATCTTCGACAACACCCCGCGTGCCTGGCTGAAGCCGAACAGCAGCTACGACCAGGCCTGCCTGAAGGCGCTGTTCCTCTCGCTGGCGGAGATGGCCAGCACCCTCGGGAAGCACGAAGAGGCCGCACGGTGGCGCCAGGACGCCGAAGACCTGGGCGGGTTCGCGACGGACGCGGAAGGCTGCCTGATGTTCTCGCCGGAGGATGAAGTGCGCGAGTCGCACCGGCACTTCTCGCACAGCATGGCGATCCACCCGTTCGGGCTGATCCACGCGGAAGGCACTGACCGCGACCGCCAGGTGATTACGGCCACCTGCCGGCGCTATGACGAACTGGGCACGGCGGCCTGGTGCGGCTACAGCTTCTCGTGGATGGCCTGCTTGCGGGCGCGCGTGGGCGATGCCGAGGCGGCACTGCGCAACCTCGACATCTTCGTCAACGCCTTCGTCTTGCGCAACGGCTTCCACTGCAACGGCGATCAGTCGGGCCTTGGCTTTTCGAGCATGACCTACCGGCCGTTCACGCTGGAGGGCAACTTCCTGGCGCTGCAGGCGGTCCACGAGATGCTGCTGCAAAGCTGGAGCGTCCGCCCCGGCTCCGGCGAGCCGGGCGCCATCCGCCTCTTCCCGGCGACGCCCTGGCGTTGGCACACGGCGTCGTTCGCCGACCTGCGCGTCGAAGGGGGGCACCGCGTCTCCGCCCGGCGCGAGCGCAACGCCACCACCTGGCTGCGCGTCGTTGCCGGCCGCACCGGCGCGGTGCGCATTCGCGATAACTTCGGCGGCCGCCAGCCGCGCTGGAGCCGCGCCGGGGTGCGCAAGGTGGGGCCGGATTACGTCGTTTCGCTGAAGGCGGGCGAGGTGATCGAGGCGACGCTGCCGCGCCCGGCGGCGATCCCGCCCGCGCCGGCGGATGCTGCCCCGCCGCTGCAGATTAGCACTGCCCCTATCCTGCCAAATCGCCTGCCGCTGCGCATCGGTGCCGATAGCAACGGCGGGTGCCGCTTCACCGGTGAGATGGCCTACGTGCGCGTCTACAATCGCGCCTTGAGCCCGGAAGAGATCGCGCGCCTGGCCGATCCGGCGCGCCCCGATTCGGGCTCACCCGAGGGATGCCTGGTTCGCCTCGACTTTGACCGGCGGGAGGGAGACCATTTCCCCAACCTGGCGCTTCCGGCGCTGCCGGCCCGCGTTGTGGGCACGGTTGCCACCGGCGAGGCGGCCGAGGGGCTGCCCGGTACGGCGCTGAAGCTGGATGGGCAAGGCTTCCTGGAGATCGCGGATGACCGCGCGCTCGACTGCCCGGACGGCATCACCCTGGCGGCCTGGATCCGCCCGGCGGCCTTGCCACCGGCAGGCGTCCGGGTGATCGATAAGTCGCCGGTAGGGATAGCGACCGCCTACCTGCTGGATACCTACCCCGGGAACTCGCTGCGCCTGATCGCGCGTGACCCGTTCCTGACCTATGCCGCCAACCTGCCGTTAGGGCGCTGGTCGCACGTCGCCGCGACGGTGGAGGGCACCACTCGCCAGCGCACGCTTTACCTGAACGGCCAGCCGGTGGCCGCCGATTAGCCGGCCATCGCCGCCGAGGCCCGCGAATGGCGCGACGGCCTCCTACTATCACAGTGTACTAGACAGAGAGGAATGAACATGTGGACAACGGAGCAGCTTCTGGCGGAGGCCGTCGGCGGCCGGGTCGGAGAACGGTTTCGCGGCTTGGACGAGGTGGATGCGCTCTCACGCGATGAGTTGGTGACCGCCGCCGGGCAGGTGTTGCGGCGCCCGCAGGCCGCCGAGTTTTCGCCCGGCGCCCGGCCGCTCAGCCGACGCCTTCTCGCCGCGCAGTGGACCGTGCTGCTGGAGCACCTGCGGCTCCCCGAAGAGCCCGTGGTGCTGGAGCTATGCGTCGGCAGCAGCGATCCGGTGGTGGTTGCCGTCGATACCCTGTTCGGCCGCCGGGGGCACTACCACACGCTGAACCTGAACCGCCAGCTCGCCGCGGAGCTGATGGAGCGTTGTTCGACCCTCGCCCTGCAGGTGAGCCTGATCGAGGACGACGCCCAGAACCTGCCCCAGTACTTCGACGACGGCACCTTCGACTGCGCCTGCTTCCACCACGCGGTGAACGACATCCTGCAGACGGCCGTGGCCACTGCCCGCGGCATGGACACTCGCGACATCGATTGGTGGCCCACCGAGCGCCGGATGATCGAGTGGCTGGCCGAGGAGTGGGAGCGGCACCGGCTGCAGGAGGTGGGCCTGCCCCAACTGCGCCGCATCCTGGAAGTGGCGGCGCGCGCCGTCAAACCCGGCGGCTTCCTCTGCTTCGACCACTGGACCTTCGAGCACTACCTCGCCATGGACTGGTTCCCGGGCGAGCTGTTCAGCCAGTTGATCCCGCTAGCGCGGGAAGTAGCGCTGTCGCTCTCGGTGCCGCTGGTGGAGATCACCCCCGCCGGCCTCGACCGCCAGTGGTGGATGGTCCTGCGGAAGGAGTAGGCCGCGCCTCCGACGGCGGCCGGCGGGACGCCGGCGATCCGACCCGGCCCCCCGACTCCTTCTCCCATGCCGTCGGGAGAGGGAGCCGGGGGGATGAGGGTTTGCCCTGCTCCTACTTCACCGTGGCCGAGCGGACCTCCAGCAGCGCCAGGCTGCCGGTGGCGTTGGTGTCTACGGTGATCTCCGGGCGCAGCGGCAGCGTCTTGCCGGTGAGGTGGTTGAAGAGCACCGCCTTGCCAGGCGTGGCGCCCAGCGCCTTCAGATCCAGCCGCAGCCGGCCCTTCTCGCCGACGCGCTGGTTGCAGTGCGAGATGAGCGTGATCAGTGCCAGGCGCCCGCCCTTCCGCAAGGTGTGGACGCGGCAGGCGGTCTCCACCTTGGGAGTGAGCGTGGTCTGCCGCCCCTCGTCGTCCATGCCTTCGATCTTCTTGATGCCGCCGGGCAGCTTCACGAAGCGGGCCAGGCGGTCGCGGCGCGTGCCCTGGGCGTAATACTCCTCCACGTCGGCCAGGAGAGTGTGGACGCGCGAGATCCCCACCATCCAGCGGGCATCGGCGAAGGCATTGGTGCCGATGTAGTAGCCGATGCCCTTGACGTGCGGCGACGCCGAGATCAGGTCGAACACCTTGAAGCGAATGCAGCTCAGGTCCTCGGTGCAGGTGCCCATCGAGTTGCAGAGGAGAGGGATCACGTCGGCATAGCCGTTCCCACGCCCGTACAGCTTCTCGCGCGTGCCTAGCTCGATGGTGTCGCTGTAGAGCGAGCCGAAGTAGCGCAGGGAGTACCACTGGGGCATGGTATAGTCGTAGGTGCGGGCCCATTCCATCTGCTCGCGGCGGGGGAGTTCGTAGCTGCCGATGGGCCCGAAGGGGCTGGCGGTGTTGATCACCTTCAGCGAGGGGTCCACCTCGCGCAGGGCGGCGGCTAGGTTGGCGGCCACCCGGGCGTAGAGGGCGTTGTTGTAGGAGATCCACTCCATTCGGTATTTGCCGTTCACGTTGGCCACGGTGGCCTCCGCCGGGTCGATCCCCTTCTGCCGGGCAAAGTCGGCCAGGGTTGCCGGGTCGTAGCTGAAGTAGAGGCCCTCCAGGGCATCGGTGATGAAGCCGCTGTGGCGATAGGGGAGCCCCAGGTCCCGCGGCCGGGTGATCGTGCGCTGGTGGGCCTTCAGGGCCGTCTCGACCCACGCCTTGCCCATGTTGGCGGCGTAGCGCATGTTGAAGTGGCTCTTATCCACGCTGCCATCGGCGCGGACGAGGTACTGGTCGGGATCCTCCTCGGCCTGGGGTGAGGTGCCCCAGTCCATGATTTGGCCGTTGGCGCCGGAAAGCAGCTCCGAGAAGTTCGGCCAGAACTCACGCACGCCGAACTCGCGCGCGGCGCGGGCCATCACCTGCTCTTCGGCGGTTGGCTCGGCCTTGGCGTTCAGCCGGGTGATCTGATACTCGCTCCACACGTTCAGGCCCATCAGCTTGAAGAGGCGCGGCGTCGTCTCCAGCCGGCCCTGCAGGTCGGCCTTCCAGTCCTGCACGCAATAGGAGAGTGTCTTCAGCAGCCGCGGCGTCTTCTGCCGCGCGGGCGGTTGGAGCGGCACCAGTTGGAAGCGCTCGCTGGAGACGAGCCGGCCGTGGTCGTGAATGCGGACCTCAAACTCCGCCCGTTTGCCGGAGGGAACCTCGACGAAGAAGCCGCCGAACCCCACCGGGTTCTCGATGCCGTTGACGAAACGGGGGCAGGGGAAGCGGTAACTGGTGATCGCGCGCCCCGCCTCGTCGGTGTCGCGAGTGGTGGCGACGGTGGCCTGGGAGAGCTGGAACGGGCGCCAGTTGTGCAGCAGCTTCTCGTTGATCCCGGAGAGGCGCACTGTCTCCGGCACCCGGACCTCCAGCTCGGCGACGCCGAGGCGCTGCGGGTCAATGCAGCTTATGGTGAGGTCCACCCACTGCTTCATCCCCCGCAGGTAGGTCTGCACGTTGGCGGAGCGCTCGCCCCCGGACGGCTGCAGGTCGATGAACAGGTAAGGCAGGGGCGGCTCCGGCTCGCCCTCCAGCCGTTCCAGGGCCAGGTCGTCTACGGCGATGCCCAGAGAAGTGGAGACGAGCTGCACCTGCAGCGTGCCGGCCGTTTCCACGGTGAAGTCGGCGTAGTAGCGGCGATAGCGGTCGGAGAGGACCGGCACGCGCCGCTGCTGCTCCCCGAGCGCCAGGATCAGGCGGGGGCCGCCGGAATCGCCGTTGTTGCGGGCCCAGGTGGAGAGGCGGTAGGTGCCGGGCGAAAGCGTCACCGACTGGCGCAGGCAGGTGTTGGGCGAGTAGATCTCCAGGGCGTGGGCGCCGGTGCGCGGGCGCGCGTCGCCGTGGCCGCCGCCTCCGGCCCGGAGGTGATAGTAGTACAGCTCGCCCGCCGGGTCGGCGCGCTCCACCGTCCAGCCGTGCAGCCACCCGGCGGCATCCTCGAAGCCGGGGTTGGTCAGCAGGTTGGGGGCGGCACACGCGGGCAACGCCAAGGTGGCGGCAGCTAGCAGGCAGGCGAAAAGGGTCTGTCTGTTCATTGGGAACCTCTCGATAGGTGGTTCTGGTTCGCGGGCAGGGGCTCCGCGCTCCCTCTCCGGTTTCCGCGGCGAAGGCGGTGGCTCCTGCCGCGCAGCGGGCGCGGCCGGCGGCACGGTAGGGAAAATCACGGCCGGCGGCGAAGCGTTTGGATAGTAGAGGCCCGGCGACGCGGGCGGATGGGTGAAGAAGACGTGTGGGAGCCGTCCGCTGAGGCGGCAGGAGTAGCGGGATGTCGAGAAGGATCTGGATTGGTTGGGCGGTTGGCCTGGTGGCCCTCGGAGTTGGGGTGGGAGCGTCGGCGGCGCCGCGGCCGGTGAGCGTGACGCTGGTGGGGAACGGCCAGGCGCGGTGCGCGATCGTGCTGCCGGCCGAGAAGAACGACCGGATCCGGGCGGCGGCCGAGGATCTGCAGTGGCACCTGCAGGTAATGTCCGGCGCCCGGGTGCCCCTGGTGACGGACACGAAGGCGGCGCCCGCCACGAAGCTCTACCTGGGCGTAACCCCGCCCGGCGTGAAGCTGCCGGTGGCGCTGACGGACCGGGGGCGTTTTTGGCCGGACGGCTACCTGATCCTGGCCGGTAAGGGCTACCTGGCGCTCCTCAGCCCTCGGCCCGAGGGCGTGTCGAACGCGGTCTACGGCCTCCTGGAAGACTATCTGGGCTGCCACTGGTTCACCCCGGGAGAGATCGGCACCCACATTCCGCGGCGGCGCACGGTGCAAGTGAGCGTGCCGGGCGGATACGCCGTAGTGCGCCCCTCCTTCGAGCTGCGCGCGCCCTGGTACAACGGCAACGCCGCCGCGCGCCAGACGCCCGAGGAGCAAGCGGCGATGGCAAAGTGGCGCGTGCGCAACCGCGCCGGCGGCATCCGTGGCTACGGCGGCCAGGAGTGGTCGACCACCTTCCCCAAAGAGCTCCAGGAGAAGGAGCCCGGCCTGCAGGCCATGATCAACGGCAAGCGTGCCCCGCGTGGGGCCGAGGGGCAGATCTGCATCTCCTACCCGCGCGCCGTGGAGATCGCCACCGAGCGCTTCATCCACGTCTTTGGGAACAACCCCGACCTCGATTACTACACCTTCAGCCCGAACGACAACGACGCGTGGTGCCAGTGTTCGGAGTGCGAGGCGATGGGCGCCAACCCGGCGGAGCGGGTGCTGCGTTTCACCAACCAGGTGGCCGAGCGCGTGGCTGCCGCCTGCCCGGGCAAAGGGATCACGCTGCTGCCCTACTCAAGCACCATCGAGCCGCCCATCCGCGACCTGAAGGGTGCCCAGAATCTCTACCCGATCATCTGCTCGTACGCGATGGAGCAGTTGCGCCCCAAGACCGACAACAACCCCTGGTGCAACACCTACCGCCGGCGCGTGGAGCGCTGGATGAAGCTGCTCCCCCGTGCCTGGAGCTACGATTACATCGGCTGGTACCCCGGCCCCTGGACACTCTTCCACAACCTCGAAGCGGATCAGGCCTACTACCGCCGCCTCGGCTTCAGCGGCCTGATGCCCGAATACCTCGACCGCAACCTGGGCACCGACGTGACGATGTGGCTCACCTTCCGCATCGCCTGGGATGCCAACCTGAAGGTAGACGCCCTCCTCGACCAGTTCTACCCGGCCTACTTCGGGGCGGCCGCCCCGACGATGCGCGCCCTCTACGAGCGCTTTGAGCGGCAGATGATGGCGGTGGGCGGCACCGGCGAGCCGATGGACGTGCCGAGACTCTACCCGGTGCCGATGGTGGAGGAAGCCCTGCGGCAGATCGCCGCGGCGAAGGCGCAGGTAGCTGGCAACCGCGTGCGGGTGGCCCGCCTGGAGCGTGACGAGCACTGCCTGCAGTTGCTGCGGCGGTGGCTGGACTTCTGGGATGCCTCCGGCCGCTTCCGCCGCGGCGATGCCTCGGCCAAGCAGCGGGCGCAGGCGGCGGCCGAAGCCTACCTGAAACAGATCGATAGCCTGGACGGCACGCTCACCGTGGGCAAGGCGGCACGCGCCTATGTTGCCTCTACCCTGGAAGCCCTGAACGACCCGGGCACCTTCTTTGCCCAGGCGGGGCCGTTCCGCTATCTGGATACGCTCGACGACGGCGGCAAGGTCTACCACGCCCGCAGCCGGACCGGCTTCACCATCAGCACCTACGGCCTCTCGCTGGCCCCGGGCGCGACCGGCGAGCTGGTCTACGAGGTGCGGGCGGGTGAGGGCCTCCGCTTCCGCGACGCCTACCTGCACTCCATGTACCTGGCGCTGCCGCCGGGCGGACACAACCAGATCGCGGTGTCGGTGGACGATGGCCAGACCTGGGAGACCCCTTACCAGGATGATCACCTGTGGGGCGGCACCGCCGAGCGCGACCTGACGCCGCTGGTGGCCGGCCGCGACCGTTTCCTCCTGCGCTTCCAGGTGCAGAACAGCAACACCGGCAACGAGGAGATCCTGGCGATGGACCAGTGGGGGATCGCCGGAACTATCGAGTGAGGGCCAAAGGGAACGGGGTTACGAGGGAGCCGGAGGGCGCCACCGCGGGGTCATCCGGCTTTCTCGGGAGCCCCGTTCCCTTCCGCGCCCAGGTGCCGTGCCAGATCCGCCAACTCCCCGCTCAGGAGCGGCCGGCCATCCTCATCGCCGAAAAGCTCCAGGGGAAGCACCTCACCGGGCCGGGGTGGCTCGATCAGGTTCCGCAGCACGTCCCACTCCTGAGGTAGGGCGAACTCCCACTGCTGCGCCCACTGTTCAGCAGCCAGGAGGAGGCGACGGGCCTCCGCGTAGTCAGCCGCGACGTAGGCGCCCCGCTTCAGGCGTTGGGTGAGCTCCGCCTCGGTGGCCGCCAGGTAGCCCCAGGCCTCCCGCAGGCCAAAGCCACGCAGGTCTACCAGGAACCAGCCGGCGAGAACGCGGCCGCCCGGCTCGCGGCGCGCGATCACCACGCCGGCCACCCGGTTCTCTTGCCACCCCTCGGTGATCCAGGCCCCGACCAGGGGCAGCTCCGTGGAGGCCAGCCGCGCTGCCTCTGGGGGAAGGGGCGTCCTCTCGGCGCTCGCCTCGTACCGGGGCAGCGACCTTACCCGCGCCGGCCGTGCCGATTGTCGGGCGGCTGTCTTCCTGGCTCGACGTGGCTCTTCGGTTCGCCCCCTGGCCATCGCTGCGTGCCTCCCTATGCCCCAGCAGCGCGCAAGACCGCCCCGCCGTTGGCCGGCAGTTCCACGGTACAGGTGCCGGCGGCCACGGCGGCGGGCCGGCCGTCCAGATCCGCCAGGCCGGCCACGCTGGGATCGACCGTCAGCACTGCTTCCACCGGCGAGTCGGAGTGGTTCACCAGCACCACCACCCGGTTTTCCCCCTCGCGCAGAAGGCCAACCTCGACGTTCGGGTGGGCACACTCGATGGGGGCGCGGATTCCCGCCAGCGCCTTCAGGTAGCGGTAGAGCCGCCACGTCTCATCCGTGGCGGAGACCCCAGATCGCCCGCAGAGGTAGCGCTCCACCGGCTCCGCCAGAAACGCCACAACGCCCTCTCCCCAGCGGTGTTCCACCAGCAGGGGAGCCCCTTCGGCCCCGGTGGCCACCACGGTGCCCGTGGTGGCGCAGACCACGTGCGACGACGATGCACCCGCCTCCCAGGTGAGGGTGGCGTCCCCCTCCAGGCCCGGCCGTTCGGTGGCGACCCGCGCCTCGCGCCGGCCGGAGACGGTGCGGCGGTACTGCACCTCCAGGCCGGCCATCTCGTTGAGGCCCGGCAGCGAGGCGCCGCCCGAAGAGACGTAGAGCGTGGCCCCCGCGGCGACGCGGGCGCGGATCTTCTCCCACTGCGGCTGAGTGAAGTGCGAGTGCCCCATCGCCACCGGCACGATCAGGAGACGGTAGGCTTCCAGGGGCTGGTCGGGCAGCACGATGTCAGCCTCGAAGCCGGCGCGCTTTGCCAGTACGAAGGCGTTGAACGCCTCCTCGTGGTGCTCGCTCTGCCAGGGCAGCAGGATGGCCGCCTGCGCCGGCAGGCGTTCGAGCCGGCCGGTGTCGAGACGCGCCAGCACGCCGCTGAACTCCCGAAAGGCTTCCGCCGTCGGCTTTGGCTCGCCCGAGGTATCGTGCAGGCCCAGGCCGTAGTACTCCATCAGGTTGGTGCGGTACGGCATCTGGTCAGGGACAGTGAAGTCGGTGTGGCACCACCAGATGGCGCCGATGCTCCCATTGGCCAGCAGGCTGTAGAGGGTGCGCCGGGCGTAGCGGGCGGCGATCTCGCGGCTCATCGCGCCGTCGCCGAGGGTGCCAAACTCTTGCGCCATCACCGGGATGCCGCCGACGCCGGCATAAAGCCGGAGCTGCCAGGAGGCGATCAGCGTGGCGCGAGGGTCCAGCGGCGGGTCGATCACCGCCGGCACGAAGTCGGGGTACGGGTGGACGCAAAGGCAGTCGGTGCACTCGGCCACGTCGCGGATGAGGAAGCGGCCGGCGTACTGCGAGGCCTGCCGCGTGGTACCGAGGCCGTGCATGCCAGACATCACCGCGTGCGTCGGGTCGTGGGCCCGCAGGGTGGTGGTCAGCAGGTAGGTCCAATGCCAGGCGGCGTCAATCGAGGGCACGGGCTGAAAGCAGTTCTGCTCGTTCCCCAGGTCCCAAGCGAGGATCGCCTCCTCACCGCGGAAGCGCCGGGCCAGGTGGCGGCAGAGCATCACCTGGTAACGCAGCAGGGTGGGGTCGGTGAACATGTTGCGGTCGCGCAGGAACGGCGGCTCGAAGGAGACCCCGCTCATCCAGCCGACGAGCAGCGTGGGGATCAGCCGAATTCCATGCTTCCGGGCCAGCGCGCACACTTCGGCCAGGCGCTCGACCATCACTGGGTCGACCAGGTCGGGGCAGGCCTGCTCGTCGAGGCGGTCGTCGTGCGCCAGGCAGCGGGCCACCGGCTCCCCCTGGCAGCCGCCGCCCCGGTACTCGCGGATCGGCTGGAAGTCGCCCCACACCAGGAAGATGCGCGCGACGTTGAGGCCAAGCGCCGCCATCTCGCCCAGCTCGCGGTCGATCTCCTCGGGGTGCCAGTCCCGCCACATCGCCAGGCCACGGTGCCGGGGCCAGTAGTTCACCCCCAGCCAGAACCGCTCCTTGAGCCTACCCGCTCCTGCCTGCATCTTTACCTCCTGCCCGGCCGCCATGCCGCGGCCGGAACTCATCTCCGCCAAGCCTTTTCGGCGGCATCTCCAGCCTGCCCTTCCGGCAGGCATAGGGTGGCCGAACCACCGCCGGGTTACGGCACGCGGCCATCCACCAGGGTGAACTGAACGGTGCTGCCGGGCGAAAGTACGGCGGCGTACGGATCGGGGGCGTGCCCGCCGGGACGGACCACGATGAGATCAGCGCGCTTGCCGGGTTCCAGGGTGCCGCAGAGGTCGTCCTGCCCAAGCGCCCGCGCGCCGTTCAGTGTTGCTGCCCGCACCCAATCGGCAGCGCCGGTGCCGGCCACGCTCTGCCAGGCCAGCCGCGCCTCGGCCAGCATGTCGAGCCCGTGGTTGCTGGCCAGGCTGTCGGTGCCGAGGGCGACCGGGATGCCGGCGCGCAGCATTTCGCCGGCCGGGTGCGGCGGGTGGCGGAAGAAGGCGTGGCTGCGGGGGCAATAGACCGGCACCAGTTTCCCCGCGGCCAGCAGCTCCAGGTCTCCCGGCAGCAGGTAGTTCACGTGCGCCGCGGCGCCCGGCACCTCCAGCACCCCCAGGTCGGCCAGGTAGCGGATGGGAGAGCTGCCGCGCGGCTGCCACACCTCAGGCGGGATGCCGCGAGCGCGCAGCAACTCGAGGAACTCGCCCTCGCCCCGGGCGACGAACTCGGCCTCGTCCAGGCTCTCGCTCAGGTGGGTGGTGAACGGCACGCCGCTGGCCAGCGCCAGCCGCGCGGCCTCCTGGAACAAGGCGGCGGCCGTGGAGTAGGGCGCGTGCGGCGAGATCCCGTTTGTCACTCCCGCCGTGGTCTCTGTCAGCCACTCCTGCGCCGCGGCGCGCGCCGCCGCCACGCGCTCCGGCGTGAACCCGAGCAGCTCACGGAACGACACCGCGCGCAGGCCAGTGCGGCGGAGGGGCGCGCGGGCGAACCCGGTGGTGGTAATGTCGCCGACGCAGGTGGCGCCGCCGGCCAGGAGGGTGCGCGCGCCCGCCCGCACGTTGTGGGCCACCTGGGCCGCGTCCGCCGGGGGGAGCGCCGTCAGCGCGCGGAGCCAGCCGGGGAGCGTGCCGGGGTAAGGCACCCGGCCGGCGCGATCACCTAGTTCTAGGTGGCAGTGCGCGTTGACCATCCCCGGCAGCAGGATGCCATCCGGGAAGGAGAGAACCTCATCGCCCGGCTGTGGCACCAGCCGCGACGCGGGCGCCACCGCCATGATGACGCCCCGGCACACCCGCACGGCGCCGTCGGGGATCGGCGGGCCGCTCACCGGCAGCACAAACCCGGCGCGAAGGTGCAACACCGGGGAACGCAGCGGGTCAAGAGAACGTCTCATACTTGAGCCTGGGAATACCGGGCCGACAACGGTGGTCGCCGGAGTTCAGGACGGGGGGCGTAGAGTTAGCCTGGCCTGGTGCCAGCGGCGGGACGCACTCCCGATTCCTGAACGGATTCGGCAGCCGGGCTGCTTGACACGTGCCCGGTCGGCGCCTATAATGATGCGCGTCCGCTCGCGGTTGGAGCGGACGATTCCCCCAGAATGGGAGAAGTGGATGAAGGTTACCTACGACGAGCAGGTTGACGCGGTCTACTGCTATCTCAGCGATCGCGAGGCTGCACGCACCATTCAGGTCACCCGCCATGTGCTGCTCGACCTGGATAGTGACGAGAACCTGCGCGGCATCAGCATCCTCTCCGCAAGCCGGATGTTCCCGGGCGCGCCCTTCGTCGATGGCCTGTTGCTAGACGAGGAGATGGAGCCTGGCGAATGGCCGCTGCTGCTGCCGATGGGTCATGCTGGCTGAGCTCTTAACGTGGTTTGTTGTTTGACCGGCGAAAGCGCGGAGGCGCCCCCCTCCGCGCTTTCTTTTCCCTGCACCGCCCCGGCTACTCGGTGACCGTGCCGCCCTCGCCGGGGTAGCGGATCCCATCCACCACGCCATAGCGCACTGCCGCCTCGGCATCCATGTAAAAGTCACGCTCCATGTCGATGGCCACCTGCTCAATCGGCTGCCCGGTGTAGAACGACACCAGCTCCAGGAGGCGCTTCTTCATGCGCGTGATCTCCAGGGCCGTGGTCTCAATCTCCGTGGCGGTGCCGAAGGCGCCACCGCTGGGCTGATGGATCAGCACCCGGGCGTTGGGGCTGATGAACCGCTTCCCCTTGGTGCCCGCCATCAACAGCACGGCGGCCATCGACGCGGCCTGCCCGTAACAGATGGTCGAGATCTCACACCGCACCATCTTCATGATATCGTGGATCGCTAGGCCCGCGATGACGCTACCGCCGGGAGAGTTGAGGAAGACGTTGATGTCCTCGGTGGGGTTGGCGGCCTCTAGGCGCAGCAACTCCTTGGCAATGTTCTCGACCATCTCCTCGCGGATCTCGCCGTTGATGATGACGATGCGCTTCCTGGACAACACGTCGCTGCTACTGCGTTCAGCCATTCGATCCTTTCCCAATTGGCCCTCTTCCCGTCGATGGTACGAGGCTCACTGCCAGGATGGCCACCGGCCATCCCCTGGCGAACGGAACGCGCTACCCAACAATGCAAGACGGTATCCTGGGTGCCCGGCGGCGTCGCCGACGGAGCCGGCGCGATGGTGGCAGATCCAGGGGGGGTGCAACACGACACGCCACCCGCGCAGCGGCCGGGCTGAGCCGCGCCCCAGGCCCGTTTGCGCGGGCGGTTGGCGCAGGATGGGCGCTGCCGCTCCCATCCTACCTGCCGGCAACATCATACCATATTTGCCACAGATTCTGAAAGAGTGCTGGTTTGCTATCCCCGCGAGGCGGCAGGCCGGGCCGGCGCTGACCGCGAACGGTACCTGCGCTGCAGCCGGTGCCAGCCCGCGTCGCCCATGCCGCGGAAGGGGAGGTTGATGGAGAAGTCGTCATTGGAACGCCAGGACCTGAACGAGGAGGTGCGGCGCATCTGGGATCGCAACGCCGAGTGGTGGGATGACCGCATCGGCGACGGCAACCGGTTTCAGTGCCAGTTGATCGAGCCGGCCACTGAGCGTCTCCTGGAGATTCAGCCGGGCAGCGTGGTCCTCGATGTGGCCTGCGGAGCGGGACGGTTTGGGCGGCGCATGGCCGAACTGGGCGCCCACGTCGTCGCGATCGACCTCAGCCGCCGCTTCATCGAACGCGCCGTGGCCCGCACCCCGGAACACCTGCGCAACATCGAGTACCACGTTGTGGACGCCACCGACGCGTCGGCGCTGCGCGCGTTGGGCGCGGGCCGTTTTGACGGCGCCGTGGCCACGATGGCGCTCATGGACATGGCGGCGATCGAGCCGCTCTTCAGTGCGCTGCCCACCTTGCTCAAGCCGGGCGGGTGGTTCGTCTTCTCGCTGATGCACCCCTGCTTCCAGACGCCCGAAGCCAGCAGATTCGCCGTGTCCACCGAGCGCGAAGGCGAGTTCGAGGTGCGCAACGGCGTGCAGGTAAGCCAGTATCTGACGCCCCGGGCCTGGAAGGGGGTTGGCATCCTGGGCCAACCGGAGCCGCACTACTACTTCCATCGCCCCCTACATCTTTTGCTGGGCTGCGGTTTCCGGCATGGCTTCGCCGTGGATGGGCTGGAAGAACCCGGCCTGCCCCCGGGCGCCGAGGATGGCCGCTACCTGCGCTGGGATCACCTTCCGGAGATCCCGCCGATCTTGGTGGTGCGCATGCGCCTCTGCGCCCGGCCGGCCGGCGACGGCGGGGGCGCTACCGAAAAGAGGTAGATCCCGGCACGGCGGCCGCGATCCTGAGTACGCACCAGTTGGGCCGCCGGGTGCTGCAGGCAGTGGCGCAACCGCGGCTCCCCCGGCCGGACGATGAGCACCACCCAGCGCACCGAGAACGTGCGGGCCAGCGCCGTCAGGTCGGCCCCCGGGCGGAAGTAGGGACAGGCAAGCGCGGGCCGCCGCGTCAGCGCGTGGATCATCCACGGGTTGTTGCTGGCAACCACCTCGTCCGGGCCGGTGACGGCCGCTATCCAGCGAGCGGCGACGTGGTAAGGCTCCCAGCCTGCCGGCTGCCAGCGCCGCTGCATCCACTGGCAGTGCGTGTGCCAGTAGCCCGCCAGCAGCAGCAGCGTGCCGGCCACCAGGACCACCGCCATGCTGCGAGCGGCGCTGCTGTGGCCAGCCCGGCGGAAGCCCGCCGCCAGCAGCAGCGGCAGGAGCAGTGTGGTGGTGGGCAGCAGGTAGCGCAGGGCGCCGGCCGCCACCCAGGAGGCGCAGTAGAAGGCAAGGTTCGCCCCCGCCAGCACCCACCATACCCGGCGCAACTCGGCTGCTGTCGTCGGTTGCCGGCCGTCGGCGGCCGCGGCCTCTGCCTCGAGGGGTGGCACCGCGGCGGCGGGGTCCCGGCGGCGACGTAGGGCTCCCGGCAAAGAGAGCAGCGGCAGCAAGAAGAGCGGCCCCGGGAAGAGGCCCAGCGCCCGGGCATTGGCGCGCGCCTTGCGCCGGATGCCCTGCAGCACCGCCGCTGGCTGCTGGCGCAGCAACTGCAGCGGCGAGGGGATCTGCTGGCCGAAGCCCTCCCAGCTTGCCTGGTGGATGTGGAGCACGGAGTAGTTGACCAGCGCCCCCGGGCGCAGACCATGGGCCCGGGCCGCCAAGGTGGTACGCGCCGCCGGCGCGGCCACCAGGAGCGCCATCGCCAGCATCATCGCCACCGCCGCGGCCCGGCGGCGCTCGCCCCGCGCCCCGGCGTAAAGCGCGTATCCAAGTGCCAGCAGCGCCCCGTTCGGACGCGTCAGGGTGGCCAGCCCGGTCAGAACGCCGAAGAGCGCTCCGCCCCGCGCGCCGCGCGCGTTGGGGAGCAGCCACAGCGCCAGCAGCCACAGCAGCAGGAAAAGCTGATCGCTGAGCGCCACCGTGGCCGTCTGGGTAAAGCCAGGGCTCAGCGCCAGGCAGGCGGCGCCGAGCCACGCGGCGGCGGGCGGCACCACCGTGCGGAAGGCGCCAACGGCGACCACCACGTTCAGCGCGGCAAGCAGGGCGTTGGCGGTCTGCAGGGCGCGGAACGGGTCGGCGGCGGGCGCCAGCTTCAGCACCAGGGCGCCAAACAGCGGGTAGAGGATCGGGCGTTCCACCGCCGCCGGGCGAACGACGGGGCCGTGGTCCAGGAAGTGCCACTTGATGGCGGTGGTCAGTCCTTGCCCCTCGGCCAGGCGCCGGGCGATTCCGGTGTATTCCGCGGTGTCGGGGGTGAAGTTGATGCCGCCCAGCAGTGGCAGGCACAGGCCCAGCGTCGCCGCTGCCAGCAGCGCCAGGCCCGCGGCGGTCGCCCCGCGTCCTTTCGGCCGCGCCCGGCTGCCGCGGCCGCCATCCTGGCTCCGGTCACCCGTCACCGTGCTCCCGCCGTCTCTCCCCCAGCACCGTCAAGCGGCAGTAGTCTCGCAGCGCCTCCGGGACGACGACGGTGCCATCCTCGCGCTGGCAGTTCTCCAGCACGGCGGCCAGGGTGCGCCCGACGGCAAGCCCCGAGGCGTTCAGGGTGTGCACGAAGCGCGGGCGGCCCTGCTCGTCACGGAAGCGGGTGTTCAGGCGGCGCGCCTGGAAGTCGCCGCAATCGCTGCAGGAGCTCACCTCCAGGTAGCGCCCCAGCGCCGGAAACCACGCCTCGACATCGAAGGTGCGCGCGGCGGCAAAGCCTAGCTCGCCGGTACACAGCTCAACGACGCGGTGGGGGATCGCCAGCCGCTGCAGCACTCGTGCCGCTGCCTGGGTCAGGCGGGCCAGTTCGGCGGTCGATTCTTCCGGCCCGGTGAAGCTGACGCGCTCCACCTTCTCGAACTGGTGCAGGCGGATCAAGCCGTGGGTTTCCCTGCCGGGCGCGCCGGCCTCCCCACGGAAGCAAGGCGTGGCCGCCACGTAGCGCCGCGGCAGCGAGGCGCCGGCCAGCATCTCCCCACGGTGCAGGTTCACCAGCGGCACCTCGGCGGTGGGAATCAGGGCGAGGCCCTCTTGCGTGCGGAACAGATCGGCGGCGAACTTTGGCAGGTGCCCGCTGCCGGTGAGCGCGTCGGCGTTCGCCAGCAGCGGCGGGGCAACCTCGGTGAAGCCGTCTTCCTCGGCCAGCGCCAGCATGAGCTGGGTGAGCGCGCGCTGCAGGGCCGCACCGGCGCCAATCAGCAGCGGGAAGCGCGCGGCGGCCAGCCGGCTGCCGCCCGGCAGGTCGAGGATGCCCAGCTCGCGGCCCACTTCCCAGTGCGGGCGCACCCATTCCGGCCGGGTTGGTGCGCCGTGGGTCTCCACTACCCGGTTGGCGGTCTCGTCGTGCCCAACGGGGACCTCGGGGTGGGGGATGTTGGGGATGGCCTGAAGTGCCTGCGTCAGGGCGTGCTCCACCGCGCGCAGGGGAGGCTCGGCGGCGGCCAGGGCGGCGGCGATGGCGCGTGCCCGCTCGCGGGCTTCGGCCGTGGGCGCGCCCTGCTGGCGCTGCTGGCGGATCGCCAGGGATGCCTGGTTTCGCTGTGCCCGCAGAGCCTCTACCTCTGCCAGCCGGGCACGCTGCTCTTCGTCCAGGCGCAGCACCTCATCAAGCGGCTCCACCGCGCCGCGGGAGGCCAGCCGGCGCCGCGCTTCCTCGGGGTGGGCACGGATCCAGCGCAGGTCGAGCATCGCGTCTCCTCACGCGCCGCCGTTGGCGTCACCGATCGCGGAGGCGTTCGGCGGCCAGGAGGAGGCCGATGATGCTCTTGGCGTCTTCGATGCGGCCATCCCGGGCCATCGCCACGGCCTGGGCCAGCGGCACCAGCAGCATCTCAATCGCCTCGTCGGCGTCCGGCTCTCCTTCCGCCGGCTGCAGCTCCGTGGCCAGATAGAGGTGAATGCGCTCGGAAGAGTAGCCCGGGGCGACGAAGAAGGAGCCAAGCGGTTCCAGGCGGCCCGCCCGACAGCCAATCTCCTCCGCCAGTTCGCGGGCGGCACAGGTGACCGGTTCCTCCCCCGGTTCCAGCGTTCCGGCCGGGATCTCCAACAGCGGCCCGCCGGCCGCGTAGCGCCACTGCTGCACCAGCACCACCTGATCATCCGCGGTGACCGGCACCATCGCCACCGCCCCCGGGTGGGTCACCACCTCCCGGGTGCTCTCCGATCCGCCCGGGAGCTGCACCCGGTCGGCCCGCACCTTCAGCAGCCGGCCGTCGTAGACCGTCTTCGTTTCGAGGCACTTCTCTTCTTCGGGCACCGCCTTGCTCCCTCCGCGAGTGAGATGCATGCCCCTCACCCGCGCCCTATCATACCGCATCCGCGCGCCCGAATGCAATCGCGCGCTCTCTTGACCGCAGCAGCCAGGCGTGCTATAGTGGCGCTGGAGAGACGGCCGCTGGCGCGTGCGCTGCTTCCCGGAGCGGTGATGGCACGGACGATTCTGCACGTGGATATGGATGCCTTCTACGCGGCTATCGAGCAGCGGGAGCGCCCGGAGCTGCGCGGCAAGCCAGTGATCGTCGGAGGCAGCGTCGAGGATCGGGGGGTGGTCTCGGCGGCCTCCTACGAGGCGCGGCGTTTTGGGGTGCACTCGGCACAGCCGACGGCGCAGGCGCGGCGGCTGTGCCCCGAGGGCGTCTTCCTGCCGGTGCGCCCGCACCTCTACCGGCAGGTTTCGCGGCAGGTGATGGCCATCCTGCGCCACTACACGCCGCTGGTCGAGCCACTCTCCATCGACGAAGCGTTCCTCGACGTGACCGGCAGCCGGAGCCTCTTTGGCGACGGGGAAGCGATTGCCCGGGCGATCCAGGCGCGCATCCGCAGCGAGCTGCAGCTTACCGCCTCGGTTGGTGTGGCCCCCAACAAGTTCCTCGCCAAGCTGGCCTCCGACCTGCGCAAGCCGAATGGCCTGGTGGTGGTGCCGCCGGATCAGGTGGCCGCCTTCCTACGTGACCTGCCGGTCTCCCGCCTCTGGGGCGTTGGGCCGGCCACGGAGCGGCAGTTGACGCGCCTGGGCTTGCGCACCATCGGCGAGGTGGCTGCCTGCCCGGTGGCGGTGCTGCGATTGCGTCTCGGCGCGGCCGGCGAGGCGCTGCATCGCCTGGCACACGGCGAGGATGACCGCCCGGTGGAGCCGGACACCGAGGCGAAGTCGATCGGCCGCGAGACCACTTTTGCCGAGGATATCGGCAATACGGCAACGCTGGAGCGGGTGCTTCTGGCGCTTGCCGAGGAGGTGGCCGCCCGCCTGCGCCGCAAGGGCGTCTGCGGGCGCACCATCACCCTCAAGCTGCGCTTCGCCGACTTCACCACCCTCACCCGGGCGCGCTCGCTGTCGGAGCCGACCGCGCTGGCGGAGACGATCTACCCGGTGGCGCGCGACCTCTTCCGCGCCGTGGAGCGCGACCGCAAGGTGCGCCTGCTGGGCGTGACCGTCTCGAACCTGACGCCGGGGCGCCCCGCGCGCCAGCTCAACCTCTTCGTGCCACTAGACGACCGCCGCGAGCGCCTCGCCGAGACGGTGGATGCCCTGCGCGAGCGCTTCGGCGACGCGATTGTCCAGCGCGCCCGCTTGCTGCGCCGCGATCACTTTCGTTGACTTGGCTCCGCAAAAGTGCTACACTGAGGCCATTCAAGAGGATGTGAACCTTTGCGAACCGTGCATGAGATCGTGGAAACCGATGTACTGGTGATCGGAGCCGGCATCGCCGGCCTCAGCGCCGCGGTAGAAGCCGCCTCTGGCGCCAAGGTGACGGTACTGACCAAGGCCGACTCTTCCTCCGAGAGCGCCACCCGCTATGCCCAGGGAGGTGTGGCCGCCGCCCTCAGCCCCGCCGACAGCCCCGAGCTGCACTTCGAGGATACCATTCGTGCCGGCGATGGCCTCTGCGATGAGGATGCCGTCAACGTGCTGGTGCATGAGGGGCCCGACCGCGTTCGCCACCTGATCGAGTGGGGCCTGCAGTTCGACACCGTCAACGGCGAACTGGTCTTCGGGCGTGAAGCCGCCCATCGCCTCCACCGCGTGCTCCATGCACACGGCGATGCCACGGGCGAGATGATCCAGCGCACCCTGGTGGAGCGAGCCCGCGGCTTGGCGAACATCGAGCTGCTGAAGTCACGCTTCACGCTGCAGTTGGCGCTGGATGCCGGCCGCTGCGTCGGTGCCCAGGTGGTTCACCAGCAAACCGGCGAGGTCTCCCTGATTCTTGCCCGGGCCACGGTCCTGGCCACCGGCGGCCTGGGGAGACTCTACCGTAGTACTACGAACCCGGCGGTGGCGACCGGCGACGGCGCCGCGCTGGCCTACCGGGCCGGGGCGGCGATGGCCGACCTGGAGTTCGTGCAGTTCCACCCGACGGCGTTGATGCTGAATGGCGCGCCCACCTTCCTCATCTCTGAGGCGGTGCGTGGCGAGGGGGCGCTCCTGCGCAACGTGGCGGGCGAGCGCTTCATGCCGCGCTACCACGAGATGGCGGAGCTGGCGCCGCGCGACGTGGTCAGCCGGGCAATCATGGCCGAACTGCGCCGCACCGACAGCCACCACGTATTCCTCGACGTGACCCACCTCGACGCGGCGTTCATCCGCGAGCGTTTCCCCACGATCTTCAAGACGTGCGAGTCGTACGGGATCGATATCACCCGGCAGCCGGTGCCGATCCACCCCAGCGCTCACTACAGCATGGGGGGCGTGGTGACCGACCCCTGGGGGCGCACGAGCATCCCCGGCCTCTATGCCTGTGGCGAGGTGGCCTGCACCGGCATCCACGGCGCCAACCGACTGGCCAGCAACTCCTTGCTGGAGGGCCTGGTGTTCGGCAACCGCGCCGCGCGCGCCATTCTCCGCGAGCTGCCGCCCGCTCCCGCCGCTCACCCGGAGGTGACCTGCCCGGAGGCCCGGTCGATGGATACGGACCCCCTGGCCACGCGGCTGCGCGAGGTGATGTGGGATTGCGTCGGCATCTCGCGCGACGCGGAGCGCCTGCAGCAAGCGCTCACCACCCTCGAAGCGCTTTCGGAGGCGGCCGGGGTCCCGAGCAGTTGCCCGCGCACCGCCGAGCTGCAGAACATGCTCACCGTCGCGC
The DNA here is from genome assembly GCA_012512505.1 of Armatimonadota bacterium. Classification (GTDB taxonomy): domain Bacteria; phylum Armatimonadota; class JAAZEB01; order JAAZEB01; family JAAZEB01; genus JAAZEB01. The sequence goes on along the minus strand of JAAZEB010000179.1, from coordinate 5,697 downwards.
GCCTGATTGCCACGGCGGCGCTGCTGCGCGAGGAGAGCCGTGGCGGCCACCACCGCACCGACTTCCCGGATCACGACGAGCGTTGGCGGCGCCACATCATCTTCACTGGCGCCAGCCATCGCATCCAGGACCGCCTGGTCGGCTAGCCGCCAACCTGCAGCCGGTTCACGACCTCCTTCGCCCCCGGCACCTGGCGCGCGATCTCGACGGCCCGCCGGCAGTCCTGGCGGGTGGCAACGCTGCCGCTCAGCACGACGCGCCCGTCGGTTTCGACCTCCACATCGATGGTGTAGGGGATCAGGTCGTCGGCGGTAGACAGCGCGTCCACCACCTGGTTCTTCAGGTCGGTCCAGTCGATGTCGCGTCCGGGGGAGATGTCCAGCTCGCTGACGATCTCCTTCACCCCTTCGGCCCGGCTGGCCACGCGCACGGCGGCGTCCTCCTCGGCGGTGCTGTCGACGTGGCCGACCAGGTGCGCGACGCTATCTTCCACCCGCGCGCCAACATCGCGGGGATCCACGGCGGGATCGTTCTCCAGGGCGTTCTCTACCGCGTGCTCAATATCGAGGCTCTTCAGGCCGCGCGGGTCCTCCACGGTGAGCATGTTGTCCACGCGGCGCACGCCGGGCACGCGGGCAGCGGCCTCCCCGGCGGCACGCTTCGCCTCCAGGCTCTCGACAATCCCCTCCAGCCGGGCCACGCCGCGCAGCACCTGGATGTTCACGTCGAACACCCCCACCCGGGGGTCGAGGCCGATGGCCTGCTCCACCTGCCGCTCGATCGCATCATCGGTCAGTGTCGCCATTGCGCTCCTCTCAACCCGTCGATACGCCGGCCGGCGTGTGCTCCACGTACCCGCACGTCTCGCACTGGTAGTAACGGTCGGTCTCCTCCACCTCCGGGTGGTGCCTGCCGCACTCGGGGCAGATCGTCGGCGCGCCCCCGACGGTTGCCACGCCATGGCACACCGTCGCGAACTCGACGATCTCGTGCCAATGGCCCTTTCGGCAATATGGACACTCTCTCATGGTGGCCGCTCCTTGCCGAGACTCCTTTCCCGTTCCGCGGCGAACCCCAAACCGGCGCGCCGCCCGTCGCGGCTTGTCGTCGGCAGGGAGCGACGCCGTCGGCGCCGAAAGCAGCCCTCGCTGGCCAGCCGCTCTTTCCGCGTCACGGGGTACCGCCACGCCCTCGGTCTCTGCTCCCGCTTTGCCAGCGCGAGCCTTGATGGCGCTCGTCGGCATCGGAGACGCCTCCTACGGCGGGGTGCGCCTCCGACGGCGGCCGGCGAGACGCCGGCGATCCGACCGCGATATCGCCAACCTATTGGCGCAATCGGCGGGGGGATGCCGAGGTAGCGGCTGTGCCCCTTCGCCACCGACCGGTAGATTCCTTCGGTGCGAACCTTTTGCTATCAAAGTTGTCCTATATCAGAAGCAGGCCGCGGGAGCCAGGAGGGGAGACCGATCCTGGCGTTGCGCCGGGGCCGATCGTTGCACAGAGTGCGGCCTTGGCAGGCAACTTGCCCACCCTGGCTGTAGGTGTTCAAGAACTCAGGAGTACGTTCGGGCGACGGCGGCTGGAGCGCTGGCTTTTGGTCGGCCCCACCGAGCCAATGGCAACCTTGGCGCTTCAGGCAGAGGCCGGCGGGACGCTGGCCCTCCGACCTGGCTTGCATTGCGGAACGCTTACGCCCGGGCGTGTGCCTTCACAGACTGGATCACTTCCGGGCGAAGTGGCAGCCCGGCATCATTACTTCTCCTCTGCGCGATTGTGGCAGTTGCGGATTCTCTCAAAGTCTTGGAAAGTTTCGCATTCCTATGCTGATATCCAGATCGAATGGTAAATGGGGCATGGCGGATGGGTAGGCCACGGGGGTGGGCACGCGCGCCGGTGGTGCTCTCGCTGCTGCTGCTGGCAGGTCTGGCGGGTGCGTTCGCCTACCGCGCCGGCCGCGCGGCGCTGCGCGACCTGGACTCCGTGGTGGCGCCGCAGTTGGCGCAGATGCTCGGGCGGGAGGTCCGCGTCGGCCGCGCCTCCGTCTCCGGTATGAACCGCATCGTCATCGAGGACCTGGCGATTGCCGACGGAGCCTCTTTCCAGTCGGGCACGCTGCTCAAGGCCCGACGCGCGGTGCTCCGGTTCAGCCTGGCTGGTCTGCTGCGCCACCGTGACGCGCCGACGTTGGCGGTCGCCTCGCTGCGCCTGGAGAACCCCGATCTGCTGCTGGTGCGCCAGCGTTCCGGCGACTGGAACGTGGCCTCCCTCCTGGGTTCCGGCAGCGGTGGCCCGGGGTGGCAGCAGTTCCGCGGCCGGTTGGTGCTGGATGACGCCCGCGTCACCCTGCGCGACTACCGCGCCGGGGATTTGCCCGCGCCGGCGGTCACCCGTTTGCAGCACCTGTCATTGACGCTCGACGCGCGCCACTCGCCGGCTGTGACGCTGGCCCTTGCGGCGCGCGGTGATGGGCGCGTGCTGGGGAAGGTGGACCTGTCGGGGAGCTACCACCTCGAGCGCCGCGCACTGAGCCTGCAGGCCTCGTTTGATGGGGCCAACGTGCGCCATTGGCAGCGCTACTCGCAGGCGGCCCCGGTGCTGCCGGTGCGCGCCGGCACCGCCGCCAGCTCCTTCGACATTGCCTGGACCATCGGCAAGCGCCCGGAGATCCAGGGCACCGTGCGGGTGCCCCACCTGGTTCTGGTACCGTCGGCCGTGCAGGAGCCGGTGGTGGCCCAACCGCTGGTGGTCCGCGTCCACAACGAACGCCTGACCCTGGAGGCAGAGGGCCACTCCGCCGGCGTGCCGCTCTCCCTGGAGGGCGGGTTGGTCTTGCGCGCCAACGATACCTTACTGGACCTGCGCCTGCGGGCGCCACGGGTCACCGATGCCGGTGGGCGCAAGCTGTTGGCCGACTGGCCGCAGATCCGCGGCGTTACCTGGCAGTCCGCAGCCAGCCTGGAAGCCCACGTCACCGGGTCGTCGAACGACTGGCAGGCGGTGGTCACGGGGCGCCTGCCGCGCCTGCACGCGCGCGGCGTGGATGCGTCGGACCTGAACGTGCGCTTCACCTATCAGCGTAACCAGCGCCTCTTCGTCGTTCATTCGGCTGAGGCGCAGGCGGCCGGCGGCAAGGTGGTCGCCACCGGGCGCGTCGATGTGAAGCCGACGCCAGCGCGGGTCTACTTCCGCGGCACGGCCACCGACGTGGACGTAGCGCGGCTGCCGTTCCTCAGCGACGAAAGCAAGTCGGGTCGGGCCACGGTCTCGTTCGTGGCCCAGGGGCCGACGGATGGCGTTCAGACCGAGGCGCAGATTGCCGGGAAGGAGATCGCCCTCGGCCCGGCGCACTTTGGCAGCCTCGCGGCGGAGATCACCCTCCCCTGGGAAGGGCCGCTGCAAGTGCGCGCGCGCGCCGCCAGCGTGGCGACGGCCCCGGCGCGCCCCACTCGGCTGGCCGCACGCGGCGGGGCGCGGCACGAGACAGCCCAGGCCACCGGGGAAGCCGCTCTGCCGACCGCTGAGAGCGCCTCCGCGCGCTTCGAGGTCCTGCCTGGCGGCGTGCGCATCCACGATGGCCGCGTCGTGGTCGCCGGGCAGGCGCTCACCGTCTCCGGGACGGTCTCGCCGGCCGGGGCGCTCGACCTGCAGGTGGGCGCCACGCGCGCCGACGCGGCGGCACTGGCGCGCCTGTTCGGGATGACGGGGATCAGCGGCAAGGCGGATGTGCAAGCGCGCATTGGCGGCACCCTCGCGCAGCCGCGCGTGTCCGGCACGCTGAAGGCCGCCGATGGGCGCGTGCGCGACATCAGCTTCGGCGGTCTGCGGGCGAAGTACACTCTGCAGAGCCTGCGGTCGGGCACGGTGGAGTTCGCCGTGGAGAACGCGCGGGCGCAGGGCCTGGCGATCCGTTCCGCTTCCGGCCAGGCGCTGCTGCGCGAGGGCGCAGTGGTGTTGCCCCGGGTTCAGGTTCAGATCCCCCAGGGCAGCTTCACCGCCAGCGGCAAGGTGACCCACGCGGGTGGCCTCGACCTGGCGCTGCGGACCCCGGAAGTGGACCTGGGCGGGTTCGCCGGAATGGCCGGGATGGGCGCCACCCCGAAGGAGCTGCCCGCCGCCGGGAAAGCTGCCTTCGAGGGTCGCCTGCTCGGCACCCTGAGCGCCCCGCAGGTGCGGGGCCGGATCACTGCCGCCAAGGGCAGCCTGAGCGGCCTGGACTACGACGAGCTGCGCGCCGGGGTGCGCGCCGATGCTGGTGGCCTGGCCCTCAACAATGTCGTGGTCCGCCGCGGCAGCGAGTCGCTTTCGCTGGCCGGCAGCGCGTCGGTGGACCGCCAGGGGCCGATGGTTGTCAGCGGTCGCCTGAGCGCCGATTCCCTCGACGTGGCCGCCGTGCTGCAGGCGTTGGGGGTGCCGCTGCCGCTCGCCGGGCGTGGCAAGGCCGACCTGGAGATCTCCGGCGCCTTCCCCAACCTGACGGTGGCCGGTGACTTCACTGTGGCCAATGCCGTCTTTGCCGGCGTTGCCGTCGGGCGGGTGAGTGGCCGCCTGCAGCGCGCCGCCGAAGGCAAGCCGGGCGGCATTCGCGTGGAGCGGCTGACGATCGAGGATGGGCCGGCACGGCTGGTAGCCGCGGGAGCGCTGGCGATCGGCGGGCGCGTGGATCTGGAGATCAGCGGCCAGCAGGTGCCCCTGGCGCTGCTCAACCGCCTCACCCAGCCGTACGCCGAGTTGGCCGGCCGGGTGGATGTCTCCGGCACCGTCTCTGGCACCACCGCAGATCCGCGGCTCCAGCTCAGCGTGCGGGGCGGCTCGGTCTCCGTCAATGGCCACGGGCTGGGCACCCTCGCCGGCCAGGTGGCCTATGCCGGGGGCGAAGCGAAGGTCACTCACCTCTCCGTCGCGCGCGGCCCGAGCCGCTATCAGGTGGATCGCCTGTCGCTGCAGCCGAGCAAGGGGATGCTCGACCTGGAGGCATCGGCGACGCAGGCCGACCTGGCTTACCTGGCGTCGCTGGCGCGGTCGTTGAAGCTGCCGGACACGCCGTTCGGCCGCGACCTGCACCGGCAGATCGCCGCCCTGCCCAACCCGGTGGCGGGCACCGTGACCGGGAAGGTGACCCTCCACGGGCCGGTGGCGCGCGCCTCTGGCATCATGGAGTTCAACGGGCGGAACCTGGCCCTGGGCCCGGCTCGCCTCCACCAGTTTGCCGGCAAGGCGATCTGGGCGCCGGGGGCGGTGGAGCTGAGCAACGCGGTGCTTGCCGCCGACGGGGTGGACCTGGCGGGTGGCGTGCGCCTGAGCGGGCGCCGACTGACTACCCAGGTGCGCCTGGGCCCCAGCCGGGTGGAGTCTCTGCATGCTCTGGCGACGACGCTGTCGGCTGTGGTGGGTTCCGGCGCGGACCCCGAGGCCGCCTCGCCCTTCGCGGCGGCGCTGGCGAGCCTGCCGGAGCCGTTCACCGGCACGGTGAGCGGGGAGGTAGCGCTCTCCGGCAACGTGGCGGCGTTGAACGGCTCGGCGCGGCTGATGCTCACGGATGCCCGGGTCGGGGAGACCCGCCTGGCGCAGACCGGGGCGACGCTGCAGTGGGACGCGGGCAACGTGTCGGCCGATAACCTCAGCCTGCGCGCCGAGGGGATCGACATCGGCGGGAGCTTCGCCCGGCAGGCTGATGGCAGACTCTCGCTGGAGTTGCAG
>JAAZEB010000178.1 GCA_012512505.1 Armatimonadota bacterium | reverse complement strand
GTTGAGGTGGCAGCATGGGTGTGCATGATGATCCGGCCGCAGGCGGGCCCGGCACGGCGTCGCCTGTCATCGACCCGAAACAAGAGGGGATCGCCTTCCTGCTGAACCAGGCGGCGCGCGCCATCGCCCGGGACCTGCAGGCGCGGCTGCTGCCCTACGGGGTGACGCCGCCGCAGTTGTCGGTCCTCTCCTGCCTTTGGGAGGAAGACGGCCTGCCCGCCACGGTGCTGGCCGAGCGCGCCGGCTTCGACGCGCCGACGACCACCGGCATCCTGGATCGCCTGGAGCGTCAGGAACTGGTGGTGCGCCAGCGCAGCACCGGCGACCGCCGCGTGGTGACGGCGCACCTCACCGGGCGCGGGTCTGTCCTGCGCGAGGCGCTGCCGCGTATCGCGCACGAGAGCAACGCCGCGGCCCTGGCGGGCTTCAGCCCTGCGGCAACGCGCGAACTGCGCGCCGCCCTGCAGCGCATCGTGGCCAACCTGTCCGGCCGGCAATAGCGCGGGAGGTCCGTCGCGATGCCCCCAGGCGGCCGCCGCGGGGGGCATCGCGGTCAGGGAGTCAGCAGTACCTTGATGCACTCCTGGCCGGAGAGCACCAGCTCGAACGCCTGCTGGAAGTCATCCAGCGGCAGGGTGTGGGTGACGATCGGGTCTACCTCAATTCGGCCGTGGCGGATGTAGTCGATCGCCAGGGGGTAGCAGTAGGGGCCGAGGTGTGCCCCGTGGATGTTCAGCTCCTTGGTGTCGCCGATGATCGTCCAGTCTACGGTCACCGGCTCGCGCATCACGCTGAACTCCACGAAGGTGCCCAGCTTGCGGATCATGTGCAGCCCCTGCTCGACCGCCTTCGGGTGGCCGGTCGCCTCGATGTAGACATCGCAGCCGTAGCCCTCGGTCAGGTCGCGCACCCGCTGCACCACGTCCTCGCGCGCCGGGTTGAACGTCACGTCGGCGCCGAGGCGGCGGGCGATCTCCAGGCGGGAGTCGTTCAGGTCGATGGCGATGAGGAGGCCAGGGCTTTTCAGGCGGGCGGCGCCGATCATGCCCAGGCCCAGCGTGCCGGCGCCGGCCACGACGACCACGTCGCCCAGCTCGATCTCGCCGCGCTGCACGGCATGGAGGGAGCAGGCCAGCGGCTCGATGAGGGCGGCGCGGCGCACCGGAACGTCTGAGGGCACGCGGTGGTTGAGGGCGTCGGCGGGGAAGCGCAGGTACTCCGCCATGCCGCCTTGCGCCGCCTGCTTGAAGCCGTAGATCGGGTGGGCCTGGCACATCCAGTACTGCCCGCGCCGGCAGTAGCGGCACTGCCAGCAGGGGAGGATCTGCTCGGAGGTGGCCAGGTCGCCTAGCGCCAGGCCATAGCGCTCGGCGGCGCCCTCACCGAGCTGCACCACGGTGCCGATGAACTCGTGCCCGGGGATGACGGGGGCTTCCACGTAGCCGACGCGCTGGGCATCGCCCCAGAACAGCGGCGCCCCGGCGTAGCACTTGCCATCGCTGGCGCACACCCCGCAGGCCGCCACCCGGATGATCACCTCCCCGGGCCCGGCGGTGGGCGTCGGCACCTCCTCCAGGCGGTAATCGCCCGCCCCGTGGCAAACGACGGCCTTCATCGTCTTCGGCAGCGCTTCGCCGCTGGCATGCTCCGGCATCATCAGCCCTCCCCTCTGCCCCGATCCCGCCGCGCGGCACCGGGGCGCGATAGGGAGCACTTCGACAGGAAGGGGGCTACTCCTGCCCGGCGCAGGGCGTAGGAGGCTCCGACGCCGATGGGTCGGATCCCCGGCGTCCCGCCGGCCTCCTCGTCGCCGGCCAGAGGCCGGCGCTCCGACCGCGGTCTTACCCTCCCGTAGGAGTCCTCCATGCCCGGCAGGCGGCCACCCAAGAGGATGAAACTGGGGCTCCGCCGCCAATCCAAGCGTTAGGCGGCCGTTCCGCACCCCGAAGGGGTGCCATCACCCAGCCCAGGGTGCGGCACCCTGGGATACCCCACGGGCGCATTTTCGCCGAACCCTGAAGGGGTTGGACCGGGTGCCCTCTCGTTGTGAACCCCTTTCAGAGTTTCGGGGTTGGGCACGGGCGGGTTTCCCCAGGGTTCGGAACCCTGGGCTAGGTTGTTCCACCCCTTCGGGGTGAGGATGCACCGCCGTTCGGGAAGTGAGGCTGGCCGCAAACAGGCCATTTTCAGGGTAGGCGTCTCCGACACCGAGGGGATGCTACTTCTCCAGGAGATGGCCGGAATGCCCGAGCCATCGGGCTATGGCAGACTGGGAAGCCACATCGCTGCGGGCGGTAGGGGCCTTGAAACAGCAAAGGGGCGGCGCCTGGGCGCCGCCCCTTTGCAAACTGTCGTGCTAGTCGAAGTGCAGGGTGGCAATCGTGGCACCGACGTGCTTGCGAGGCGGCCGGCCAACCAGCAGCGCGGTGGCGGCCTCTACCTCTTCCTGCCAGCTACGCTTCGACTGGTTTGCCAGCCGCTTCGTGCGCGTCTGCGCGGGCAGCGGCAGCACCTGTCCCACGCCCTCCAGCGACAGCGTCGCCGGCTCCAGCTGCGGTGCCTCGGCAACCACCGCGGTGGGGAGGGGAGCAGGCGCTGGAGTGGAGACTGCCGGGGCTTCCTCGGCCGGTGCCGGCGTGGGAATCTCGACCACCGGTGGCTCCGCGGGAGCAGGTGGCGCGGCGGCCACCGTCGTTGCCGGCTCAAGCGACGCCGGCTGCGGCGTGAGGCCAGCCTTCACGGCGGCGGCCGGCCCGCTCTTGCGGCGGATGGTGGCCGGCTTCACGGCGGGCTCTGCCACCGCGACCGCCGTGGCTGCCAGCGCCGGGCGCTGGGATGGGCGGGCGGTGCTGGCGCGCGCCGGGCGCTCTGCCACCGCCTGGGGCACGTGCGTCACACTCTGCTTGCGCACCGGCTGCGTCGCCACCGGCTGTCCGGTGTAGACCGGAGTTGCCACCTGGGGGGCTGGCGCCGTCGGCACGCTGCGCCCAAGCCAGAACCCGAGGGCCAGCGTGGCGCCCGCCATCGCCGTGGCCAGGCCGGGGGCCAGTCGCGGCCGCAGGAGCTGCCCCAGCGACGGCAGCCGGAAGAGGCCTTGCTGCTCGCGAGCAATCGCCGCCCGAATCGCGCGTTCGAGCCCTAGGGGCGGCTCTACCATCGGCAGCGATTGCAGGGAAAGGGAAAGGTTATCCAGGGAAGCGTACTCACTGGCGCAGGCGGGGCAACGGTCCAGGTGTTCCTTCAGCAGATGGGCATCCTCGCCGGCCAACTCGCCGTCGAGCATCTCGGACATGGCAACCTGCATCCGCGAGCAGGTGAAGCGGGGCCGCTCTTCGGTCATCGCCAGCCGGCGGGCCAGACCGGCACGCAGCCGCACGCTTGGGTCCACCAGGCTCGCGGTTTCGCTCAGCAAGCCGCTGAACTGCCGCAAGGAGGCGGCCTGCGCGCGGCAAGCGTCGCAGCCTCGGAGGTGCTGCTCGATGGCGGCGGCACGGGTGCCGTCCAGCTCACCATCTACGTATGCCGATAGCTCTTCGAGGGAAGCAGCGCACTTCATTCTGCCCGAGCCCCCTATGCTGGTGTCGCGCCTTCGATGCCCGACACCTCAGGGCAGCGACCGTGAAAACGCCCGGGAACGCTGCCGTTCACGAGGCGCCTCCGGTTCGCTTGCCGGTCGCTCGGCTGGTCCGCCTGTTGCCAGATCGGGCCAGCGTGAGCTGACAGGAGTGTGTCATCCGGGTTAGACAGCGTTCGTTGCGGAAAGTTTCAGCAAAGATCGGGCGCGAGAGAAGATTCTTTGCGTCGTTGCATCGGCGGCGGCGCCGTGCTACAATACCCGCATGGCAAAAGGCAAGGCAGGCGGTGCCGTGGTCGATTCGGTGGAACCGGGGAGCCTGGCCGCGCGCGCCGGGATCCGCACGGGCGACGTGATCGCGACGATCAACGGGCAGAGCTTCACCGACCTGGTGGAATACCGGTTCCTCGTCAGCGAGGAAACGCTGCACCTGGAGGTGCGTCGCGGCGACGAGACGCACTCGCTGTGCATCCAGAAAGAGTGCGATGAGGGGCTGGGAATCGCCTTCACCGAACCGGTATTCGACGGCATCCGTAAATGTAAGAACTCCTGTGTCTTTTGCTTCCTCCATCAGATGCCCCGCGGCATGCGCCGGACGCTCTACGTGCCGGACGACGATGTTCGTCTTTCAGTGACGCACGGCAACTACGTGACGTTCACTAATGTCACCGAGGAGGACCTCCAGCGCATCCTCACGCTGCACCTCAGTCCGCTCTATGTCTCGGTTCACGCCACCGACCCCGAGGTGCGCGCGCGGATGCTGCGCAGCCCGCGGGCGGCGGAGCTGCTGCCACTTATGCGCCGGCTGGCCGAGGGCGGCATTGAGATGCACTGCCAGGTGGTCCTGTGCCCCGGCTACAACGATGGCCCCGTCCTCGACCGGACGATTGCCGACCTGGCGGCGATGTGGCCGTCGGTCCTCTCGGTGGCGGTGGTGCCGGTTGGCCTTACCCGCTTCCGGGCGAAGCTGACGCCGCTGCAGCCGGTGGACGCGGAGATAGCCCAGCGCACGCTCGAACAGCTTGAGGGCTGGCGGCGGCGGCTGCGGCGCCGCCTGGGCACGCGCTTCGTCTTCCCCGCCGATGAGATCTACTTCACCGCCGGGCTGCCGGTGCCGCCACGCCAGGCGTATGAGGAGTTCCCCCAGGTGGAAGACGGGGTCGGCCTGGCCCGCCTCTTCCTTGATGAGCTGGCGCGGGTGCGCCGCCTCACGCCGCGGCCGGCATCCAAGCCGGCCCGGATCCGGCTGGTGACGGGCACGCTGGCCGAACCGCTGGTGGCTTCGCTGGCGGATGAGCTGCAGCGCCTCACCGGACACACAGTGACCGCCCTGGCCGTGCCCAACCGCTTCTTCGGCGAGAGCATTACCGTGGCCGGCCTGGTCACCGGGCAAGACGTGCGCGCCGCGGTGCAGGCCGCCGGCCCGGTAGACTGCCTCTACGTGCCGGAGGTGATGCTGAAGGAGGATCGCTTCCTGGACGACGTGACCGTGGCCGACCTGGCCGCGGCGCTGGCGACGAAGGTGCGGGTGATCGCCCCGTCGCCGCTGGCACTGGCGAAGGCGCTGCGAGGAGGCACCCCGACTCGGGCGCGCCGACGCTGCCCCGAGAGCGCCGGGCACAGCCTCTACCTTTCGGAACGGGGGCATCAATGAGAACGGGAACGGCGGGGGCACCGCTGCACGGGGGGCACGCGCCTCCCTGGCTCTTTGCCCGCATGGTGCGCCTCTCGCGCGCCCTGGTGGAGTACATCGTCGCCGAATGGGGGCCTGCCGAGGTGCTGGCGCGCCTCTCCGATCCCTACTGGTTTCAGGCGTTCGGCTGCGTGCTCGGCTTCGACTGGCACTCCTCCGGGCTGACAACCACCGCCTGCGGGGCGCTGAAGGAAGCCGTGAAGGGGCGCGAGGGCGAACTGGGCCTCTTTATCGCCGGCGGGAAAGGGGCCGTCTCGCGGCGCACGCCCCAGGAGATCGCCGCCCACGCCGTGCGCCACTCCCTGGCCATCCCCGGCGAGCGGCTCATCTACGCCAGCCGCATGTCGGCCAAGGTGGACAACACCGCCGTGCAGGATGGCTATCAGATCTACCACCACTGCTTCTTCTTCACCCGTGAGGGGCAGTGGGCGGTGGTGCAGCAGGGAATGAACACCGACACGGCGTGGGCGCGGCGCTATCACTGGCTGGCCGGGCCGGAGCACTCCTTCGTGTGCGAGCCCCATGCCGCCGTGTGTGCCGCGCGCCCGGAGACGAGCGTGCTGAACCTGGTGGCGGCGGAAGCGGAGGCTGCCCGGCAAACCACGGCGGTGCTGGCCACCGAACACCCGGAGAAGCTCACCCGCGAGGTGCGGCGGATGCAAGAGCTGACCCTGCCCCGCCACCACCAACTCCTCGTATCCGACCTGCGGCCGGAATCGCTGCAGCGCATCTTCGAGAAAACCTACGAGCGCGCGCCGGCCACCTTCCAGGAGGTGCTGGAGATCCAGGGCGTCGGCCCCAAGTCGGTGCGTGCCCTAGCGCTCATCGCCGAGTTGCTGCATGGCGTGCCGGCCAGCGTGCGCGACCCGGCGCGCTTCGCCTTTGCCCACGGCGGCAAGGATGGCACCCCCTTCCCGGTGGACCGCCGCACCTACGACCGCTCCATCGCCGTGCTGCGGCAGACGGTGGAGGCGTCTCGCCTTGGCGACAAGGAGCGCGTTGAGGCGCTGCGCCGGCTTGCTGCCTGGGCCAGCCAGCAGGGTGGTTCGGCGGCCCGGTAGTCGCCTTCCGCGTGGCGGCCGAACCACCCAATCAGCCGACCATCTACTCCGAGGGCGCCTCCAGCGCCAAGTCGTCGAAGTAGAGGACGGTTCCCGGCTCGCGCTGGGTGCCGACCCAATCGACGCTGGTGTTGAAGGCGACGGCCTCGATGTGCCCGAAGCCTCCCGGATGGTCCCATCCCTTGAACTCGCGCAAGGGGATGCGGAGCTGCTTCCAGCCGGTCCAATCCACCGTCACCAGGCTGTAGTAGAAGTCGGGGCCTTCGGTGACGGCAGTGTCGGAGGCTAGCATCACGATGAAGCGGGCGTTGGTCGCCTTGACCGAGTAGCACCAGACGGTGAGCAGCCACTGCTCGTAGCGGCTCCAGTCGTGCGGCAGCTTCAGGTTGACGGCGTCGGTCATGTTGGTCCAGAGCCCGGAGCTCTTGCCGCGCTTCACCTGCGCCCGGCTTGGCTTCAGGTTCTGCCAGCGCCGAGCCACGTCGCCCTCAAAGTCATCGAGCAGCAGGCGGGTGGGCTTCTTGGCCGGCGCTTCGGCGCCCGGCGCGGCGGCGGCGCCGATCGCGAAGGCGATCGCCAGGGCGGCGGCGCGGTGGATGGCGCGCCCCCAACGGCCACGCGATGCGCCTCGTCGGCCATCGGGGAGCGGGCGCTGGCTTGAGATCGGATCCTGATGGCAGCGCATAGCAGCCCTCCTCTCCGGTTCCGCGGCACCGGGCGGCGGCCCGGCACCCCCACGAACCGGTTACGGCGGCGGTGGCCCCGGCTCCTGCCGACGGGAGGGATGTTTAGCAAGGGGGCGAAGAGGGTACAATCACCCTAAGGGTCGGCACACCAAGCAGCCGCACCAGGTTATCGGGAGGAACTGAACAATGCCCAAGCACACTTTGCCGCCGTTGCCGTACGCCTACAACGCCCTTGAGCCGCACATCGATGAGCAGACCTTGCACTTCCACCACGACATGCACCACAAGGCCTACGTGGATGGGCTGAACAAGGCGGAGGAGGAGCTTGCGAAGGCGCGTCAGGCTGGCGACTACGCGCTGGTCAAGCACTGGTCGCGGGAAGCCGCCTTCCATGGCTCTGGCCACATCCTGCACACGCTTTTCTGGGAGAACCTGGGCCCGAACAAGGGCGGCGATCCGACCGGCGCCCTGGCCGACGCGATCCGGCGCGACTTCGGCTCGATTGAGGCCTGCAAGGCGCAACTGCAGGCGGCTACCGTGCAGGTGGAGGCCTCCGGGTGGGGCGTGCTGGCCTACAACCCGATGTTCGATCAGCTCGTCGTCCTGCAGGCGGAGAAGCACCAGGACCTGACCCAGTGGGGCGTGGTGCCGCTGCTGGTGATCGATGCCTGGGAGCACGCCTACTACCTGAAGTACCAGAACAAGCGAGCGGACTTCGTCAAGGCAGTCTTCAACGTCCTCAACTGGGATGTCGCCGCGGCCCGCTACGAGAAGGCCCTCCGCTTGAAGGGCTAACGCCTGCACCCAGGCCGGCATCACCACGAAGGAACACGAAGGCGGCTATCCTACGTCGACCGATGAGGCTCGGCAGGGGCCTCGCGCTCCCATGGCAGCGTACGGCGCTCAGGGAACGCGAGGCTCCTCCGGCGCCGGCTATGGCCGCCAGGCGAGCCCTTTCGTGCTCTTCGTGCCCCTTCGTGGATTCGATCTAGCCTCACGGTCGGGTGCTGCCGGGCACCGAGAGCTCCACGCCGTCGTCCACCGGTTCTTCTTCCGTCACCACTGCGTACGATCCCAGCTCGCAGCACGAAACTGGCATGGATCTGGCAACGGAAGGTGGCCAGGCGCGCGAGAGACACCTCTACTATGGCCATACCAAGCGAGGGTCAAATCGCGCGCCCTTTTGCTGGCACCGAGACCCCCTGTTGCCTTCATGCCCACGCGGAGGCAGGCCAACACAACGCTGTCGGGGCGAAGCAACCGACGCCAATGCAGGTGCGCAGGCGCCAAGGTGGGCAGGCGGTAGGAGCGAAGCAACCGGCGGCCATAGGGACGCGTGTGCACCAAGGTGAGGCACGCCGGTTGTTTCGCCCCTACGAACCCTGACACCTATCACCTAACACCTGTCACCTGACACCTAACACCTGACACCTATCACCTAACACCTGTCACCTGACACCTACCACCTGACACCTGACACCTGACTTATGGCAGCAGCACGTAGACCGGGTTCTGGTCCACCCGGATCTGCCGGCCGGTCGGTTTGATGGGCCGGCCCCACATGGAGACGATCTGCCGGGTGTCGGCCGGCAGCGGAGCTGCGAGGCTCCCCTCGGCCGCCCAGAGCATGCGGACCGTGCCGCCGCGGCCGGTGAACTGCAGGTCGACCAGGTTGGGAGCCTTCGCGTGCGGCACGCGCCGGACGTAGCAACGGCCCTCCAGGAGCGAAGTGGCAACCGCCAGCGGCACCACACCCGCGCGCACGGTGTGGTTCAGGTCGGCCAGGAACATGCCGGCGCCGCCATCGCCCGCGTGCGTCTTTTCGTGGCCGGAGTAGTAGAGGACGCGCGCCAGGCCGGCTGCCCTGGCGGCGGCGACCGACTTGGGAAACATGCGGGCGGCATCGAGGGGCGTCGCCTCACCGCCCAGAAGCCGGAACTTGCGGAAGTTCGCCATGACGCTTGGGCCGCACTCCGTATCCCAGATCTGCACGTCGGGCGTGCCCGCCGCGCGCAGCGCCTGCCGGATGCGGCGGACGACCGCGATGAGGCGCTCCGGGCCGCCGACGGTGCTCCAGATGGTTGCGCCGTAGCCGTGGAAGCTGATGGCGTCGCAGTGCCGGCCGCCCCCCAGCTTCAGGCACTCGAAGAGCCACGGGTCGCTCGGGCCGGAGCCGCCGAGGCCGATGACGGTCGCGTCCGGGTTGCCCGCCTTCACTCCCCGGTAGGCGGCCTGGAGCACCTTCACGTACTCCGACTGCCGACGAGCGAGCCTGGCGCGGTGGCGCAGGAAGTCTACCGGGTGCTCGACGAGCTGCAGCGGCGGGCATCGGGATGGTGAGGCGTCACTCCTGGCCGCAACGGGCGCAGCGGGCGATGCCCTGCAGGGCGTTCAACCAGACCAGGCGATGCCGGCACACGGCGCCTCCTCGCCTGCTTGATACGCCATCGCGTGACAGGATCCTGCTATGGGTTTGACGCTTGTCGGAACATCCTCGGTGTCGGGGTCTTTGCCTGCAACGTATCCGCACGGCGCGCATGACGAGACGAGCATCGCCTTGCCGTCCGGCGTGCAAGCCGGGGATCTCGTGTTTGTCGTGTGCTGCGGGAACGAGGTGTCCTCGCCCTACCACTACGCGACCCTCAAGGCGGATTCCCGCTACGTGTTTGGCAATTTCTTTCTCGACCAAGGCAGAACCGCCTGGGTCCCCTACGGCGTGATGCAGCTTGGCGAGGATCTCAGCGACATCGTGGTCCGGTTGCCGCGGCTGGGGGGCGACACCAAGTACGAGGTCAACACGGCCACCTGGCGCTGCCTGCTGGCGGCCTACCGTCCAAGCGTTGAGCTGCCTGCGCTGGCGTTGACATCTTATGTGGGTGGCGTGCCATCCAGGGGCGCGTGCGGCCTGTCGCTCTTGAGGTCTGCCACGGTCGCGGAATTTATACCCGGCGGGCAGCATACGCTCACGCTAGACCTCGGCGTCGATTTCTGGACACCTACTGCCTGGGAGCGTATGCTTGGCCTGGTCTACATCGTCTGTCACAT
>JAAZEB010000177.1 GCA_012512505.1 Armatimonadota bacterium | reverse complement strand
TAGCGGAGGCGGTGGGTGGCCGGGTCGAGCACGCCGTAGAAGAGGGTGGCGAAGATCTCCGGCCCGGCCTGCCGCAGGAAGGCGCGGTTGAGCGCCTCCATGACGTGCTTTGGGTCGGGGTTTTCCAGCGCGTAGCTGCGCACGGTGTACTTGGTGAGAGCGGTGTAGACGGCGGCATCCAGCCCCTTGCCGGAGACATCTCCCATCAACAGGGCAACGGTGCCGTCTTGCAGCGGCAGGATATCGTAGAAGTCGCCGCCCACTTCCGCCTCGGCCAGGGCAGCCTCGTAGCGGTGGGCAACGTCGATCCCCGGGGTGTGCACCGGCACGCCGGGGAGAAACGCGCGCTGCAGCGCCTCGGCGATGTGCCGCTGGCGGCGGTAGGCGATCTCCAGCTCGCGCAGGTGCTGCTCGCGCTCCTCCAGCAGGCGCGCCTTCTCCACGGCCAGCGCCACCGGCTCGGTGATCGCCACCAGCAGGTTCACCTCGTGGTCGCTAAACTCGCGGTCGCGCCGGGTGCCGACGTGCAGCACGCCAATCGGCCGCCCGCCGGAGGTCACTGGCGCGCCGAGGAGCGAGCGGATCCCGAGTTGGGGCAGGTAGGGGCTGGCCAGCGTGGCGTGCTGCACATCGCGTAGTTGCAGGGGGCGGTTCTCAGCGAAGACGCGCCCGGCGAAGCCCTCCCCCGGCCGGATGCGGGTCTGGGTGCGTTTTCCATCGTGGCTCGGGAAGGCGCCGGCCACTACCAGATCCCCGCCTGGCTCCTGCAGCAGCAGCGTCACCTGGTCTACCTTCATCGCGTCGACAACCGCCTGCGCCATCCGCTGGAAGGCATCGGCGAGGCCGACGCTCTGCAGGGCGGTATCGAGCACCTCCTGCAGCGCCCCCAGGTGCGAGAGCATGCGGCGGTTCTCGGCGGCCAGGCGCTGCCGCTCCAACGCGCGCTCCACCGTCACGCGCAGCGCGTCGGGCGCCACCGGCTTCACCATGTAGCCGTAAAGACCGGCGTTGACCGCATCCATCGCGCTTTCCATGGAGGCGTGCCCGGTGATGATCACTCCCTCCACGTCCGGGTTGTCTGCCCGCAATGCGGTGAAGACCTCCAGGCCGTTCAGATCCGGCATCTGCAGGTCGAGCACCGCCAGGTCAAACAACTCGCGGGAGGCGGCGGCCAGCGCCGCGCCGCCGCTGTCGGCGATCGTGACCTCGCACCCGGCGTCCTCCAGCACGAACGACCAGATCTCGGCCAGGCCGACGTTGTCGTCGACCACCAGCACTTTCGGCCGCGCTGGCGGCGTCGTCGCCGGTGGTGCTACCTCGACGGCTGCTGTTGCCTGCATTGCTGCCGCTACCCTCTCCACGGTCGGACGCGCGATCGATTCGGAGCGCCCCTGCGGTTATACCGCGCCAGACGCCATTCCACTACACGCGGCCAGCAGCCTGCCAGGCCGCGTGTGGCGGAATACTCTCCGGCATCCCCCAGCGCGGCGACCACGGGTGGCAACACGACCAACGGGGGCCAACCGATTGGGCGCCTTGCCGACCGGGCAATCTGGCGGCTGGACTATGGAAACACCACCGCCCGCAGCATGTCTCCGGGACGAGCGCCAGTGGCCTCCATTGCCGCCATGGCCTGCGCCAGGGAGTAGCGCCGGATGGGGAACGCGGCCAGGTCTACCCGGCCGGTAGCCGCCAGCCCCACCGCCTCCGTTAGCGTGTCGCGCGAGCGCCGGGTGAAGACCACCGTCAGTTCGCGCCGCCGCGCCACGGAGGCATCGAAGGAGACCTGCTCCGGTTGGGGGATCCCGACCATCATCACCCGGCCGGCCGGCCGGGCCAGTCGCATCGCTTGTGCCAGCGCCGCGTTGTCGCCAGAACACTCGAAGACGATATCTGCCTCAATGCCCGCGTTGAGCAGCTCCTGGTAGTCGGCGACCAGCGGGGCCGCACCAAGGCGCGCCGGCCACTCCCGTCGGCCGGCCACCGGCTCGACGACTGCGGGCAGCGAGCAGCCGTAGGCTTTCAGCACCAGCAGCGTGCAGGTGCCGATGGCGCCGGCCCCGAGGATAACAATGCGCTCGCCGGCCTGGGGCCGCGCCAGGCGGACGGCGTGGATGGCTACTCCCAGCGGCTCGACCAGCGCCCCCTCGGCATAGCTGACCGTTTCTGGCAGGGGGCAGACGCTGGTTACGGGGCAGGCGATGTACTCCGCCAGGGCGCCATCGCGCGGGGGAAAACTGGGAAAGACGACGTTGCGACAGATGTTGGTGTAGCCCCGCTGGCACTGGTCACACCGGCCGCAGTGCCAACTTGGCTCCACGGCAACACGGGTGCCCACCGAGGGAGCGGTCACGCCCTCCCCCAGGGCGACCACGTCGCCGGCAAACTCGTGGCCCTGGATGATCGGGTGGTCTGGCACCACGCCGCCGGAGTGTCCGTCGGTGTAGAGGCGCCAGTCGGAAGCACAGATCGAGACGGCACGGACGCGGACGAGCACCTCGCCCGCCGCGGGCCGTGGCGTGGGGATCTCCTCAATGCGGATATCACGCGGAGCGTGCAGACGTGCTGCCTTCATCAAGTATCACCTGGTGTGTGAGGCCGGGCGCATTCCTCCGAGATCAGAGCGCGCCGGCTGGCGCGTCCGGCATCGGGCACGCCTAGTTTCATTATAGCAGACGGCGCCGCCACTGCCAAGCCTCGGACTGCCCCTTGTCCCCAATACCGGCAGGACAATCGTATGGCTGGCAGGCAGAAGGCGCCGGCTGGCGTGGCCAGCGAGGCAGCGGGGGAG
>JAAZEB010000176.1 GCA_012512505.1 Armatimonadota bacterium | reverse complement strand
GGGCTGCCGCCAGGGAACCAGGAGGCCACTCTGCATCTCCGCCCATTCTCGTCCTCCTCTGAATAGCACCGGCTTGCGAGGCTCCTACCTATTCTATACCCCCCTCACCCTAAATGAAAAGGCCCTGCCAGCTCGCAGGGGATGCGGATTGCCTCTTGGAGTCGGAGATGGTCGGTGTTGGGAGACGCCTCCTACGGGGTGGCCGGCGGGACGCCGGCGCTCCGACCTCTCGGCGTTGGGAGACGCCTCCTCTGGCGGGGGTGGGCGGGACGCCGGCGCTCCGACCGGACGCCGACGGGGGCGCGTTCTCTGTGCGCTTGCTTCCTAATGGCAGGCGGGAGATCGCGTGCTGGGTGGCGAAGGGGTAACTATGCCATAGTCAGGCAGGCGCGCCGGACGGCCAGGACGCAGGGCCCTGGCCGCGGCGAGCGCTACCTTGCGGGAGGCACGACGGTGGAACAGAACAGCCTGGTCGCGATGTTTTTCCGGACGGGAGAGCGCCACCCCGAGGCAACGGCTTTCGCGGCCAAAGTGGACGGCAAGTACCAACCGATCTCCTATGCCGACGCCGCCGAGCGCGTGCGCCGGATCGCCGCGGCGTTGGTGAAGCTCGGCGTGCAGCCGGGCGACCGCGTGGCGCTGATGAGCGAGAACCGCCCCGAGTGGGCGCTCACCGACCTGGGCACCCTGGCCGCCGGGGCCGTGCTGGTGCCCCTCTACGCCACGCTGCCCTCCGCGCAGGCGGAGTACATCCTGCGCGACTGCGGCGCCCGGGTCCTCTGCGTGGGCGGCAAGGACCGGCTGAAGATGGCGCGCGAGCTGCGGGAGCGCATCCCTACCCTGGAGCACCTCGTCGCCTTCGATGGTGAAACGCTGCCCGGCGAGTATTGCCTGGAGACGCTGGCCGCGTTGGGGGTCGATGCCGAAGCCACCGCCGAGGCGGAGCGCCGGACGGCTGCCCTCACCCGCGAGACGCTGGCGACCATCGTCTACACCTCCGGCACCACCGGCGAGCCCAAGGGGGCGATGCTCACCCATGGGAACATCCTGGCCAACCTCGAGGGTGCCGACCGCGTGCTGCACATCAGCGAGCGCGACGTGTTCCTCTCGTTCCTGCCGCTGTCGCACATCTTCGAGCGCATGGCCGGCTACTACCTGGCGCTGCGCAACGGTGCCGCCATCTACTATGCCGAGAGCATCTTCAGCGTGGCGCGCAACCTGGAAGAAGTGCGGCCGACCCTGATGATGAGTGTGCCGCGCCTCTTCGAGAACATGCAGCAGCGCATCCTGGAGACCGCCGCCAAGGCACCGCCGCTGCAGCGCCGCCTCTTCGACTGGGCGCTGTCGGTGGCGATGGCTCGCTGCCGGACCCGCCTGGAAGGAGGCTTCGTCTCCCCGGCCCTCACCGCCCAGTATCGGCTGGCCGACCGCCTGGTGCTGCGACGCATTCGGGCGCGCGCCGGCGGGCGCATCCGCTACTTCGTCGCCGGCGGCGCGCCGCTGCCAAAGGAGACCGCCGAGTTCTTCCTCGCCCTGGGCCTCACCGTGCTGCAGGGCTACGGGCTCACCGAGACCTCGCCCGTCATCGCGGTGAACGTGCCCTCCGATGCCCGGCCCGAGGGGGTAGGACCCTCGCTCTACAACGTGGAGGTGCGCGTTGCCGACGACGGCGAGATCTGCGCCCGTGGCCCCAGCATCATGAAGGGCTACTGGGGCAAGCCGGAGGAGACGGCGGCCGCCATCGACCCGGATGGGTGGTTCCACACCGGTGACGTCGGCTACCTCGATGATGCTGGTCGCCTCCACATCACCGACCGGAAGAAGAGCATCCTCGTGCTTTCCACCGGCAAGAAGGTGGCGCCCCAGCCGATTGAGGTGCGGCTGAAGACCAGCCCTTACATCGCCGAGGCGGTGCTGCTGGGCGATCAGCGGAGCACCGTCGGGGCCCTGATCGTGCCCCGGTTCGACTCGCTGCGCGCCCGCGACGGACTGGCGCGGCTCACCAACGCCGAGTTGGCCGCTCACCCGGAGGTGCGGCGCCTGCTGCGGACCGAGATCGACCGGCTCACCGAGGGCGCGGCGGATTACGAGCGGATCAAGCGCTTTGCCGTGCTGGAGCGCGACTTCACCATCGAGTTGGGCGAGCTCACCCCCTCGCTCAAGCCGCGGCGTGCCGTCATCATGGAGCATTTCGCGCCGCAGGTGATGAGCGTTTTCGGCGAGTAGCCGGGCGTGCTGCGCTGCCGGCAAGTGGAGCCCTCGCCTGCCTCACAACACCGCGCGGAGCACGTCGAGGGCGAACTGGAGCTGCTCCTCGGTGATGGTGTAGGGGGGCACCAGCTCCAGCACGTTGCCATGCGCGCCGGCGGGCAGCAGGATGATGCCCCGGCGCAGCGCCTCCACCACCACGCGGCCGGCTCGCTGCCGGTCGGGCGCCCCGGCCGCGTCTTGCAGCTCCAGACCCCACATC
>JAAZEB010000175.1 GCA_012512505.1 Armatimonadota bacterium | reverse complement strand
GCCAACGGCTGCCGACTCGCGATTGCTGCGCTCCCAGACGGCGCTGCCGATCCGGGTGACGCAGACGCTGAAGCCGGTGCGCCTCAGCGAGCCCAAGCCGGGCGTCTTCATCTTCGACCTGGGGCAGGCGTTTGCCGGGTGGGCACAGCTTCGGGTGAGGGGCCCGGCCGGCACGCGCGTGACGCTGCGCTACGGCGAGCGCCTCGATGCCGAGGGGATGCTGACCCGCGGCGAGATCGAGACGCTCGTCTACCAGGGGCCGTTCCAGACCGATGTCTACATCTTGAAGGGGCAGGGGTTGGAAGTGTGGGAGCCGCGCTTCACCTACCACGGCTTCCGCTACGTGGAGGTGACCGGCTTCCCCGGCCGGCCCACCCTCGATAGCCTCCGCGGGCGGGTGGTCCACACCGACTTCGCCCCGGCTGGCACCTTTGCGTGCTCCAACGACCTGCTGAACCGGATCCAGCGGCTCACCCTCTGGGCGTACCGCAGCAACTTCGTCGGCTATCCCACCGACTGCCCGCAGCGCGAGAAGAACGGCTGGACCGGCGATGCCCACCTGGCGGCGGAGCAGGGCCTGTTCAACTGGCACAGCGCCGCCGCCTACGCCCGTTGGATGAACGACTTCAAAGACGAGCAGCGCCCGAATGGCGAGCTGCCCGGCATTGTGCCCACCTCCGGTTGGGGCTACGGCATCGGCCCGGCCTGGGATAGCGCCTACGTCCTCATCCCCTGGTACCTGTACGTCTACTGCGGCGACACGCGCGTCCTTGCCGAGCATTATCCCGGCATGAAGCGTTACGTGGACTACCTGACCACCCGCGCGAAGGACCACCTGGTAGACTATGGCCTGGGGGACTGGGTGCCGGCGAAGACTGAGACCCCGGTCGCCGTCACCTCCACCGCTTACTACTACGTGGACGCCCTCACCGTCGCGCGGGCAGCGCGCCTGTTGGGGAAGCATGCCGAGGCCGAACAGTATGCCGCCCTGGCGGCGCAGATCCGGCAGGCGTTTCGGCAGGCGTTTGTGCGCGAGGATGGCGGCGTTGCCAACAACAGCCAGACGGCGTTGAGTGGCGCCCTCTTCCAGGGGATGGTGGACCCCGACGAGCGAGAGCGCGTGCTGGGCAAGCTGGTGGCGGATATCGAACGGCAGGAAGACCACCTGGACACCGGCATCCTGGGGGCGAAGTACCTCTTCCACGCGCTCACCGAGGGGGGCCGGGCAGACCTTGCTTACCGTGTCGCCACTCAGACCACCTTCCCCAGCTACGGCTACTGGATTCGCCAGGGGGCGACGACGTTGTGGGAAGACTGGCGCGGGGCCGCCTCGCGGAACCACGTCATGTTCGGCGACATCAGCGCCTGGTTTTATAAGGCGCTGGCTGGTATCAACCCGGACCCGGCGGCGCCAGGCTTCCAGCACGTGATCCTGCGTCCGCACCCGGTGGGCGACCTGCGCTTTGTCCGGGCTACTTACCGGTCGCCCTACGGCACGATCGTCAGTGATTGGCGCCGCGAGGGCGGGCGCTTCCGCTGGCGCGTGCGGGTGCCGCCGAACAGCACGGCGACGGCTTACATGCCGTGCGCGCGTCCGGAGGTGATCACCGAGGGCGGAAAGCCTGCCGCTCGCGCGGAAGGGGTGCGCCTCGTGCGCGTGGAGGCAGGCGCTACCATCTTCACGCTGCAATCCGGGCATTATACGTTCGCCTGCCCGGCAGACCGGTAGGAACGCGTGGGCCGGCCGCGAACATCCTTACGGCACCCCCTGTGGTCCCTACCCCGCTCTGGAGGCAGAGGATGGCCGACAACGAGCTGGTGTTGGTGCGCGAGGAGGTGGAACCTACCGGGCCGGTGACCTCCGACGCGCAGATGATCGACCTCTGGCTGCGCGGGCGGAGCCCGCACACCCGGCGGGCCTACGCGGCGGATGCCGAGCAGTTTCTCCAGGCGCTGGGCAAGCCGCTCCCCGAGGTGAGGCAGTCGGATGTCCAGGCGTTTGTGGATAGCCTGGCTACGGTGGCGCCGAACACGCGGCGGCGGCACCTGGCGGTGGTGCGGTCGCTGCTGGCGTGTGCCTGGCGGGTAGGCTACCTGCGTGCCAGCGTCGGCATTGAGCTGCGGCCGCCCCGTCAGCCGAGCCCGCCGGCGGAGCCAGCCCTCACCGAGGAGGAAGTGGCCCGCCTGATCGCCCTGGAAACCAACCCCCGCAACCGCGTGCTGTTGAGAGTCTTCTATGAGGTGGGCGCGCGCGTCTCCGAGGTGTGCGCGCTGACCTGGGAAGACGTGGCGGCACAAAGCGACGGCACGGTGTTGGTTACCCTGCGCAGCAAGGGGAGGGCGCGCGTCGTTCCCTTGCCGGCCCCACTCTCGGGCGCGCTGCTGGCGCTGCGGGGCGACGCAGACGCCACGGCGCCGGTGTTCGCCTCGCGCCGGGGCGGGGCGCTCACGCCGGTGCAGGCCCACCGGGTGGTGCGCCAGGCCGCCGTGCGAGCGGAGATCGCCGGGGACGTGTCGCCCAACGCGCTGCGCCGCGCCCACGCCAGCCACGCCCTGGCACGCGGTGTGCCGATTGAGAGCGTGGCTGCCACCCTCGGGCACGCCTCTGTTTCCACCACCGGGCAGTACCGGCACGCCCGGGCGGAGGCCCAGCTCTCCCTGCCGCTGTAGCCGCCTGCTTCGTTGTTCGTTTTTCGTCTTGACCCATCGGCCGTCCGGGGAGTATACTTACCTTTTGCTGGGCGGCTGCATCCCCTTTGGTTTCCGGCCGTGCTGCCAGCGATGCATTGATATAAGGGACGAAGGACAGCATGTCGGAATCAACGCACTCTTCCGCTCGTTTCGGGCATGATCTCACCCAGGGCAGCATCCCCCGGCACCTGGTCACGTTCTCCCTGCCGATGCTGGCAGGCAACCTGATCCAGACCGCCTACAGCATCATCAACGCGGTTTGGGTGGGCAAGGGGCTGGGCAAGCGCGAGTTGGCCGCGGTCACCGTCAGCTTTCCGGTGGTGTTCGTGCTGCTGGCCGTGGCCGGCGGGCTGACGATGGCCACCGGCATTCTGGTGGCCCAGTACGCGGGCGCGCGCAACTGGGCCCGGCTGAAGGTGGTGGTGCAGACCTCGGTGGCGCTGGCGATCGGCATCAGCGCCGTGCTCCTTCCTGTCGGCGAGCTGCTGACCCCCCTGATCCTCAGCCGGATGCAGACGCCGCCGGGCGTGCTCCCGGAGGCGATCAGCTACATGCGCATCTTCCTGCTCTTCATGCCGTTCGGCTTCGGCACCTTCCTAGTGGTCTCGATGCTGCGCGGCGTGGGCGACTCGAAGACGCCGCTCTATTTCCAGGCGGGGTCGCTGCTGCTCACCGCGATCTTCGATCCGATCCTGATGTTCGGCTGGCTGGGCTTCCCGCGCCTGGGCCTCAACGGCACGGCGGTTGCCAGTGTGTCGGCGCAGGCGCTGGGGGTGGTGGCGCTCTTCCTTTACTTGCACCATAAGGACCACGTGGTGGCTCCCAACTGGCGGAAGCTGCGCGCCGACTGGCCCACGGCCTGGCTGCTGCTGAAGATCGGCTTCCCCTCGGCGGTGCAGCAGTCGTTCATCTCGATTGGGATGCTCTTCGTCACCGGCTTTGTCAACGCCTTTGGCGAAAACGCGACGGCGGCGTTCGGCGCCGCGCTGCGGATCGACCAGATCGCCTTCCTGCCGGCGATGACGTTCAGCATGGCGGTGGCCACGCTGGTGGGTCAGAACATCGGTGCCGGGCGCCTGAACCGGGTGCCGGAGGTGTTCCGCTGGGGGATCGCCTTGAGCGGGGGAGTGACCCTGCCGCTGATGGCGCTGATGCTGCTGGCGCCGCACTTGCTGCTGCGGATGTTCGTGGACGACGCCCAGGTGATGCGGATCGGCATCAGTTACCTGCGGATCATCGGCGCCTCCTACATCTTCATGGCGGTGCTCTTTGTGGGGAACGGCGTGCTGAACGGCGCCGGGCATACCCTGGCGACCACCCTGATCGCCCTGGTGTCGCTGTGGGTAGTGCGCGTGCCACTGGCGGCCTACCTGACGGCGCGCATGGGTCGGGGGGAAGGGGTGTGGTGGGCAATGGCCGCCAGCTCCGTGGCCTCGATGCTGGTGAGCATGGGCTGCTACTACGCTGGCCTCTGGAAGCGCCCGGTGGGCGCCCACAGCCTGGTACAAGACGCGCGAGCAACCGAGGATGCCGAAGGCGAGGATGCAACCGCCTCTCTTGCCCCGGTCGAGTGACCTAGCCCTGGCGGTCTTGCGGTCATCCGGATCGAAGGCTCTCTCCTGCGCGAGATCCGCACGCCTGGTCCCCAGGGAGGCATTGCCGCGCCTGGCCTGGCCGATTGGCCGGTGCTTTGCCACGGGAAACCGCTCGCGACCGGGCGGCCGCGCGGCTGGCCGGCGGGGGCTGCTCGCCCGGTGCTTCGTTGACATGGGGCCCCCCTTCTGTTAGAATCCGCGTGGACCTATGGATAATCGGCAGCGGCATACTCGTAACTTTTGCATCATTGCTCATATCGATCATGGCAAGTCGACCCTGGCCGACCGGATTCTGGAGTTGACCGGCACCGTCTCCCAGCGAGAGATGCAGGAGCAGGTGCTCGACTCGATGGATCTGGAGCGCGAGCGCGGCATCACGATCAAAATGACGGCGGTGCGCCTCCAGTACCGCGCGCGCGACGGCGAGGAGTACACCCTCAACTTGATTGACACGCCCGGGCACGTCGACTTTGCCTACGAGGTGTCGCGCTCGCTGGCGGCCTGCGAAGGCGCGCTCCTGGTGGTGGATGCCGTCCAGGGCGTGGAGGCGCAGACGCTCGCCAACGTGAACCTGGCGCTGAACAACAATCTAGAGCTGCTGCCCGTTATCAACAAGATCGACCTGCCGGCGGCGGACCCGGAGCGCGTGAAGCAGGAGATTGAGGAGTCGCTGGCCCTCGACGCCTCCGACGCCCTGCTGGCCAGTGCCCGCGAGGGGATCGGTACCGAGGAGATCCTCGAAGCGATCGTGGAGCGCATTCCGCCTCCGTCGGGGGATCCCGAGGCGCCGCTGCGCGCCCTCATCTTCGATTCGCACTTCGACACCTACCTCGGCGTGGTCGCCTACGTGCGCGTGGTGGACGGCGTCCTCCGGCCTGGGCAGCCGATCCGGATGATGTCTACCGGCAAGCCGTTCGAGGTGGCCACCGTCGGCGTTTTCCGCCCGCGCATGGAGCAGGTTGCGGAGCTGCGCGCCGGCGAGGTTGGCTTCGTCACCGCGGGGATCAAGTCGGTGACGGAGTGTCAGGTGGGCGACACGATCACCGATGCCAAGCGGCAGGCCGCGGCGCCGCTGCCCGGCTACAAGCGCGCCAAGCCGATGGTCTTCTGCGGCCTTTATCCGGTGGACAGCAACGACTACCCGGATCTGAAAGACGCCCTGGCGAAGCTGCAGCTCAACGACGCGGCGCTCACCTTCGAGCCGGAGTCGTCGGTGGCGCTCGGCTTCGGCTACCGCTGTGGCTTCCTTGGCCTCCTGCACATGGAGATCATCCAGGAACGCCTGGAGCGCGAGTTCGAGCTGGACCTGGTGGCTACCGCCCCCAGCGTGGTCTACCGGGTGACGACCACCGACGGCCAGGTGGTGAACGTGGACAACCCGGCCGCGCTGCCGCCGCCGAACAAGACCGAGAAGATTGAGGAGCCCTACGTCGAGGCGATGATCATCGCTCCCGCCGACCACATCGGGCCGTGCATGGAGCTATGTCAGGAGCGGCGCGGTATCTACCGCAGCCTGGAGCATCCGGCGCCACAGCGCGTCCTCCTGCGCTACGACTTGCCGCTCTCCGAGATCATCATGGACTTCTTCGACCAGCTCAAGAGCCGGACGAAGGGGTATGCCTCCTTTGACTACGACTTCAAGGGATACGCGGAGTCGAACCTGGTGAAGCTGGACATCCAGCTCAACGGCGAGCCGGTGGACGCGCTCTCCTTCATCACCCACCGCGACCGGGCCTATCTGCGTGGCAAGCAGCTTGTGGAGCGCCTGAAGGGCATCCTGCCGCGCCAGCAGTTCGAAATTCGCATCCAGGCGGCGATCGGGAACAAGGTGATCGCCGCGGAGCGGATCAGCCCCTTGCGCAAGAACGTGATCGCCAAGTGCTACGGCGGCGACATCACCCGCAAGCGCAAGCTGCTGGAG
>JAAZEB010000174.1 GCA_012512505.1 Armatimonadota bacterium | reverse complement strand
TTCGCTTGGCTGGCGGGCCCGGACGCGGCTGAGGCGGCGGCGCTGGCGGAAGCCTACGAGCGTTACCTGGCCGACAACCGCGACAAGCTGCGCGCCGGCCTTATCGACGGCAGCCTCTGCACTGGGAAGATGATCATTAGTTAGGAGGCCCGACGATGCGCGTTTGCATGATGGAGCCTTGCGCCGATGCGGACGCTGGGTCTATCGGAGCGTTCTACATCCGCGAACACGCCCGCCGCGCCGGCTACGCGGTGGATGTGCTGCGCAGGCCAAAGGCCGGATACGACGTGGAGTTGATTTCGGTGCATCACTGCACCGACTACCCACGTGTTGCGACGCTTCCAAAGCTGGCACGCTGGCGCATTTTGGG
Organism: Armatimonadota bacterium; assembly: GCA_012512505.1. GTDB lineage: Bacteria > Armatimonadota > JAAZEB01 > JAAZEB01 > JAAZEB01 > JAAZEB01. The sequence continues at coordinate 2,118 of JAAZEB010000174.1, read as the reverse complement.
CGGGCACCCGATGGTCAACAACCCGCGACCGGTCATCCCCTTCGCCGATGCAATCTGTGTCGGCGAAGGGGAAAGCTGGATCGGCCCGGCGCTGCGAGCCTTGGAAGCCACCAACAAGATCGAGTCGCTCGCGGCGCTGCCTGGCACGATTATCTGCCCGGAGCATCGACGCGGCGATCCGCTGCCGCCGGCCAACGTTGAGCGCCCGCTGCCAGACAACCCGCCATACCTCAACAGGCCCGGCACATTGTCGGCGGCGTGGTATGTCGAGATGGCCCGCGGCTGCCCCTATTCGTGCCACTTCTGCGAACTCGGGCACAGCACGCCGTTTCGACTCTACAGCGAGGACCATCTGCGCGGGGTGCTGGCGCAGGCGGATACCAGCATCACCCGCAAGATCAACTTCTACGCACCCGATGAGGCATCGCACCCAAAGTATCACGAACTCTACGCGCACCTGCGCGAGCGCGGCTTCGCGGCCGGGTTCAGCTCGATGCGCATCGATAGCGTCTTGCGGCGCGGGCTACCGGACATTCCGCCAAACATGCTCATCCGCGTCGGCATCGACGGCATGTCGGAGGAGGTGCGGCAGCGCGTCAACAAGCCGATCACCGATGACTCCATCGTGCGCTACTTCTCGATGATGCTAGAGCGGGGGCATGTCAACTTCAAGATCTTCTTTATCTGGGCCTACCCGTGGGAAAAAGCGGCCGACTTCAAGAGCTTTGAGCGCCTGATGAAACGGGTGATGGCGCTCCCGCTGCGAACGAACGTCTCGCTGCGGATCAAGTGGACGCCATTCATTCCGCAGCCCTGCACGCCGCTCGGTGGCGAGAAGCCGCGTTTCGACTACCGGATGTTCGACAGAATAAACGTCTGGCATGCGCTCAACGCTAGGCCCAGGCGCAATCCAGGGTGGTATATCGAGAACGACGGCATGATGAGCGCGGCCACGCATCGCCGGCAATGCGAGTATACGCTGGGTGACGAGACGTGCCTGATGCGGCTTCCACGCGCCAAGCCGTTGCACCCGCAAGCAGCTGACGCGCGCTGATAAGGGGCGCATGATGCACTTCGAGCGCCCCTACTTCGTGACCCCGCACGCGGTAACGCAGTACCAGAAGCGCGTGCATCCGCGGTGCAGTGCCGCCGAAGCAATCGAAGAGATCCAGACGGCGCTGCAGCAGCCGCTCTTCGAGGTTCCGGCGCGCGACGGCTGCACCCTCTGTGGATGCGAGGTTGGCACGCGCCGCTTCGGGGCCATCGTCGCGCCGCCGGAAGCCGGGCACGAGTGGCCGGCGGTGCTCACGGTCGGCCCGTGGTGGTATTGGCACGAGCACAAGCTCCGCTGGCCGCCGCGAGCCACCGATCCCGGGCTGCGGGATGCCCACGAGGATCGCCGCGGGCGGCCCTGGACGCCGTATGAGGTGCTGCGCCTGCGCGACCTGGTGCATACGCACACCACCGCTGAGATCGCCGGCCTCTTGGGGCGTACTGAGAAGGCAGTGTGGCAGAAGCAGAACAAACTGGGCATCTGGGCCAGCACCGAGGGGCGCTACCTCACCTCGGGGAAAGCGGCGCGGCTCGCGCGGATGACGCCGCAGGGTCTCACGAAGCTGGCACGCGCCGGCAAGCTGAAGCGCGCGCGCCGCAAGCCGGGGGGGCGTTGGTGGCTCTTCGACGCGGAGGAATGCCGCGCCTTGGGGGCGCGGCGAGGAATGAAACGATGCAACTGATCGAGTATCCGGCGCTGGCCGCGCACGCGGCCAGATACGCCGAGCTGGAGATGGAACCGCTGCGGGTGACGGCGGTGCTGCGTGCCAACGCGCAGGTGGCGCACTACGATTATCCGCACCTGGAGAACGTGCTCGCCTGGGCTGTGGTGCAGGAGGCGACCACGGGGCGCGGCCTGCCGCCGCGTGAGGGCGCGGCGTATCGGCTGCCCCTGCCGCTGCGCCCCCTGTGGCGGTCGCCGGACGGCTGGCCGCTGTGGGCCTCGACACCGCTACTGCCCATCGGCGACCAGGCCACGGACGTGATCTACTGGCACAAACGCCTGTTCCCGGGACGCTGGTCGGGCGTGAAGCGGGGGAAATTCGTTCCCAACCCTACGGCCGG
>JAAZEB010000173.1 GCA_012512505.1 Armatimonadota bacterium | reverse complement strand
GCCGGCCCCCATAGGAAGCGTCTCCGATGCCGAGGGGGTACTCCCCCAGGCAACGGGCCGGAGTGCCAGAGCAATCGGGCTTCACACTGTTAGGAAGCCGCATTGCTGCGGCGCTCCGCTACTCTCCCGGGCAATAGACCGGAGTGCCCGAGCCATCGGGCTTCTGCCGGGCGGCCGCGTCGCCACGGCACCCTCGCTACTCTCTCGGCGTAGGAGACGCATCCTACACCGAGGGTACGTCTCTTACGGCGGCCGGCGGGACGCCGGCGATCCGACCGCGAGGCGTTGGAGACGCTTCCTACGAGCGCTTTCTGGAGGAGGCGGGCAACACAACCGGATCTGTGTTCCGGAGCTTTTGCATCGCCGGGGCAGGGCCACTGCTCCCCCCGCGGCGACCGCGCTGCCCGGGTATTCCGCCGGTGCCGATTCGTGGTATAATACGGCGTAAGCGCCGGCCTCACGGCGTGGAGAGGGAACACAACTGATCATGGAGCTGATCGAGAAGACGGACGGCGCCGCGGCCGCGAGTGCCACCCGTCCCCTGTCGCAGGTCGATCCGGAGATCGCCCGCGCCATTGACCTGGAGAAGCGCCGCCAGCAGCAGAACATCGAGCTGATCGCCTCCGAGAACTTCGTGTCGCGCGCTGTCCTGGAAGCGCAAGGCAGCGTCCTCACCAACAAGTATGCCGAGGGCTACCCCCGGCGCCGCTACTACGGTGGCTGTGAGAACGTCGATCTCGCCGAGGAACTGGCAATCTCCCGCGCCCAGGCGCTCTTTGGCGCCGAGCACGCCAACGTGCAGCCGCACTCTGGCTCGCAGGCCAACATGGCCGTTTACCTGGCGATGCTGCAGCCGGGCGAGACGATCCTTGGCATGAACCTGGCCCACGGTGGTCACCTCACCCACGGCAGCCCGGTCAACTTCTCCGGCAAGCTGTTCCGCGTGGTCTCCTATGGTCTGGACCCGGAGACGGAGCGGATCGACTACGACGCGCTGGCCCGCCTGGCGCAAGAGCACCGGCCGAAGATCATCGTTGCCGGCGCCAGCGCCTACCCCCGGGTGATCGATTTCGAGCGGTTCGCGGCCGTGGCCAAGAGCGTTGGGGCCTACTTGATGGTGGATATGGCGCACATCGCCGGCCTGGTGGCCGCCGGGGAGCATCCTTCCCCCGTTCCCCACGCCGATTTCGTGACCACCACCACCCACAAAACGCTCCGCGGGCCGCGCGCCGGTCTCATCCTCTGCAAGCAGCAGTACGCGGCAGCGATTGATAAGATGGTGATGCCCGGGATGCAAGGCGGCCCGCTGATGCACGTCATCGCCGCAACGGCCGTCTGCTTGCGCGAGGCCGCCACCCCGGAGTTTGCCCAGTACCAGCGCCAGGTCGTGCGCAACGCCCGCGCCATGGCCACCGCGTTTGCCGATCTGGGCTATCGCCTAGTCTCCGGCGGCACCGATAACCACTTGATGCTCGTGGACCTGCGCCCGAAGGGGGTGACCGGCCGGGAAGCCCAGCAGGTGCTGGACGAGGTAGGGATCACCGTGAACAAGAACATGATCCCGAACGACCCGGAGAAGGCGGCGGTGACCTCCGGCATCCGCATCGGCACCCCGGCCGTCACCACGCGCGGCATGGGCGAGGCGGAGATGGTCACCATCGCCCGGCTGATCGATACGGCGCTGGTGGGGCGAGAAAGCGAATCGGTGAAGGCTGACGTGCGCGCGGCGGTGCAGGCGCTGACGGCACGCTTCCCCCTCTACACCTGGTAGGCCGTTCGCCGTGGCGGCCGCGAGCCGCCCAGCCCCTCACCCGACGCCGGAGGGCTCGCGAGGCGCCCCCAGCGGCTGCCGCCCGGCGCCAGCGCGGCGGGCGAGCCGGCCGGCAGTGAATCCCGTCCATAGGGAGATGACGGACCCTAGCCATGGAGTTCCAGGGACACCAAGCGGTTCTGGCGAAGATGCTGGTGATCGGCGGCTTCGCGGCAGCGGCGCTGATTGCCTACCTGCTCACGCCTTGGGTCGGCAAGCTGGCGACGCGGGTGGGGGCGGTGCAGACACCACGTGCCCGCGACATCCATCAGCGCGCCATCCCGCGCTGGGGCGGGATCGCCATGGTGGTTGCCTTCGCCGGGGCGATCGTGCTGGTGTGGTGGGTTGCCAGCCTGCTTGGGGTCTCGCTGGTCAGCTTCCCCAGCGCCAAGCGGGCGGTGGTGGGCATCCTCCTGGGCACCCTGCTGATCGCGGTGGTCGGCGCCCTGGATGACCTGTACGACCTGTCGCCCGCGCTGCAGCTCGCCGGCCAGGGGATCGCCGCCACCGCGGCGATGTTCCTCGGGGTGAAGGTGGAGTTCGTCTCCAATCCGTTCGACCCGACCGGCGGCGTCCTTTTCCTGGGCGACCTGGGGGCGTTCATCACCGTCTTCTGGATCATGGGCATCACCAAGGCGGTGGACTTGATCGACGGCATGGATGGCCTGGCCGCCGGCATCAGCGCGATCGCCGCCGCCACGATCGCCCTGATGGCGACCACGGCCGGCCAGCCCCATGTGGCGCTTGTCGCCGCCGCCGCCGGCGGCGGGGCGATCGGCTTTCTGCGGCACAACTTCAACCCGGCGCGCATCTTCATGGGCACGGTGGGCGCCTACGTCCTCGGCTTCGTGCTGGCCACTTCGTCGATCATCGGCGTGCTGAAGATCCCGGTGCTGATCGCGATGGTGGTGCCGATCCTGGCGCTGGGGGTGCCGATCTTCGACACCTCCTTCGCCATCGTCCGGCGCGCGCGCGAACGCCGGCCGATCTTTGCCGCCGACAAGGGGCACCTGCATCACCGCCTGCTGGACCGGGGGCTCACCCAGCGCCAGACCGTCTTCGTCCTTTGGCTGGTGACCTTCTGCCTCTGCGCGGTGGCGTTTGCCATCTTCCGCTACACGATTGGATGAAACCGACCACGGTGGGCGCCACCGGCCGTAGAGGTTCAGGAGCTGGAGCCGGGTCGTCGTGCCGGCGCCCGGATCGCGAACAGGAGCGTGGGGTTGTGATATGGCTGAACCGCTGAAGGTGATGACGGTCTTTGGTACCCGGCCGGACGCGCTGAAGATGGCGCCGGTGGTGGCCGAACTGCGCCGCTTCCCGCAACAGGTGCGCGTCGTGGTGGCGGTGACCGCCCAGCACCGGGAGATGCTGGACCAGGTGCTGCAGATCTTCCAGATCGAGCCGGAGTACGACCTGAACATCATGCTGCCCCGGCAGACGCTCACCCAGATCGCCACCCGCGCCCTCGAGCGCCTGGAGCCGGTGTTGGAGGCGGAGCGGCCTGACCTGGTGCTGGTGCAGGGCGATACCCTCACCACCTTCGCTGCCAGCCTGGGAGCATTCTTCCACCAGATCGCGGTGGGCCACGTGGAGGCCGGCCTGCGCACCGACACCAAGTACAACCCCTTCCCCGAGGAGATGAACCGCCGCCTGACCACCCGCCTGGCCGACCTGCACTTTGCGCCAACGGAGCGGGCGCGCGCCGCCCTGCTTGCCGATGGGGTGGCCGACGACGACATCTTCGTCACCGGCAACACCGTCATCGACGCGCTCCTGGCCACGGCGGCGCAGCCGTTCACCTTCACCGAGGGGCCGCTGGCCACGGTGTCGTTCGAGGGCCGCCGCACCCTCCTGGTGACGGCGCACCGGCGCGAGAACTGGGGCGAGCCGATCCGCAACATCAGCCGCGCGGTGAAAGCGATCGTCGAGGCGTTCCCGGACGTGCAGGCGATCTTCCAGATGCACAAGAACCCGGTGGTGCGCGGGGTAATCCGGGAGGAACTGGAGGGGCTGCCGCGTATTCTGCTGGTGGAGCCGCAGGAGTACCTGCCGTGGGTCCACCTGATGAAGCGCGCGACGCTGGTGCTGACCGACTCCGGCGG
>JAAZEB010000172.1 GCA_012512505.1 Armatimonadota bacterium | reverse complement strand
TGATCGGCTACGCCGTCTGGTTCGCGAACCCGCCCCGCCTGCCCACCCTCGGGCTGTTGATCCCGGTAGACCCGACGCGCAGCCGCCGCATCTGGACCCTCGAAGAGGCCGCGGAGCAGCAGCTTCAGTGGATCGACTCTTTTGGGCCGACGCCCAAAGCGCCGCGCTACCTCCATTTCATCTGCCACCAATCGTGGCTGGCGCTGAAGAACCCCACTCGCCTGGAGCGCCTGCAGGCGGAGATCGTGCGCCGGCTGGGCTATGGCAACCTGACGCAGTTCGCGCGCGACGGCGAAGAGATCGAGGCGCTGCGGCAGATGGGCGTGGAGCCCCAGCGCGCGATCATCGCCCACCACAGCGACGACCTGGCCGGGCAGGCCCGGAAGCTGAAGGAGGCGGGGCTGTGGGAGTACGTGCGCCTGGTCAACTTCGGCGATGAGATCGACATCAAGCTGACGACGCCGCCGGCCGAGCAGGATGCCGCCTTCGTTGCTTACCTGAAGGAGAAGGGGCTTGACCCGCTCGACTTCGTGCGCCCAGAGGATGAACTGGCGGCCCGCGCCCTACCGCCCGCCGAGCAGTGGCGCTACGTGCGCCTGGGTGGGCCGCTGCCCCCGGATAAGCCGAAGCTACTCTACGAATCGGGCACCTTCCGCTACCGGCTCTGGGCCCGGGAGCTGGCCGAGCAAACGCGCATCGTGGAGGCCGTCTTCCCGCCGGGAACGGTGACCGGCGCCAACTTCAGCCCCCACCTCTCGGTGTGGCCTGACGCGCGCAAGTGGATCCACCTCTTCCGGGATGGCGGCATGAGCATGCCCTGGTCGGAAGACTGGTGGTGGCAGGTGCCAGAGGCCTCGCCGCAGAGCTACGGCTACCTGCTCACCGCCCTCCGGCACGCCGCCGATTACCATCAGGCGCCCTACTGCTTCTACACCATTCCCGACCCCGGCGAGAGCGCCGAGCACCTGCTGCGCATGAACTACTTTGCCCTCGGCCATCAGGCAAAGATGATCGACCACTTCGCCATCTACCACCAGGCTTACGCGACGTGCGATTACATCGACTTCCTGGAGAGCCGTGACAGTTTCCGGTCGATCCACCGCATCCTTTCGGCGGCCTCGCAGGTGGACGAGCGCCTCTACCGCGCCCGCATGCGCCGCGCCGAGGTGGCAATCCTCATCCCTTCCGCCTCCGACGTCTGGAACACCGAGGACCTGCTCACCAGCACCGAGCCGGAGAAGGCCAACAGCCTCTACTGGGCGCAGCAGAACGTCGATAACCACGAACGCAAGGCACTATGGCTGGCCCTGCGCCACGCGCACTTCCCGGTGGACGTGGTCACCGATGAGGATGTGGCCGCGGGCGGGTTGGCTGGCTACAAGGTGGTCTACCTGGTGGGCCAGGAGATCGTGGCGGCGGCCGTGCCGGCCCTGGTCGAGTGGGTGCGGGGCGGCGGCACGCTGATCGGCAGCGGTGGCGGCGGCCTGCTCAACGAGTATCGCGAGCCGCTGCCGGCGATGTCGGCGCTCTACGGGGTGGCGCGGGCGGAGCTGCAGCGCCCGGTGCGCTCGCTCGGTCCGTCGACTGATTTGCCCAAGATGCAGCCGCTCGATACGATCACGGTCACTGGGCTGCCCGGCGTGGCCCGCACCACGCTGCCGGTCTATTGCTATCGCCAGACGCTGCAGCCGGATGCCGAGGGCACGGTGCTGGGCACCTACAGCGACGGCAGCCCGGCGCTGGTGGGGCGCGAGTGGGGTGCCGGGCGGGCGCTGCTGGCCGGCGGCCTGGCCGGCCTGGCCTACCTGCAGCCATCGCAAGTAAACCGCCGCGACATGCCGGAGCAGTTTCCCCGCGCCCTGCGCGCGCTGATCACCGCGCCTGCCCAAAGCGCCGGTGTTGCCCGACACGTGGTGACCTCCGACCCGCTGGTGGAAGCCACCCTGCAGGAGGGGCCGCTGGGCGCCATCGTCACGCTGATCAGCTTCCGCAACCAACCACAGCGCGCGGTGACGGTGGGCCTGCCCGGCCTGCCGGCTGCCCGCTCGGTGCGCAGCATCCAGCATGGCCGCCTGGAGGTGACCCGCACCAAGGCCGGCCCCACCGTTCGGCTGCCGGTGGACCAGGGCGACTTCCTGGTGGTCGACTGACGTTGGTCCTCCTGAGATCGCGGGCGTCGCTCGGTGGCAGCATAGGAGAAGGCCTCCAGGGCCGAGAAGGGGAGTGCAGCAGGAGGGGTCGGCATGACCAAGTTGATTGAGCGGGCGCGTGCGGTGGCCCTGGGAATCTTGAAGCCGACGCAGCGCGACCTGGAGTATGGCCTGGGGCTGCATCGCGAGGCGGTGGTGTGCGACGCCTACGGCTTCGCGCCGCGGTGCGCCATTGATGGCGATGCCCTGGCGGCCGCCATTGAGGCGGGTGCCTCGGACGCCACGGTGCAGGACCTGATCGAAGAGATGCACATGACACGGTGCGTGGTCGACGCGCGCCAGCGGGAGGAGTTCATGGCGGCCTGGGAGGCCGCCGGGGTCACCTGCATCGTGCAAAACGCCGGCGAGGAGAGCCAGGCGCCCCTCACGCTGATGAAGCGGCTGGCCCGCTTCACCTACGTGGCCGATATGTTGCCCGACTTCTGCTCCCGGGCGGCAACTCCAGACGCGATCGTGCGGGCGAAAGCCGAGGGCCGACACTGCTTCTACTTCTCGGGGAACGGGGTGCCCCTGCCCGGGGAGTGGCGCTCGGTTGAGGAGGAGCTGGGGGCCGTGCGCCTCTTCTTCCAGCTCGGCATCCGCATGATGCACCTCACCTACAACCGACGCAACATGCTGGGCGACGGCTGCGCTGAGCCCGCCAACGCCGGCCTCAGCGACTTCGGGCGCGCCGTTATCCGGGAGATGAACCGCGTGGGCGTCATCGTAGACGTGGCCCACTCCGGCTGGCAGACCAGCCTGGAGGCCGCCCGCGCTTCCGAGCGCCCGATGGTGGCCAGCCATACGGTTTGCGGCGCCCTCAACGCGCACTGCCGCTCGAAGCCGGATGCGGTGATCCGCGCGATCGTGGAGACCGGCGGCTACGTCGGCATCTGCTGGGTGCCCGCTTTCCTCGGCGGAGCCGGCGACATCAGCAGCCTTCTCGACCACGTGCAGTACGCCGCGTGCGCCTTCGGCGCCGAGCACGTGGCCCTTGGGTCGGACACGGCCTACACCGCCGCGGCCGAGGCGGAGGAGTGGCGCAAGGTGCCCCCGCGCCGGGCGCAGCGGCCCCGGTGGGAGTCGTTCTGGCCGCCGAACGACCCCCTCTTCGACCCGCAGTGGAACCGGCCGGAGCAGCAGCAGAGCCTGGCGTGGACCAACTGGCCGTTGGTCACCGTCGGCCTCGTGCAGCGCGGGTTCTCGGACGACGACATCCGCCGCATCCTCGGGGGCAATGTCCTCCGCGTGGCCCGGGCCGTGCTGCCACCCATTCCGGAGGCCCAGGTACCGAATCGCCCGAGCGCCGCGAATGCCCCCGCATAGGGGCGCGGAGGAACGCTGAGGGGGGCCGCCCGCCGGCAACTGGCCGGAGTGCCCGAGCCATCGGGCCTGCCGGCCGCCTCGCCGCGGCACTTCACCTCCGGGGCCGCAGGTGCATGGTCGGGTGTGGGCTCACTGCCGTCCGTGGGCAGGCAGGATTCCAGCGCGGGAGGAGTAAACAGAAGGGCGCACGCTGCCCATTCGCCTGCAAACGGAGGTGTCGCATGGTTGGCCATCGTTCCCTGGGTGGAGGAGTGCTCCTCCTTTCTGCCGGCGCTCTCTTGCTGGGTGCCCTCTGGCAAGCGCCCCGACCGGCTCCCGCCACGGCCGCGGAGGCGCCCGCCGGCCTGCAGAAGCGCTGGCTGTTCGTCTGGCGCGACATGAGCAACCCCAGGGAAGTAGACCGGATGATCGCCCGCTTCCCTCGCGCCAAGGCCGCCGGCTACAACGGCGTTGCCTTCTCTTACAACGTTCCCCGGGAGAAGGCGGCCGAACTGCGAGACGCCGCCAAGCAGCATGGCCTGGACCTGATCGCCATCGTCATGGGGGGATCCCGTGACCGCAACTACATGGAGGGCGTCCTCGCGAAGGATGCGGTGTTCGTCGCCCGGGGCGGCACCGCTACCTTGGAGCCGGACCGGCCCCGGGTGGCCAACGCCGATTTCGAGGAGGTGGAGGGGAACCGCTTCCGCGGCTGGACGCTGCAAGATGATGTCGGCGTCACCACCTTTGCCGACCACGAGGTGGTTCACAGCGGCAAGACCTCCCTGCGCATGGAGAGCATCGGTAAGAACGAGCACCGCCACTGCCGCCTCTCCCAGCCGATCCAGTTGCAGCCGTACCGCCAGTACCACATTTCGGTGTGGGTGAAGACCGAGAACCTGGTGCCGGCCGATCCGGAGGTGAAAGTGCTCACCTCTGACTCCGCCCACTCGGTCAGCTTTCAGACCTTTCGGGTGGCGCGCACGCAGGACTGGAGGCAGTACCACATCGTCTTCAACAGCCTGGAGAATCGCGAGGCCCGCCTCTACCTCGGCTCGTGGAGTGGCCGGGAGGGCAAGGTGTGGTGGGACGACCTGAGCATCGAGGAGATCGGGCTCGTCAACGTGCTGCGCCGGCCTGGGTGCCCCGTTACGGTGAAGGGCGAAGACGGCACCGAGTACGAGGAAGGGCGCGACTTCGAGAAGATCGTGGACCCCCAGCTTCACCCCTGGCGGCCCTACCACGAGCAGCCGCCGATCAAGCTGACGGCGAACACACGCATCCAGGAGGGACAGCGGCTGCGGGTGAGCTACTATCACCCGGTGGTCATCTACGAAGACCGCCTGACGAGCTGCCTCTCCGAGCCGAAGATCTTCGAGGACTGGCGCGCGGAGGTGAAGCAGGCGGAGGAGTTGCTGCACCCGGCCGCCTTCTTCATGTCGCACGATGAGCTGCGGGTGATGAACCAGTGTGCCCTCTGCCAGAGCAAGGGGATGACGCCCGGCCAGCTCCTTGCCTGGAACGTGCGCCAGGCGGCCCAGATCATCCGCGACGTTCGCCCCGATGCCGAGATCTGGGTCTGGAGCGACATGTTCGATCCGCAGCACAACGCCGTGGATCGCTACTACGCGGTGAATGGTTCCCTCAAGGGCTCCTGGGAGGGCCTCGATAAGGACGTGGGGATCGTCAACTGGCACGGTGGCCTGATGGGCAAGAACTGCCAGTTCTTTGCCGACCTCGGCCTGAAGCAGATCCTCTCCGGCTACTACGACAGCGATGAGGACGGCTCCGCCATCGCGAAGTGGCTTGCCGCCACCAAGGAGGTGCCCGGCATCGTCGGCGCGATGTACACCACCTGGGAAGACAAATACGACGCCATGGATGCCTGGGCCGCCAAGGCCTGGGGTCGGTAGGTGTCGCCGGGCCGGCCGGCTGCATGCTGGCCGGCCCCTATCCCCGACTGCCCGCCAGGGAATGGGTCTGTGGTATAATGGCTACGAGGGGACAGCGGGACGACGGCCATCTGTGGAGAGGAGGTGCCGGATGGGCAGATCCGCGACATTGACGCGACCCCGGGAACCCAAACCCAGGCCCAGCTCATTGGTCGTGCTGGAGAACGGAGACCGGCTCACCCGCGCCGAGTTCGAGCGCCGCTACGAGGCGATGCCGGACGAATTCCAAGCAGAGCTCATTGAGGGGGTAGTCCACGTGTCGTCGCCGGTGCGGGTGAACATGCATGGAAACCGGACCCCGCGCGTGAACACGTGGCTCAGCATCTACTCCGACAGTACGCCGGGAACAGAGGTGGGCCAAAACGGCACCGTCAGGCTCGATCTGGACAATGAGGTGCAGCCCGACGCGTTCCTTCGCATCCTCCCTGAGTTCGGAGGCCAGTCACGCACCAGTGAGGACGACTACGTGGATGGGGCGCCGGAGCTGGTCGCCGAAGTCACCGCAAGCACGGTGAGCATCGACCTGCACGACAAGATGAACGCCTATCGCCGCAACGGCGTGCGCGAGTACGTGGTGTGGCGGGTGCGCGACGAAGAGGTCGATTGGTTCGTCTGGCGGGAAGGCTGCTACGAGCGCCTGAGCCCCGACCCGGCAGGCATCTATCGGAGTGAGGTCTTCCCTGGCTTGTGGCTGGATGTGCCGGCGCTGCTGCGGGGCGATCTGGCCGGCGTGCTGGCCCTGCTGCAGCAAGGCATCGCCAGCCCCGAGCACGGCGCGTTTGTGGCCCAGCTCGAGCAACGAGGCCAGGAGTGCGCCGGCGAGTAGGCTACCAGAGCTTCTTCCGCACGTGGCAGTAGGGTGTCTGCCCCTTCTTTGCGTAGTAGTCCTGGTGATACTGCTCGGCGGGCCAGAACTTGCCGGCCGGACGCACCTGCGTGACCACCTTCATCCCCTTCGCCTTCAGCTCCTCGATCAGCTTCTCGGCGACGCGCTTCTGCTCGTCGTCGAGGTAGAAGATGGCTGAGAGATACTGCTCGCCGAGGTCCGGGCCCTGGCCGTTCGCCTGCGTGGGGTCGTGGATCTCGAAGAAGAGCTTCGCCAGCTCTTCGTAGGAGACGCGCACCGGGTCGTACAGCACCTCCACCGCCTCCAGGTGGCCGGTGTTGCCCCGGCAGACCTCCTCGTAGGTCGGGTTTTCTTTGGTGCCGCCGGTGTAGCCGACCGTCGTCTCGACCACGCCCGGCTGTTCCTTCAGGCAGTGCTCCACGCCCCAGAAGCAGCCAGCCGCGAAGATCGCCCGCCCGTACTGGACCTCTTTCTCCGGGATGAAGCGGAGGGAGATCGAGTTGACGCAGTGGCGCACGTTCTTCTCCGTGAGCCGCTCGCCCTCGAAGACGTGGCCGAGGTGGCCGCCGCAGTTGGCGCAGATGATCTCGGTGCGTCGGCCGTCCGGGTCCGGGATGCGCTTCACGGCGCCGGGGATCTCATCATCGAAGGCGGGCCAGCCGCAGCCGCTGTCGAACTTGTCCTGGGAGCGGTAGAGCATCGCGCCGCAGCGGCGGCAGGTGTAGACGCCGGCGGCGAAGAAGTGGTCGTACTCCCCGGTGAAGGGCGCCTCGGTGCCCTTGTGCAGGATCACCCGCTCCTCCTCGGGCGTGAGCGCCCGGTACTTCCCCTCAGCGGCCATCGCGACTTTCCTCTCCACGCGTGTGGGCCCGGCCGTGGCTGGTGGCCCGGAGGAGCGGCCGAGCAGGAGCATCAGCCCCAGCGCCGCGAGGGCCACCAGCGCCATCGCTCCGGCTTTGCGCGCCACACTTCGCCTGCTTCCCATCGCGGCCCCCGCCTTCAGGCAGCCGTTGGGCCGGACGAGACGCCGTCCCAACGCAGGATACCCGATCCAGGAACGGGCAACGCGCGGTGCCGGTTCCGTCGGCGGCGGGCGCGGTTTAGCTCACGAAGAGGTCGCGCGTGGAGAAGTTCGGCTCGCTGGTGAGGTTGACGCCGAGGCGGCGTAGGCCTCCTTCGTCGCCGGGAGTGGGCATGTGGGTGGTGTGCATGTCGCACCCGCGCAGGTGCTTGAGCTGCTCCATCGCCAGTTGGGCGGTTGGGTTGGTGGCGGCGCTGATGCTGAGCGCGATCAGGGCCTCCCCCAGATCGAGGCTGGCGGAACGCGCGTTGAGCAGGTCGCTCTTGAGGGTGTGGATCGAGGCGAGGACGGCCGGCGAAAGGAGGTGCAGCTTCTCGGGCAGCCCGGCGAGGTACTTGATGGTGTTCAACACCAGGCTGGAGGCGGCGTGCATCAGCGGCGAGTTGATGCCGGTGATGATCGTGCCGTCGTGCAGTTGCAGGGCCGCCCCGCAGAAGATGCCCTCATTCCCCTTGTTCTTGCGCCGTGGCCCCTCGGCGGCGGCGGCGCGCGCGGCGGCCACCACCGGCCGATCCTCTGGGGTGACGCCCACTTCGTCCATCTTCAAGCGGGCGCGCTGCACCGCTTCGCGGTCGACAGAGCCCATGGCGTATTCGCAGGCGGTGCGGAAGTAGCGGCGCACCACCTCCTGGCAGGCGGCCTGGCGCACCACCGCATCATCAATGATGCCGAAGCCGGCACGGTTGACCCCCATGTCGGTGGGTGACCGATACATGGCGTCGCCGCCGGTGATGCGTTCGAGGATGCGCCGGAGCACCGGGAACGTCTCCACGTCGCGGTTGTAGTTCACCGCCGTCTCGCCGTAGGCTTCCAGGTGGAACGGGTCGATCAGGTTGAAGTCGCGCAGGTCGACGGTTGCCGATTCGTAGGCCACGTTCACCGGGTGTTTGAGAGGGATGTTCCAGATCGGGAACGTCTCGAACTTGGCGTAGCCGGCCTTGCGGCCGCGGCGGTAATCGTGATAGAGCTGCGACAGGCAGGTGGAGAGCTTGCCCGAGCCAGGCCCAGGGCCGGTGACGACGACGAGCGGCTTCTCCGTTTCGATGTAGCAGTTGGCGCCGTAGCCCTCGTCACTGACGATGGTGTCCAAGTCGGTAGGGTAGCCGGGGATAGGGCGGTGGGTGTAGACGCGGATGCCGCGCCGCTCCAGCTTGTTCCAGAAAATGCGTGCCGCCGGTTGCTCCTCATAGCGGGTGATGACGACCGCGCTGACCTCAAGGCCCCACGCCCGGAAGTCGTCGATCTGCTTGAGCACGTCGGTGTCGTAGGTGATGCCGAAGTCGGCACGGACCTTCTTGCGCTCGATGTCGCCAGCGAAGATGCACATGATGATGTCGGCGCGGTCGCGCAGTTGCTGCAGCAGGCGCATCTTCACGTTGGGGTCGAAGCCGGGGAGCACGCGCGCAGCGTGGTAGTCGAAGAGGATCTTGCCACCGAACTCGAGGTAGAGCCGGTCACCAAACTTGCGGATGCGTTCGTGGATGGCCTGCGTCTGCAGGGCCAGATAGGCATCGTTATCGAAGCCTCGCCGACGGGCAGTGGTAGGTGTCGCGGTCATAACCATCCCAGTTCCATCAGGGTCTCGCAGGCGGTCAGGTCGGGGATCCGAGGGCGGCAGGGCAGTCCTCAGCGCCGGTCCAGGGGCGAGCCACTGTAAGGATACCACTCCGGACGGCCAGGCTCCTTGCGAAATCGCCGCGCCAGTGCATGCCCCCGTCGTACAGGGGAATGGGTGGCGCGCGCGGCGAACTCGTTGCCACGGAGGGCCGTCTGGCCGGTTCACGGCGGTGCCCTCACGGGAGCCCAACGCGGTGGATACCCTGCGCACGCTGAACGATCCGGAGCTTCTCCGCGCCCGCGAGCAACACCTCGAGCGGCTGCGCGCGCTTTTTGCCGGCCGGCCGTTGGCCCAGCCGTTCTTCCTGCAGGGCGTCGGTGCCTGGCCGTCGGTCGATCCCTACACCGAGCCAGAGCGCTGGGTGAAGGAAGCCCTGGCGGAGCTGGCCGCGCACGCGGAGGCTGCCAAAGACCCGGTTGTTTTCCGCCCGCTTTGCCTGGAGTTCGGGCCGTATGGGGTACACTTCATCGACCGCCTGTTTGGCGCGCACGTCTACACGCGGGCGGAGCAATGGTGGTCGCAGCCCCTATCCACGCCGGTGGGCGCGCTGCGGCCGCCAGCCCTGGCGGGCGACGAGACGTGGGCGCTGGCCCGGCGCCTCGCCGAGGCGTTCGTGGCGAGTGGCGCCACGGTGCCCTTCTTCGGGATGCCCACGATCGCCAGCGCCCTGAACGTCGCCGTCAACCTGTACGGCGAGGATTTCCTGGTGGCGCTGCTGACGCGGCCGGATGCCGCGCGGCACGATCTGGCGGTGATCAATCGCTTGCTGTGTGACCTGCACCAGTGGTATCGCGCCCACCTTCCGGTGGCGCAGCTTCAGGCCGTCGTGGCGGCCGGCCGCTGCCAGCCGCCGGGGCACGGCCAGCTCTGTGGCTGCACCACCCACCTCCTCTCCGCCGAGGTCTACCGGGAGTTCATCGCGCCACTCGATGACGCGCTGCTCTCGGTTTACCCCCACGGCGGAATGATCCACCTGTGCGGCGTCCACACCCAGCACCTGCCGGTGTGGCGAGAGATGGCCTCACTGCGCGCGGTGCAGCTCAACGATCGTGCCGCGGAGGACCTGGAAGCCTACTTCCGTGGCCTGCGCGAGGACCAGGTGATCTACCTGAACCCGACGCCGACGATGACCGTGGCGCGCGCCCTGGCGATCACCGGTGGCCGTCGCCTGGTGCTGGTGGCGGAGCCTCCGGCGAAAACGGAATGCGGATGATGATGATGATGAAGGCTTGCCTGGCATTGCTGCTGGCGATGGGGAGCGCCTCCGCCTCGCCCCTCTGGTCGGTGCTGACGGACAACGCTACCGGTGAGGAGCCGGTGCTGCGGACGGGGGTCACCTACACGGCCACCCCTCCTTTCACCAACCCGGCCGACACGACCGGCCGCCGCCTGATCGACGCCGGTGGTGCCTGGAACGACTGGACCAACACCGTCGGCATCAACGATACCGACCAGACGCTCCTTTTTGACCTCAAGCGTCCCTACCACATCGGCAAGGTGGCGCTGCAGCTCGATATGCCCGCCAAGCCGGCCTACGTGGCGATTGCCCTGGGCGAGCAACCGGATGGGCCGTGGACGGAAGCCGGCCGCATCACGCCCGGGGAGCGGAGCGGCTGGTACGAAGCGACGCTGCCGGGGGGGCGGCCGGCCCGCTACGTGCGTCTCTTCTTCAAGCTGGGAGAGTGGGGGTGGTACATGCGCGAGGTGAAGATTTGGGGTACGCGCGGCGACGAGCCGGGTCCGGAGGTGGTTCTTCCGTCGGAGCGCCGGGGGCGCTCGCTGCTACTCGCCCGCGACGGGGAGCCGCGCGCCAGCATCATCGTGGCGGCCCAGCCCACCGCGAAGGCGCTGGCCGCCGCCCGTGACCTGCAGGATCACCTCTACCGCATGAGCGGTGCCGTGCTCCCAGTGCGCACCGACGAGCGCGATTGGACTGGCACGCTGCTGTTGGTAGGCCCCAGCCGCTTCCTGGCAGAGATGGGAGTGACGGTGCCTACCGGCTATCCCGAGAACGAGCAGGTGATCCTGAGGACCAAAGGCACCCGCGTGGCGCTGGTGGGCAACGACGAGGGCACCTTCACCGGCACGGAGTTCGCCGTGCAGATGCTGCTGGAGAAGCTGGGGTGCGGCTGGTTTGGCCCAACGCCGCTGTGGCAGCCGGTGCCCCGCCGGCCGACGGTGGTGCTGCCGCCGCTGAACGTGGCGCACACGCCGCCCTTCGCCCTGCGCCACGTCTGGATTGGCCAGGGGAAACGCTGGTACCTCGGCGGGCCGCCGCTCAACAGCAACCACGCCCACGAGACGCTTTTTCCACCCAAGGAGTACTTCGCCGAACACCCCGAGTATTACGCGCTGATCGGCGGCAAGCGCACGGCGGAGGGCGAGTGGCAGCTCTGCACCGCCAACCAGGAGGTGATCCGCCTCACCATCGAGAAGGCGCGTGCCTTCTTCGACCAGCACCCCACCCAGGTGATGTTCTCGTTGAGCAACAACGACTGCGGCGGTTTCTGCGAGTGTGAGGCGTGCTTGCGCAGCGGGAGCAACCCCGGGGCGCGCATGCTGGCGTTTGCCAACGCGGTAGCCCGCGGCTTGCGCGCCACCCACCCCGATAAGTGGGTGCTCTTCCTGGCCTACTGGTACACCGACGCGGCCCCGAAGGAGGCGATGAAGGCGGAGCCGGGCGTCGCCGTAATGGTCGTTGGCAGCCAGTGCCACGCCCACCCGCTCACCGACCTGAAGTGCGCCCGCAACGTCGCCTGGAGGGAGAACTTCGCGCGGTGGGTGCAGACGGGCGCCCGGATGGCGATCTACGAGTGGTACATCCCCGGCTGCTCGCTGAAGCCGTGGCGGCGCCTCCCCTGGGTGGCCGGCGAGACCGCCACGCGTGACCTCGACCTGTGGCGTGCCGCCGGCGTGCGCTGGATCACCTACGAGTCGCAAACCGCTTATGAGGAGAAGCCGTATCCCCTCCGCTGGCCGCTGTTCTACGTGGCGGCGCGGCGGATGTGGGATCCGAACGCCTCCGCCGATGCCCTCCTCGGTGATGCCTGCCGCAAGCTGTTCGGGCCGGCGGCCGGCCCGATGCGCCGCTTCTACGGCGAGTTGGCGCGGGCGCTGCGGCGCTGCCCCCAGCATGGTGGTAACTGGAACCTGCCGGACGCCAACGCGGTCTACCCGCCCGCCGTTGTCGCCCGCGCGCGGCAGTACCTGGAGCAGGCGGAGGCGGCCGCGGCTACCGCGGAGCTGGCGGTGCGCCAGCGCATCGGCGAAGAGGCTGAGGCTTGGGCGTTGGCCGAGCAGACGCTATCGGCGCTGCGCGCGGCGAAACAGCCCCCGCGCCTGCGCCTGAACGACCGGGAGTTCGCAGTGGAGCAGGCGGTGATCACCGGCAAGTACGTGCGCGACCTAGGGGGCATCGCCCAGGAGGAGAAGATTCTCCTGATCACCCCCGCGGGCGAGCGCGAGGTGGGCGACGCCGAGGAGCTGCAGGTGGTCGAGGGGATGGAGTTTCGCTCGGTGCCCCGGTAGGTGCTGGCCCCCCCACCCCCCCGAAGTCGGGGGGCTTTGAGAGTAGGCATTTCCGGGGCCGGGGGCCAAGGAGCACTACTCCCCCCGAAATCGGGGGGCTGGGGGGGCCAACGGGTGTGTGGAGAGAGGATCAGGATGGGTCTGCTGATGGTGGCCTCGATGATGGCGCTGACGGCCGCGGCGCCAGCGCAGGCGGAGGTGGCGCTCACCGTGCGCAACCGCACCGGCGTTCACCAGCCTAGCGCGCCGGTGCGCGGAGGGGTTCCGTTTGCGCGCGGGGTGCTGAAGGAGTGCTCCACCGCCCGCCTGGTCGATGCCGCCGGCAAGGAGATCCCCTGCCAGGTGCGGCCGCTTGCCCGGTGGTATGACGGCAGCATCAAGTGGCTGCTGGTCGACACCCAGGTGAGCGTGCCGGTGGAAGGTGAGGTACGCCTGCGCCTGCAGCCGGGCCGGGCACCGAAGGCCGGCGGCCGGCGCGTGTGGGTAGCGCAGCGGGCGGAGGGCATCTTCGTTAATACCGGGCCGGCGCGCTTCCTCTTCCCAGCGAAGCGGTTTGGGCTGCCCGGGGCCGCCTGGGCCGACCTGGACGGCGATGGCAAGTGGGACACGAAGGTGGTCTCCGGCGGCAGCGAGTTCGTCTGCGAGGTGGAGCACCAGGCGCCCGGCCCGCCCGAGGAGGAGAACTGGCTGCGCGACGCGGCCGGCGGCCCGCGCGAGCGCTTCACGGCGGCGCCCACGGGCGACTACCGCGTGACCGTGGAGAGCGCCAATCCGCTGCACGCGGTCATCAAGCTGAGCGGCTGGCTGGTGAATGACGAGGGGCGCCGCCTGCTGCAATACTTCATCCGTGCGCACGCCTACGCCGGTTCGCCGGAGCTGCGCTTGGTGCATACCTTTGTGTACGCCGGCAAGCCGAAGGAGGACTTCATCCGCACCCTCGCGCTGCGCCTCCCCTGGAGCGTGTCTGGCCCCGTGCGCTACGCTCTTGGCGGCGAGCGGCGGCACGAGGGAACGCTGGCCGGCGGCGATGCCGTCAGCCTGAGTGAGATTGGCCCGAAGAAGCTGTATCACCTGGTGCCGTATACCGAGGACAAGACGGTCACTTACACCGTTGCCCAGGGCGGGCGCGAGGTGGCCCGGGGCAAGGAGGCCGCCGGTTGGGCGCGATTGGCCGGCCAGCGCGCGACGGCACACCTGGCGCTGCGCAACTTCTGGCAGATGCAGCCGAAGGAGATCCGCCTCGATGCCCGGGGGGCTACCCTCTACCTGTGGCCGGAGGCCGGAGGCAAGGTGCTGGATCTGCGCCGACGCTATGACTACGTGGAGAACACCTACCACTACGACCTGAGCCTCTGGCCCTATGGGGGCGAGGGCGTGGGCATCACGCACGAGATGCTGCTGCGCTATGGCCCGGCCCGGGAGGATGTCGGGGAGACGATGGTCGCCGCCCTGAACGCTCCGCTATTGCTGGAGTGCACGCCGGAGTACTACGCCGCCTCGGGAGCGTTTGGGCCCTTCGCGGTGGCCGACCCAGCACGCTATCCGCACCTGGAGGGTCTGCTGAACGTGGACCTGGAGTGGATCCGCCACAACCAGCGCGCCTTCCACTGGGACGGGATGATCGACTACGGCGATACCTTCTTCCACGGCTACGAGACGCCGAGCCATTATGGTTACGTCGGCGAGAAGTGCTGGTGCAGCCGCGGCTACGTCGGCTGGCTCTGCAACGACGGCACGCTGACTCAGGCGCTCTTCCTGCACTACCTGCGTACCGGCGACTACGAGGCGTTCCGCACCGCCGAGGCGATGTGCCGGCACGTGACGGAAGTGGACACCTGCCACTACTGCGCCGAGGAGCCGAACCAGGTGGGGGGTGGCCACCGGCACGACCAACAGCACTGGGGCAACGGCGTGCGCGGCTACGGCACCGCGACGCACGGGGCGATCCATTACTACCTGCTGACTGGTGACGAGCGCACCTTCGACGTGATGCGGGAGTACACCCAGTATCACATCGACGGTGCGCCCAGCGAGAACGAGGACCGCATCGGCGGCCTGATCCGCATGTGGGAGATCACCGGCGACCCGAAGCTGAAAGAGAAGGCGGATGCCCTGCTGGCCGAGGAGCTGAGGGTGCCCGAGGGGCAGGCGTGGCCGTTTGTCACCGGCCCCCACTTCCGCTTCGTCTCCAACACCAGCGTTAGCTTGCTCTACTACCTCTACAGCGTGCCGCCGGCAGACTCTGCCCCGCTGAAGAAGGCGATCGCCCAGGCGGCAGACTCGCTGGAGGCGGAGGTGATGACCGACTGGGGCGAGGTGAGCTACTACCCGATCCTCCTCACCGCGCTCGCTTACCGGCACACCGGCGACCGGCGCTATGCCGCGATGACCGCCAGCCTGCTGCAGCGCCTGCCGGTGCCGCGTGAACTGACCGTACCGCGGGAGTACCCGGCGCTGCTGCGCGCCCTTCCGTTCGCGGAGATGGTGGCGGTCGCCCGCCAGTGGAACGTCAACAACGTCTACGCGTCCACGATCCACCATCTGGTGCCGCTGCCGTATGCCCTCGCCGCCCTGCGGCAGGCGGACATGGACGAGGCTGCCATCTGGGCCACGCCGCGCCTGAACCGGGAGCCGGAGCCGTTCACGGAGGTCATCCTGCCAAGCGCCATGTCGCCAGAGTTTGGCTTCCTCTACCAGGCGCGTCTGGCCCACGGCGCGCCAAGTGACCAAGGCGGCGGGCGCTCGACACTGATCTTGCTGGAGGATGACAAGCCGCTGGGGCCGGCGCACTCGGCGCACGCCGACATCCGCCGGGAGGGCAAGGGCCGCTGGAGCCACTGGGGCGCCCGCACGATCTGGTTCTCAACCTCCGACAACAGCGACCCACGCACCAACGGCCGGCAGTACAAGGTGGTCTACCCTGGCCCGGCGAAGTGACAGCAGACTCCGGGAAGTGCTGGCGTCCCGCCGGCAGAGGGGCCATTCGCCAGTGCCGGGTGCCGTGGCGCCCGGCAGGTTTGGCCGATCGGTGCAGCGAACTATGGGGCTGTGACACCCTGGCTCTCGGATAGCGCAAGGAGACGATGGGCGGTGGTGGGCGGCGGCGCGCTGCTGCTGGCGCTATGCCTGCTGCTGCCTGGGTGTGCTCGCAAGCAGGCTGACAACGTCCAGGAGGTAGTCTACTGGACCGGCTGGTCGGGCCACGAGTTCGAGATCCAGCGCCAGTTGGTGGCGCAGTTCAACCGCACCCATCCCCGCGTGCGGGTGCACCTCCTCTCGCAGTTCGGCAACTCCGGTTACCAGAAGGTACGCATCGCCTTCGCCGGCGGTGCCACGCCGGACCTGATGTCTACCGTGTGGGCGGATGAGCTGCCCAGCTACGCGATGCGTGGCGTGCTGACACCCCTGGACGACTACCTGAAGCGCGCCGGCCGCGATGTCAACCGGGAGTATACGCCCGGGGTTTCCCGCATGCTGCAGATCGATGGCCATGTTTACGCGCTGGCCGTCACTACCAACACCAACTTCATCGCCTACAACCGGCGCATCTTCCGCGAGGTGGGCCTCGACCCTGCGCGCCCGCCGCAGACCATCGCCGAGCTGGATGAGGCCGCCCGACGCTGCACCCGCTACGATCAGAAGGGCAACTTCCTGCGCTAGGGCTTCCGGCCGGCCGGGCTCA
>JAAZEB010000171.1 GCA_012512505.1 Armatimonadota bacterium | reverse complement strand
GGGGGGAGTGAGATCCGAAAGCCCCCCCGATCTCGGGGGGGTTGGGGGGGCCATCCCGAAGAGCCCCCCCGATCTCGGGGGGGATGGGGGGGCCTCCCCTCGGCTGGCGACCCGGCGTTGCTGCGCTTCCTAACGATCTACACGCTGGCGCTTACGGCTGCTTACGCCGCGATCCCGTATAAGACGCCCTGGTGCGTGCTCAGCCCCCTGCAGGGGATGATCCTGCTGGCGGGCGCGGGCGCGACGGCGCTGGTGCGGTGGGCGCCCGGCAGGCTGCTCCGGGCGCTGGTGGTCCTGGCCTTGAGCGCCGGGACGGCGCACCTCGGCTGGCAGGCTTACCAGCTCAGCACTCTCTATGCCACTGACGGGCGCAACCCCTACGTGTACGCCCAAACGGTGCCCGATGTGCTCGATCTGGCCGAGCGCATTCAGGGGCTGGCCGATGCCTCGCCCGCCGGTGAGGCGATGCTCGTTCAGCTCCTCGCTGCCGATGAGTACTACTGGCCGATCCCCTGGTACCTGCGCCGGCTGCCGAACGTCGGCTATTGGACCGAGGTGCCGGAGGTCCTCGCTGCCCCGGTCATCATCGCCTCCGACCGGTACGAGCCGGTGTTGGCCCGCCGCCTGGGAACGCGCTATCAGATGACCGGCTACTACGGCCTGCGCCCCGAGGTCTTCTTCCAGGTGTGGGTGCGGAAGGATCTGTGGGCCGCCTTCCTCAAGACGCGCGGCGGCTGAGGGCCTGAGGAGCGTGGATGAAACGAGTGCTGTTGACCGGCATGTCCGGGACCGGCAAATCGACGGTGATTGGCGAGCTGGCGGCGCGCGGCTACAAGGCGGTGGACACCGATACCGACGAGTGGTCGGAGTGGGTGGCGTTTACCCCAATCCCGGGCGTGAAGGAGGCTCCGTTCGAGCCGGACAAGGAATGGGTGTGGCGCGAGGAGCGCATCGAAACCCTCCTGGACACCGAGGATGCCGCAGTGCTGTTCGTGAGCGGGTGCGCGAGCAATATGCGGCGGTTCTACGAGCGGTTTGACCAGATCATCCTGCTGAGTGCCCCCGCGGATGTCCTTGTAGAGCGGCTGGCGACGCGCACCAGCAACCGCTATGGCAAGCACCCCGATGAGCTGGCACGCGTGCTGGGTCACCTGGAGACGGTGGAGCCGCTCTTGCGGCGGGTTGCCGGGCATGAGGTAGACACCAGCGTTCCCCTGGAGCAGGTAGTGGCGGCGGTTCTTCGCCTCGTGCGGCCCTGACCCGCCGGTCCACCCCCAACCCCGCGCGCCGCCGCCGGCGGTTTGGCTGGAACAACCGGGCGCGACCTGCCGTTGCAGGGAATCGGGAGGGCGAGATGCTCGATACTCTGCAGCGATTGCGCTGGGTGACCGATGGCTACGCCGTTGCCCGGGGCCTCTTCTCGGTGGCGGAGGCCGAGCGCCTGCGCGACCACTACATGGAGCTGCGCCGCCGGGGCGCCTACCCGGGCGATGCCGCCGGCGTCGATGCTGGCGACAGCGATCCCCTGAAGCAGTATCCCCGCATGATCCACATGCACCGCTGGGACGAAGTGAGCCGGCGCTGGCTGCTCGACCCACGCCTGAACGCCTGCATGACATCACTGCTGGGTCGCGAGCCGTACGCCGTGCAGTCGATGCTCTACTTCAAGCCGCCGGGCGCCCGCGGCCAGGCGCTGCACCAGGACCAGTTCTACCTGCGCGTGCAGCCCGGCACCTGCATCGCCGCCTGGATGGCCCTGGAGCCCTGCGATTCCGAGAACGGCTGCCTGCAGGTCGTGCCAGGCACCCAGCACCTGCCGCTCCTCTGCACCGAGCCGGCGGATACGCGCGTCAGCTTCACCGATATCACCGTGCCCCTACCGGAGGGCGTCGCCCCGGTGCCGGTGCCGCTGGAACCGGGTGACGTGCTGTTCTTCAACGGCTCGCTCATCCACGGCAGCGGCCCGAACAGCAGCCGCGACCGCTTCCGCCGCGCGCTCATCGGCCACTACGCCGTCGGCGAGGCGGAGAAGGTGGCCCGCTACTACCACCCGGTGCTGCGCATGGATGGCAGCGTGGTGCCGTTGGGCGTCAGCGAGGGCGGCGGGCCGTGCGGCGTCTGGGTGGATCGCGACGGCCGGCCCGGCGTGCAGCTCGTGGCCGCGTGAGAACCTCCCCTCGGGCTTCGGCGGCCTGAGAAGCCGCATCGCCGCGGCGCTCCGCTACTCTCCTAGGCAACTGACCGGAGTGCCCGAGCCATTGGGCTTCACACTGTTAGGAAGCCGCATCGCTGCGGCGCTCCGCTACTCTCCAGGAGATGGCCGGAGTGACCGAGCAATCGGGCCTCTGCCTCTGCCGGGCGGCCACAGCGTCGCGGCTCTACCCGGGAAATGGTCTCTTGCCACCCGCCTAACGCTTGGATTGGCAACGGAGCCCCATTTTCATCCTCCTGGGTGCCCGCCGGGCATGGGGGACTCCCTCCGCGCCATGGCAGGGATCCGGGGCTCGCAGGACGTATCCCGATCTGGGAGGTAGCGAGTGGAACTACGTGACTTCGGGCGAACCGGCATGAAGGTATCCGTTCTCGGTTTCGGGGCGATGCGCTTGCCGCGGAATACCGAGGAGGGAGTAGCCCTGCTGCGCCGGGCGATGGCGCTGGGCGTCAACTACCTGGACACGGCCAGAGGCTACCTGGATGGTGAGAGCGAGCGGATGGTCGGCCTCGCGGTGAAGGGATGCCGCGACCAGGTCTACATCTCCACCAAGCGACCGATGGGGCCCTGGCACAGCCTGACGGAGGCGGTGTCGCCAGACGAGTACCGCCGCTCTATCGAGCAGCAGTTGGAGCGGATGGGCCTGGACTACGTGGATGTCTGGCACCTGCACGGGCTGTTGTGGGAGGCCTACTGCAAGTTTGGCACCGGCCAAAACGGCATCATGCGGGTGGTGCACAAGGCGAAGGAGGAGGGCCTCATTCGCCATATTGCCTTCTCCTGCCACGACACGCCCCAGAACCTGATGCGCCTGATCGATACCGGCGAGTTCGAGGCGGTAACGCTGCAGTACAACCTGCTGGATCGCTCCAATGAGGAGGCAATCGCCTATGCGCACGAGCGGGGCCTTGGCGTGGTGGTGATGGGCCCGGTGGGCGGCGGCCGGCTGGCCGGCCCCTCCGCCTTCCAGCAGGTGCTGCCGGGAGGCAGCCACTCCAGCGCGGAGATCGCCCTGCGCTTCGTGATCGCCAACCCGGGCGTCTCGGTGGCGATCAGCGGCATGAGCACCCTGTCGCAGGTGGAGGAGAACGTGGCGACTGCCAGCCGCCTGGGGCCGCTCACCGATGCCGAACGACAGGCGGTGGCCGCCAGCCTGGCGGAGATGCAGCGCCTGGCCGACCTCTACTGCACCGGCTGCAACTACTGCATGCCCTGCCCGAACGGGGTGGACATCCCGCGCAACTTCGCGCTGATGAACACCCACCGTGTCTATGGCCTGACGGAGGTCGCCCGGACGCAATATGCCGCCATGCCAGAGACCGGGGAAAGCGGCCTGCGTGCCAGCGCCTGCCTGCAGTGCGGCGAGTGCGAGCCCAAGTGCCCTCAGCGGATCGCCATCATGGACCAACTGCAGGAGACCCACCTGGCGCTTGCCCCGTAGTGCCTGGAGCCGGATCACCCCCTCGCGCGGCGGTTCGTCGCCACGCGAGGGGGCTCCCCCGCCGGAGCGCGACGCGGCGGGGGGACTGGTTACTGCTCGGATGCTGCCGCCAGCGCCGCGCGTGTTTTCAGCGCCGGCAGCTTCGCCTCGGCCACCAGGGAAGCCAGGCGCGCGGCGTTGCGGTGGATCCGTGCCCGCGCCTCCTCGCTGAACAGCGCCACCCACTCCGGTGGCACGTTCCGCTCGCCGCGCAGTGCGCCAGACAACATCGCCGCGCGGCCGGCAATCGTATCGGCGTCGCGCCCGATGTTGGTGCCCCCGATTGCCGCCTGGCGCACGTCGCCCCGCGCCACGCGGAACATCGCCAGCGCCAGTCCCCACAGCTCCAGCGGATCGATGTAGTGATAGAGCAGGCACTTCTCGTAGAGCCCCACCCGCGCGGCCATCACGTCGTCATAGCCATCCGCCACCTCCAGGCAGGCCTCTAGATACTCGCGGCAGTTTGCGAAGCGTCGCCGGTCGAAGGTGCGAAACTCCTCGGTGGGCGCCGCCGCCAGGGCGGCCTGGCACACGCTGTCGACCGTGGCGTCTGGCCGCAGCGCCTCCGCCACCGTGGCCGCCAGCATGGCCGCCGCCTGCACATCCAGCCCTCGCTGGTACATGTAGGCGATCGCGGTGGCATCCACGGCGGCAAACTCCGGGTCGGCCAGGTGATAGATGCCCGCCGGCTCCAGGCACATCACCGTCGAGCCGGTGACCACGCTCCACTGCCCCACAATGCGGGGATCCCACCCCTGGGTGATCAAGTCGTAGGAGTGGCCCATGCAGAAGGGGTAGAAGTGGTTGCGGTTCAGGCGGTCCTTCCAGGTCTTGCCGAAGTGGCGGGCCATCACCGGCAGCCCCTGGCGCTCCAGGTAGGTCTCCACCAGGAGCATCGCCATTTGGTTGTCGTCCTCGCCCTCCAGCCGGGCCGGGTCGAGCACGGTCGTCACTCCCTGCGGGTAGTCGCGGTCCACCTCCTGATAGGTGCGCCCTTCCACCGGCGAGCCCATGGCGTTGCCGATGGCGCCTGCCAGGATGCAGCCGCGCACCTTCTCTTCCAGCAGTGAGTGCCCGCCGGCGTCCTCTTGCACCAGGCGCTCCGTCACCTGCACCACCGCCGCTTCCTGGCGTGCCCGTGCCAGGACCACGTCGGTCAGGTTCCGCCAGGAGGCCACAGCGGGCGCGGCCCACTCGCGCCACTCCGGTGGCAGGCCGGCCACCCCGTGCATCGCCCCGGCAATCGCGCCCCCGATGGCGGCGGAGACGGTCGGGGTGTACATGAAGGGCGGTGGCACCACCAGCAGGGCCATCAGCTTCGCCGGGCTATCGGCGTAGCGCCGCAAGGCGGGCAGCACGGCGGCAATCGGGTTGTAGACGATCCAGAGGGTGCGGTGGTCCAGGTCGGGCGCGCCGCCGCGCCGGCGCCACTCCTCCAGGAACGCCGGCTCCGGCAGCCCGGCGTAGCGCCGCAGCCCCCACTCCAGGTCGTAGAACACCTCGCGGCAGTTGCGCAGCGCCACCTTGAGCACCGCGTCGGTGACCGTTTCGCCGGTGGCGCCGGGCACAAACGCCGCGGCGATGGCGGCGGCGCAGAGGCCGGCCCAATCGGCGCCGAGCGGTGGCTGGGCGACCGAGGCCAGCTCCACCCCGTCGAGGTAGGCGTACTCCGGGTGGGCGAAGTGGTAGGCCCCCACGGCAGGCATCGCGGCACACACCAGGCCGCTGGGGAAGGCGCCGAATCCACTCAGGCGCGGCGGCATCCCCTCTTTCAGGATCTCCTGGATCGTGTGCAGGCCATCCCATTGAAAGGCGGGCGTGGCGATCCCCTCGTGGTCGCGGAAGATGGCGGCGAACGCCTCCGGGGTGGCCCGGCTGCCCTGGGTCAGGTAGGCCTGCACGCCGGCATCCACCAGTGGTACGGCGTCGCGCAGGTTCTGCCGGTACGGCTCCGGCTGCCAATCCAAGGCCGGGGTCAGCGTCGCGTTCAGCATCCCGGCGGCGTCAATGCCGTCGAAGCGCGCCGGCTCCACGCATCGCGCGAACCCCAGCAGCGCTCCCGCGATGGCGCCCACCAGGCACCCCTCCACTTGCTCCGTCAGTGTGCATTCCACTGCCATACAGACCTTCCTCTCCATCATGACCGCGGGCCTCGTTGCCCCACCGTGGCCGGCCGCTTCGCGCGCGGCCGCGCTACTTCCCCGAGGCGGCGGCACGCAGGGCCGGCCGCCGCGCGTGCCATTGCCTGCAGCATGTTCGCCTCCCACAGCAGGCGCCTGTACGCCGCCGCGCTGGCTGCTCGCGGGGGGCGTACCCCTACGGCTCCAGGACGAAGACGCCGTTGCCCCCGGTGCCGGCGTAGAGGCGCGCTGGCCGATGCGGGTCGACCGTGAGGCTGGCGATCTTGCGGCACGTCAGCTCCGGGGTATTCAGCGACTCCCAGGTGCGCCCCCCGTCGCGCGAGCGCATCACCCCGAGGCCCAGGGCATCGTCGTGGAACGGGTGGTCGTTGCCGCCGGCGTAGAGGAGGTCGGCGTCGTTTGGGTCCACGGCCACCGCCTCGACGAAGTGGTCGTCCAGAACGCGCTCCCAGGTGGCGCCGCCGTCTCGCGAGGCGAACACCCCGCCCGGCGAGAGCTTGCCGTCCCTGAGGTGCTCGCGGGCCGCCACGTAGAGGCGCTGTGGGTCGGACGGCGCAATGGCCAGCGACTTGGCATCGGGCCAGGCCATCTCGCCCGAGACACGGCGCCAGATGTGGGCCCGGTCGTCACTACGGTAGAGGCCGCCCGGCTCCTTCCCGTCCGCCGCCAGGAGGGCGAAGAGCGTCTTTGGGTCGCGCGGGTGCTGCGCCAGGCCCCGGATCGCCTTGCCCGGCAGCCCCTCGCTGCGTGCCTGCCACGTCTCCCCGCCATCCTCCGAGGCGTAGACGCCGGAGCCCTCCACGCTGACGTAGACACGGCGGGCGCCCGGGGGGCTGTCACGATCCACCACCAGGAAGCGCGTCTGGCCGTCCGGCAGGCCGCTCTCGGGTCGGCCCACCACCTTCCAGGTAAACCCTCCATCCTCGGAGCGGCAGACGTCGCCGTGGTTGCTGGCCCACTCGCCCGTGCCGGCGAAGAGGACCCGGGGGTCGTCCGGGTCGAAGGCGACGGTGAAGGTGTTGCCGGCGTGGCGCATCCCCTTTACCGTCTGGGTGAAGGTGCGCCCGCCATCGAACGACTGCAGCAGCCCAATGTCGTAGTAGCAGAAGTAGAGGCGGCCCGCGTCGCGAGGGTGCACCACGATCCGGTTCAGGCAGGTGACCTCCAGGCCGGTGCCGCTCCACCAGCCGGAGGGCGACTCGGGGGCGCCGGCTGGCGCTTCGACCCGGCGGGTGTAGGCGGCAGTCCAGTGGTCGCCCCGGTCCGTCGTGCGGAAGAGGTGGCCGGACGTGCTGAAGTAGAGGGTATCGGGGGCGCGAGGGTCGATGGCCAGGCCCATCACGCTGGGCCCCCACATCGTGGCCCAGCCGTAGCTCATGGCGGGGCTCTGCGAGTCCGTCACGCGCTGCCAGGAGCGCCCGCCGTCCAGTGTGCGGTAGACGCCCGCCGACACCCACGCCGTGTCGCCGGTGTAGGCGATGTCCGGGTTCCCGGGGTGGACGACGAGGCGGTCCACGTTGGAGGTCATCTCCGCGGGTTCGTCCGGCTTGCCGACGCGCGTGGCGAGTCCGTTGAGGCGCGGCTCCCAGGTGTCGCCCCCGTCCTCGGAGCGGTAGACGCCGCCCTGCCACGGCTGCCGGCCGGGCGGGCTCCAGAGGGTGACGTACATCACCTCGGGGCGGGCCGCGCAGAGGGCAACGCGGCGCACGTGCCGGTGCGGCAGCCCCTTCTCCAGGAGGCGCCAGGTGGCCCCCGAATCCTCGCTGCGGTAGAGGCCCCGGTCGGTGGCCGCGTAGAGGCGCCGGCCGTCGCGTGGGTGGACCACCAGGTCGCTGAGGATCGCCTGGGGGTCCATACCGCCGCCGCCCGGGTTGGCGATCCGCCAGTGGGCGCCGCCGTCGGCCGTCCGGTAGACGGTGCCCTTCCCCTCCTTGCCCCACCGCGGGCGCCCGATGCCGGCGTAGAGCACGTTCGGGTCTTGCGGGTCGATGGCCAGGGCGCCGATCGGGGCGCTGAACGCGTAGCGCTGTGGCGCCGGGAAGCCCTCGCGCAGCCACTGCCACGTCTCGCCGCCATCCGTGGACTTGTGCACCCCGCCCTCGGTACCGATGAAGAGGGTCTTCGGGTCGCGCGGGTGCGGGACGATCACCTCGACGTACAGGTCGTGCAGGCCGGCGTTGCGGATGCGCCAGGTGGTGCCGGCATCGGTAGACTTGTAGAAGCCGCCGACATCGCAGCCGGCGTAGACGACGCGCGAGTCGTGCGGGCTGACGGCCAGGCAGGGGATCCAGCCTCCGCCCCCGGGTCCCAGGTTGCGCCAGCCGCCGGCTAGGGCGGGCGCGGCTAGGGCCAGCCACAATCCCATCAGACAGGCTGCTCTCACGAGGGCTCCTCCCAGTCTCAGTTCGGCCGATGCGTGGGGGCTGGCAGCCGCGCCGTGGCCAGCGCCTCCGCGCGTGCCATTGTCTGCAGCAGGCCGGCGCGCTCCTGCTCCAGCCGGCGGCGGTGCGCCGGATCGGCGGCCTTCATGCGGGCGCGCATCAACACCCCAAGCGCCGCCGGGAACTCCCGGGTGAAGGACTCCTCCAGGCGCCGCGCCAGCCGGGCGGCCTCCCGCGGCGGCATCGTCGTGCCCTCGTAGCAGCGGGCCAGCACCGGCTCTAGCGCCGCCTCCCGGTGCTGGTAATACTCGGCCACCGCCGCGTCGCCGAAGTAGTGCGCGCATAGATCGCGCAAGAGGGCGTCCGTGTCGGCGTTCTCGTTCCACTGCAGGCGCGCGTTCAGATACATGTTCGCCAGCAGCGACCGATAGGGCACCAGGCTCACCATCAGCGGCTCAATCACCTTCATGCCCAGGCGGCGGTAGTAGCGCAGGTCGCCCGCGATAGTGCGCGGCAGCGTGGGCACCAGGTCCTGATAGAGGATCTGGTCCAGGTAATACTCGAACGCCTCAGCCTCGGCAGGGTCGAATAGCTGGAGTTGGCCCTCCAGGCGGCGGCGATACTCCCGGTTGCGCGGGCAGCGATCGTCGTCCAGGGAGTGGACGTAGCAGCGCTCGCGCGGCGCCCACAGCAGCGTCACTCCCGGCTCGGGGCGCACGCGCGTCGGCGGCAGCTCCGTGTCTTGATAGGAAAGGAAGACCACCTTCGCGTTGGCGCGCACCTGGCGAATCGAGCAGGCCAGCGCGTTCATCACGAACAGCGATTGGTCCGAGGGCGTCATCCCCTGGCAGCGGGGGCAGTCGCACCAGCCGCCACCCACCAGGTCGTCTGGCCAGATGGAGAAGACCTCCGGCTCCGGGTTGCGCCGCACCAGCTCCGCCGCGCCCTGGGCCACCAGCGCCACGGCCTCGGGCTGGGAGGGGCAGAAGTTCCAGTCGGGCACGCGCTTGCCCTCGTGCATCCGGAACCAGTCGGGGTGCTCGGCGAAGAGCGCGCGCGGGAGCATGCCCGGCAAGAAGTGCCCGCCAAACTCGGGGTGGATGCCGCGTCGCCGCAGCTCCGGCAGCAGCACCGCGCGCTCGCGCTCCCACCAATCCGGCGTCGGCGCGTGGAAGAGGATCGTGTTCAGGCGCAGCTTGGCGGCCAGGTCTACCCAGTCGGCCGGCTCATCGAACTCATAGGGCCAGTAGGTGAAGCCGCGGCGGGCCCAGTCCGGCTGCTCCGTGGCACGCAGGCCGGCCAGGGAGACGGTGCCTTTCGGCACCACCTCGCCCTCTTCGCCCGGGGCAACGAAGCGCACCCCGCGCGCCTCCAGGAACGCATAGGCGCCGTAGAGCACCCCGCGGCTGCCGCCCCCCAGGATAACCAGCGAATCCCCCACGCTGCGCAGCGCGAAGCCATCCGGACGCAGCCGCTGCTGGACGGCGGCCAATGTCGCGCGCGGGCCGGCAGCCAGGTCGGCTGGCACCTGCCCCAGGTAGATGCGGCGGCTTCCCGGCTCGTTGATGGACGGGCGCTTCCCCTCCATGCGGCTCAGGTAAAGCTGAAGTTGCTCGGCGGCGAAGCGGAGGATGGGGTCGGCATCCTCAGCGGTGAGGATCGCCACGTCGCCTGGTGGCAGGGGCGCAAGCTGCTCGGCCTGAGTGCGGAAGCCTTCCAGGGTCACCCCCGCAATCAGGAACGTGCCGCGGTCGCCGGCGGTCAGGCGCAGCGACGCCGGGGTGAGGCGCGTGCGGCGCAACCGCAGGCGCTGAACGTAGAAGCTCTTCCCCTGCCCGCCGAACGCCTGCGGCTCCAGGTTGCGGCCCAATAGCTCCGGGTAGCGCTCGCCGTAGTTCCAGTCGGCCACCTCCAGGGCGTGTTCCTCACGGAAGCCGTTGGTGTAGGTGATCTCCACCGTCAGCGTGCCGGGCGCGGGCAGGTAGCCGCCGGTGACCAAGAACTGCAGCGCGGCGGTCGGCTGCTGGGGCAGCGCCAACTCGGCTTGCTGGCCGGACTCCAGGCGGATCAGGGTGTTCTCCCCCGTTGCCAGGAGGAATGGGATGCCGCGCAGCGTCACCTGTGGCCCGCCAAACCACGTTTGGAAGCCGATCCCGGCGGCGAAGGCGCGCGTGTGGGGCACGTTGGTCGCCGGCGTCAGGTCAACCGGGGTGAACGCTCCGGCCGGCGCGGCGGCAAGCAGCAGCAGGGGCAGCAGCAACATGGATGCTCCTCCAGGCCAAGGTTCTGTCTGGCAGGCAGGATACCTTGCCGGCGAACCATCCGGGCAGTGCGCGGCGGCCGGCCTACCGTTTCTCCTCCAGCGCCAGGTCGTCGAAGCAGGCTACCCCGGGCTGGCCAAGGCGGACCGCCACTAGGAGCGCCGCCTCCGGATTCTCCACGGTGAACTCCCAGCGGAACGGTATCCACGTCGCGGAAGGCCCCACCGCTGGCATCCAGAGGTACTGCCCCCGGCCACTGCGCGAGCAAAATGACGCTGCCGCTGGCACATCGCCCCGGTAGTAGCCGGTCAGCACGTAGGTCTGTCCCTGGCGCAGCGGCACTTGCTGGGAGGCAGCCAGGTTTAGATGCCCGGCGATGCCCCGCAGCATCAGGCAGCGCCTGCCCGAGCGCGGGTTTTCGGTGATCGTCCGGATCTCGTACTGCGTCTGTGCGTCGCTGGACCAAGCGCCGACGCTCCAGGCGGCCGGCCGCTGGCCCCCCTCCTCGAAGCCCCCGTTTTGCAGCAGCGGGCGCAGCGAGAAGCGGAGCAGAAACTGGGCACGGTTCGGCAGCGCCGCTTGGTCCGCCACGCTCACCAGCAGTTCGTGGTCGGTCTGCTCGCGCACCTCACCCAGCGCCAGCGCCACGCTGCCATCGCGCTCCAGTTGCGCGGCGGGTACCAGTGGCAGGCCATCCAGTTGGACGCGCAGGCTATCCCGGTCCAGGCCGGGTCGGCGATCCTGGAAGCGTAGCTGCACCTGCCGCGGCGCCGCTTCCACCCGCCCCAGGTCCAAGATTGCGGCGGCCTCGGCCGGGCGTCCATCCACGGCCAGCGCCACCAGCCGGGGCGGATCGGCGTCGGTCACCGGGCGGGCCGGCGCGGCGCGCAGCCGCACCACCGCGCCGGTTGGCGGCGCCGTGGGGAAAGAGAGCACCCGCTGGTCTCCCTGAACCGTCATGGCGAGCGGCCGTGGGGCGGCGCCCGGCGCGCAGAGGAAGGCATGTCGGGCGGCCCCCGCCGGCAGCACCACCCGGAGGCCGCTGGCGCCGGATACTGCCAGGCGCTCTTCCTGGGCGCTAGGCACCAGCGCCACCGCGCCGGCCGTGCCCTCCAGCGCCAACACCAGTTTCCCATCCCGCTCCAGGCGGCCCGGACCGCTGAGGTAGGCCCACTCCAGCCGGCCGGCACGCTCGCGTGTCGCGCCCAGTGCCGCCGTGGTGACCAGACCGCCGGCGCGGGCCCGCGGCCCTTCTGGCACCAGGAACGTGTCGCGGGTTGCGCCGGCGCGCAGCACCAGGCAGCGCCCGCCCGTGGCGGCCACCGTCTCAATCGGCGGCGCTGGCTGGGTTTCCGGGTGCGGGTAAAGCAGCGTCAGGTAGCGCGCGTTGGCTCGCTCTTGCCGGGCCACCAGCGCCCAGTTGTCGTAGGAGCCAGTCTTCGGATCGGAACTCCACGGCTGCCAGCGCGACTTTTCCATCGGCGCCAGCCGCACCGGCCCGGCCCACACCGCCTCCAGGCGCACCTTCCCGGGCGTGTCGGTGCGCGGGTCAAAGCCGGTCCACGAGGCCCGGTTGCCCCGCAGCGTCACCTGCCCCGTGCCCCGGCTCACCGGCGTGTGGATCTGCCAGTCGTAGCGGCGCGCTTTGGGAGAGCGGATGTTGTCGGCGATCACGGCGTAGCGCCCGTCCACCAGCAGGAAGACGCGGCGGTGGGCCGCTCCCGCGTAGGTGGCGCGGATCTCGCCCGCCTGCAGAACGCCGGCATCCAGCGCGTTCTCCAGCAGGCCGGGCGTGCCGCTCACCGGTCCCTTCCCGTCCACCAGCAGAGTATTGTGTAGCTCCGGCGGGTAGAGGTCGTAGCTCACCCAGTGATCGTAGCCCGCGTCCACGGCCAGCAGCTCCCCGTAGGCGTGCAGGATGAAGCTGCCCACGTCGCCATGGCTGTAGACCCCATACCCCTTGGCCAGCCAGGGCTCTTTCCCTTTGAACCAGAGCGCGACCGCTTTCGTGGACCAGTCGCTGCGCAGGCTGGCCTCCTGGCTCACCGGGAAGAAGCGGGTGGTAGGCAAGCCGGTGGTGGAGGGCTGCACCCGGTCGTCAAACAGGCCGATGTCGCGCACACCACCCCCTTCTAGCGAGCCCCACTGCGCGATGGCCCAGCGGTAGACCGCCTGGTCTTGCGGCCGGCCGGCGCCGATGCAGAGGCGCAGGTAGTTGACCACGCCGCACATGTTGGTGGTGCCGAAGGCGTTCGCCTCGCCATCCGGCTGGGTGACGTGGATCAGGTAGTAGAGGGCGTTGCGCAGGCGCGGGTCGTCGAACAGCCACTTGCCGCTAGCACGGTGGTAGTAGCGGGCAAAGGGCAGCATCACCGAGAGCGTGAAGGCCGAGTAAGCGGGTCCCTCGATGAACATGCCGTCGTCGCGCCAGAAGGAGAGGTTGGCGTCGTCGCGGATGCCGTCCAGGGCGCGCTGCAGCCACTGCTGCGGGGTGTGGGCGGAGTCGGCGTAGCCCCGCAAGACGATCGCGGCGGTGCCCAGCGCGCACAGGCCGCGGGTGCGCTGGTTGCCCGGGTGCTGGCCGGGGCCACTCAACAGCGCCGACTGGTACAGCCTCTCGCAGGAGCGGGCGATCTTCGCCCGGATGACGCGGTGCTCCTGAGGGGTGATCCCCTCGTA
Source organism: Armatimonadota bacterium (assembly GCA_012512505.1). Lineage (GTDB taxonomy): Bacteria > Armatimonadota > JAAZEB01 > JAAZEB01 > JAAZEB01 > JAAZEB01. The sequence continues at coordinate 14,518 of JAAZEB010000171.1, read as the reverse complement.
GTCGGCCACCAGGTCGTACGCCTCGGCGATGCCCTGCAGCGCATCGGCCACGCCGCAGCAGCAGTGGTAGCCGGTGGGATAGCAGCGCAGGAGGTGCTGCCGCACCGCCTCCGCCTTCTCCTTGTCGCCGGTGAGGCGCCAGGTGAACGCCTGGCTGATGATGTCGCTGCTCGTCCGCACGCCCTCCCACCAGTCGGAGTAGGGCGGCCGGGTTACCCGCTCGCGAATGGCCGGCAGATCCTCCGGCCCGAACATCAGCGAGGGGTGGGCCTCCGTGGTGGGCAGCGTCGCCCGCCACACGTCCTCCGTCTCCCGGGCGGCGCCTGCTCCCAGGACCAGCGCGGCCAGCAACAGACAGGTTCGCATCATCTCGGTACTCCCGGTGGCGGTTGGTCGCGCCGCGAGTGGCGGCCGCCTCCCTATCGACGGCTATGAGCGGCCGCGCTCCCAGCGGTGGCCGTCGTGCTAGCGCGGCGAGAAGACGGGGCAAACGCCGGTCTCCCCCTCCGGGGAGAGACGGCGCGTCTTGCCGGCAGCCAGGTCGTGTAGGTGGATCGTGTAGGTGGCCGCGTAGACGCCCTGAAACGCCACGCTGCCGCCATCCGGTGCCAGGCTGGGCCAGCCGATGATGTGGAACTGCGCCGCCTCCAACGCCTTGTCGTCGCGGCCGTCTATCTGCGCCACGCGCACCCAGGTGGTGTGATAGCCGGACGAGGAGGCGTAGGCCAGGCGCGTGCCGTCCGCCGAGACACTCACCGGCGCCAGCGGATAGCCATCCTTCGCCACTAGCGTCGGCTTGCCGCCCGCCACCGGCAGCGCTGCCACGCCGCGCGAGGTGCCGCCGAGGTTGCGGCCATCGAAGGCGACGAGGATCCGGGTGCCGTCCGGGGTGAAGGTGGGCGGCGAGTAGAGCGCTGGCGCCCGCGTCAGGTTGCGCGTGCCGGAGCCATCTGTCGCGATCAGGTAGAGGTCGCCCGGCCCGCCCAGCTTCGCCGCGCCTACCACTGCCAGGAAGCGCCCGTCGGGGCTGGGCACCGGCCCGGTGTAGAAGCGGGGCGCCTCCGACAGCGTCCGCTTCTCCCGGGTGGTAAGGTCCAACAGCACCAGGTCGGTGCGGTCCGGTCCCTCCAGGTAGGCCAGGCGCCCCGGGCCGACGAAGGCCGGGCTTGCCTCCCACGCCTCCGGGGTGGCGGTGACGTTCACCCGCTCGCTGCCGTCGGGGCGGCAGACGAAGATGTCGCACAGCCCGTTCTCGATTGCCTCGAAGGCAAGCCGGCTGCCGTCTGGCGCCCACGCCGGCGACCGGGCTGACGACAGCCCCTGGCTGACGTTGACGGCCGCGCCAGTCGCCACGTCCACCACCATCACCTTCGCCTCTGGCGAGGCGGTATGCACCGGTACGTTCCCCACGTAGGCGACGTACGGCGCCGCGCGGACCGCCCCGGGCACCCCGAGCGCCAGCACCAGGGCAAGGAGGCTGCCACGGAGCGGTCCTCCGGTGCCGGGGCGCCGCATTGTCTGCGCTCGGTGCAGCCAGTGTGCGGCGGCCACGGAGGAAGCCGCGGCCCGGTGGTGCCGTCCGATCCGGATGCTGTCTGCGATCCGTTTCATGTGACTGCGATCTCCATCCAGTGTCGTCACTGCCTGCACGGTGACCGGGTCGGCATGCTCGTCTCACGAGGCGGGGGGTGGCCGGTCGCTATCCGCTGGCCGCCAGGTCCAGGGCGCGCTGCACGGCGCGGTTGGGGGTGAGGATCTCGTCGGCGGTGCGCACCGTCACGGTCGGGATAGCGCCGTGCTCCTCGTGGATGCGCATCCGCAGCTCCTCTGCCTCGGTTTTGCCGGACAGGCCGCTGTAGCCGAACGTGCGACAGAGGCGCCCGAAGAGGAAGTCGTTCAGGGCGCACCCACCGGTACGGGCCAGGCCCTCGTGGCTGGCGTGCCAGCTTTGGAAGAGATGTGCCTGGGCGAAGGAGAGGCCCTGCATCGTGATCTCGTTCAGCCCCTCGCCGCCCACGGCCAGACCCTCGCCCAGCGCCGCCACCTGGTCGATCAGCCGCTTCATCCCCTCGCTCGAGGTCGTGTTCTCCACCAGGCAGTTGTGCAGGTTGTGGCTGCACAGCGTCACGTCGATGAAGACGGTGTCCGTCTCCACCGCCTGCACCGCCTCCTGGATGTGCTCCGCCAGGATCGAGCGCCACATCGCCAGCCCGGGGTGGATCTTCACCATCACCTTGCGGCGCCGGTTCTCGGAGAGGCTGTGGTAGGAGTTCGGCACCCCCAGCACTCCGTCCGACTCAGGATCCCAGCCCCATCCCAGCAGGCGCTTCGTCTGCACGTCGCGGTACTGGAAGTCGCGCAGGTAGTGGTAGGCGGGGTGCGTCGGGTCCATGTCTACCGAGTTGCAGTGGGGCATCAGGTGGAAGCCCATCGCCTTCGCTTTGGCGAACACCTCCCGCGCCTGCAGCGACGGTTCGTAGGTTGGGTAGTTCTCATCGTAGGCGTCAGTGCGCCAGTTGGAGTAGTGGATCAGCACGGTGCGGGGATCGAGGCGCTGGGCGAGGGCATCGAGGATCGCCGGGTCACCGCCGTACCAGGAGAGAGCAAAGCGGATATCGCGCATCCACGGCTTGCGGCGCTCCTCTTGCGCTCGCAGATTGTAGGCCCGCCAGAGCCAGTCGCGATAAATCCCGGCCGGCACCTGCCAGTCGCCCTGGTAGACGTTCAGCCGCCACACCAGGCCGCCGGCGCCCAGGCTCGCGTCAATCGGGCCGTAGGCCTCCGTCTCGAAGCCGAGCTCGCCTCCCTCAATGTTCAGCGCCTTATAGCGGTAGCGGTCGTCCTGACAGTGGACCCAGAAGCCACCCTGCCGGCCCTGGAGGATCGCCAGGCCGGCCTCCCAGAACTGTGGCCAGAACCAGCGCCGCGCCAGCAGCGGGTCGTCTAGCTTCAGCTTCACGCCCTGGAAGAAAGGCGCTACCAGATCCAGGTCGTCCTGCATCCCCCGCAGCCGCCAGCGGCAGGAGAGCACGCCCGGCCGCGAGGAGTAGGCCGACGGCTCGACCAAGATATCGCCCGTCTCGGGGTCCTCGGAAAGGGTGAGGACGCCGTCGGCATCCCAGCCGCTGAAGCGGAACTGCGCCGCCTGGTCCGACAGGCGATGCACGCTCACCTGGGCGGCCAGGTTGCCGATCACGTCGCAGATCTCGCCCGCGCCGTAGACCAGTTGCAGGGCCGACCCGTTCGGATTTGCCCCTGGCACCAGCTCCTCGCCGCTTGCCTTGCTCTTGAGCGAGGTGAGGAAGCCGTTCTCGAAGACCGCCTTCTGCGTCTTCGTCTCGATGTGGATCGTCCGGCCATCGGTCAACACCATCGCCACGCTCCTCCTTCCCGGTCGCTGGTCGTTTCGACACCCGGCGCCCGCTTCCTTCGCCAGGTATTCCCCCGGACGCTCGATGATCCAAGGCGTCTCCGACCGCCGAAGACCCCACCGAACGGCCTGCGGGGGAGGGCGCTCGGCCCAAGTCTCCGACCCCGATACCGCCAACCTATTGGGTCGGAGACGCCTACCTTGAAAATGGCCTGTTTGCGGCCAGCCTGACTTTCGGATCGGCGGCGCCTCCTCACCCCGAAGGGGAGGAACAACTTAGCCCAGGGTTCCGAACCCTGGGAAACCCGCCCGTGCCCAACCCCGAAACCCTGAAAGGGTTTCACAACGGGGGTTCCCCGATCCAACCCTTTCAGGGTTAGGCGAAATGCGCTCGTGGGGTGTCCCAGGGTGCGGCACCCTGGGCTGGGTGATAGCACCCCTTCGGGGTGCGGGTCGGTTGCCTGCCTCCCGGATTGGCGAGGGAGCCCCAGTTTCATCCTCTTGGGTGCCTGCCGGCCATGGAGGACTCCTACGGCGGCCGGCGAGACGCCGGCGCTCCGACCCATCGACGCCGATTAGGCGACCGGCAGGGAGGCGCCCCCGGAACAGAGAACCCCTCCGCGAGGGAGGTGGCGGCAATGGGTGGCAGGAGACGCTGGGCATGGCTTTGGGCGGCGCTGGCGGCGGCCGCGTGCCTGCTGGCGGGCCGCGCGGCGGCGGAAGTGATCGTGGCCGACCACTTCGCCGATGGCAACTACACCCAAAAGCCACGGTGGGTGGTGGAGAAGGGCCGCTTCCGCGTGCGGAACCAGGCCCTGGTCTTCGGCACCGAGGCGAATGGCGCTATCCGTCTCGACCTGGGCAAGACCGCCTGGCGGTCGCCGGCTCGGGTCAGCCTATCGCTGCGGCAGACCCAGGGCGGCGGCAACCACCTGTTCACCCTCTCGCTGGCCGACCGCGCCACCGGGAAGGCCTATACCTTCCATGCCAGCCCCAACCGGGGCTACTTCGGCACCGCCGGCATCTCCGACGGCAAGAGCCCCGGCAAAGCGGGCGCTCGCCTCAACAGCGGGCCGACCCCCCAAACCCTGGTGGTTAGCTTCGATCCCAATGCCGACTGCCTGACCTTGCTGAAGGACGGCAAGGAGGTGTTCCGCACCACCAACCACCACCGGCTGGGTAGGGTGGACCGCCTGACCCTCTCAAGCAGCGGCACGATTCGCTGGGAGGTGGATGACGTGACCGTGGAAGCAACGCGCCCCGACCCGGCTGCGGCCGCCCGGCCCGGAGGTGGCGCCGTGCAGCGCGTCTACACGGCCGGGGTGCCCCACACCGACGCGCGCGGCCGCAGGATGATGGCCTATGATGCCGGGCGCTCCTTCTTCCAGATCGGCATCTGGGGCAACCCCATCGGCGAAGTGTGGGGCACGAACTACGACCTGAAGGTGCTCACCGACGCCGGCTTCAACACAATGTGGCCCTGGCCCTCCTGGTCGCTGGATCAGGCGCTGGCGCACGGCCAGCGCGCCGGCCTCCAGGTGGTGGCGATGAACCCGCAGCCCGAGGCGCTGCTGCGGGAGTACCGCGACCACCCTAACCTCCTCGGCAACGTGTGGATGGATGAGCCGACCGGCAGCCTCTGGGGCAAGGACATGGAGGGCAAGTTCCAGGAGTTCCTGGCCTACAAGAAGATGGCGAATGCCGTCGCGCCCGACCTGTGCGTCTTCATCAACGACGTGCCCTGGATCACCCCGCCGGCCACCGAGTGGTGGACGCGCTGGAACACCGCCGGCGACGTCTCCTGCCACGACAACTACCCGGTGATGCACTCGGCGCAGACGCAGTCGCTGGGCGCCATCGCCGACACGGTGGGCTTGGCGGCGCGGGTGAACCGGGAGCAGAAGCCGGTGTGGCTCATCGTCGGGGCGTTCGAGCAGCCCGGCAAGAGCGCCTACCCGTTCCGCTTCCCTACCCCGATGCAGCTTCGGGCCTCCGTCTACGCCGGCCTCATCCACGGCGCCACCGGCATCATTTACTTCACCTGGGATACCTACGTCTGCCGCGACGGCAACGTGATCGGCATGTCGCCGGACCCAAAGCCGGCCTACGTGCCCTCGCCCCGGCAGGAGGGCTACACTCACCCCACCCCCGCCCGGCCGGACCAGCTTGTAGCCTCGCGGGCGCTGTGGGCCATGGCCACGCAGGTGAACCGCGAGCTGCGCGAGTTGACGCCCGCGCTCCTCTCCCCTACCGTGGATCCGAAGGCGGTGCCCTACTCCATCGCGGTGACCGGCCTGGGGCGCACGGAGGAGCCGATCCACGCGCTGCTGAAGCCCCACCCGGAGGGCGGCACCGTGCTCCTCACGGTGAACCTGGAGGACTGCGTCCTCGACGCCACCTACACTTTCCCGAAGGCGCTGCGGTCCGTGGAGCGCCTCTACGAAAACCAGCTTCCGCTGGCGCTGGAGAAAGACGCGAACCGCTTCAGCGACACCTACGAGCCGTTTGAGACCCACGTCTATCGCATCCAGATGTGAGCCGGTAGACGCGGTCTGGAGGAAGCAAGCATGGTCACCAACTCGCGGTGGGTCAGCGGGGTGCGCGGGGCGTGCCCTCAGGGGGGGGCGGAGCGAGCGGTGCTGGCCGCGGCCTGCTGCGGCGCTCTGCTGGTGGCGGGGCTAGGCACCGCCGCGGCCGGCCCGGCACCGGCGGCGTCTGGCTCCCGCGTCCCGGTCATCGCCACGGGGTGGGACTCGCCCAACCCGCGCCAGTTCCGCGAGGGCCTGGCAACCTTCGAGGGGTGGGGCGTGTTCGACGGCACCACCCTCCGGGCAACGCGGCGGGCGGCCGACGGCTCCGAGCAGGCGGCGATCTTCGCCTTCTCGCGGGAGCCGTGGGCGTGGGGCGAGTTCGCCGCGGCCCTGGCCGATCTGAAGGGCGCCAGGCCCACAACCTGTCGCGAGAACTACCTGATGGTCTACTCCAACCCCGGCGACGTGGACTGGTTCGACGATGCCGGGTGGAAGATTATCACTGACCACTGGCGCCTCCTGACCCGTTTGGCTCGTCAGGGCGGGCTCCGCGGGCTGCTTTTCGACGCCGAGCCGTACACCCCACCGCACTCGCAGTTCCTCTACCGGGCGCAGCCCGAGCGCGACCGGCACACCTTCGCCGAGTACCGCGCCAAAGCGCGGCAGCGCGGCCGGGAAGTGATGAGGGCCGTGCGCGCTGAGTTCCCTGATGCTACCATCTTCACCTACCGGCTCTTCTCCGATCTGCTGGGGCTGCTCGACAGCGGTAACCTCCAGGCGGCGCTCGAGCCGCACACCTTCGGGCTGCTTCCCGCGTTCGTGGATGGCTGGCTTGATGTCATGCCCCCCACCATGCGCGTCATCGAGGGCACCGAGGATATCGGCTACCGGGCCAACTCGCCTGCCGCCTACAACGACGCGTTCACCCGGCTGAAGCTGCGCCTGCACGAGTTCGTGGCGCCCGAGCACCGCGAGAAGGTACAGCGCCAGTTCCGTGTCGGCCAGAGCCTCTACCTGGACGCGCACGTGAACCCCCCGGATAGCCCCTGGTACATCGACCGAACTGGCAGCACCTCGGCCGGGCGGCTGGCCGCGAACCTCGCCTCGGCGCTTGCCGCCAGCGACGGGATCGTGTGGCTCTATGGCGAGACCGCCCGCTGGTGGCCCGCGGGTGATCCAAAGTACCCGATGTGGCCGGAGCGCCTGCCCGGAGCCGTGAACGCCATTCGGCGGGCAAAGGACCCCGCGGGGTTCGCCAGAGATCTGTTCCGCCAGACCCCAGCGCCCCGGAACCTGCTGCCGAACGGCGATTTTGCCCAGGCTCCGTCGCCCAAAGACGCGCCAACGGGCTGGTTCTGGTGGCAGGATGATGCGTCGCACGGCGAAGTGGCGGTCACCGCGGGTCAGGTGGAGCTGCGTGGGGTGCTCAACGGGGTTGTTGGGTGCCTGACCCCGGTGCAGCCCGGCCGTATCTACGCGGTGCGGCTGCGGGTGAAGTCCGAGGGGCGCGGCCTCGCCGGACTGAGCATCGGGTGGAAGACCGCCGCGGGCGCGTGGACCGCCCATGCCCGGAACCGTAACCTGGTTAGCTCGGAACAGGCCGACGCCGCCGGATGGCGAGAGATCGTGGGCCTGGTGGAAGTGCCTGCCGAAGCGGGGCAGATCGCCTTCATGGCGAGCGCCTCTGCCCAACTCAGCAACACCGACCGCTGCTGGTTTGCCGACGCGGCGCTCGTCGAGGTGGAAGATTAGCCCGAGGCGTAGGGATACTGATGCCGCATGTCTGAACTCACCTTCCCTGTCCGCTACTACCGCATCCATCCCTACGGCGTGGGGATGGCGCAGCCGGCGAAGGCGTTCCTGGGCTATGCCGAGAAGCGGATCACCGTGCCGCTGGCGGAGGCGGCGCTGGTGCTGGTGCATCACTGGAACGAGGGCTTCCCGGAGGGCCTCAGCCCGTGGCTGGAGCACCCGGAGTGCAACGGCTACCTGGAGTACGTCACGCGCGCCCGGCCGATCATCGAGGAGCGCGTCGTGCCCCTGCTGGCTGATGCCCGCCGGGCCGGCCTGACCGTGGTGCATCTGGTGAGCGGCCCCTATGCCGAGAAGTACCCCCAGTACCAGGCGACAAAGGAGCTGGCCGGCCCCGAACCGGAGCCAGAGCCCGGCTCTGTGCGCACCGACTGGATGCGCGAGCGCGCGGAGGAGTGCTATGGCCCCGGCTTCTGGGAGCATCATCCGCCGACGACCGACACCTCCCAGCCCCGGCACCGCGACATCCCGGAGTGCGTCCGGCCCCTGCCCGACGAGATCATGGCCGCCAACGGGCGCCAGCTCAACCGTGTGCTCCGCGAGCGAGGGATCTGGACGCTCCTCTACACCGGCTTCCTGACCAACGTCTGCCTGACCCACTCGCCCGGGGCGATGATCGACATGATCAACCGCGGCTACCGCTGCGTGGTGCTCCGCGACTGCACCACCAGCGGCGAGCAGGCGGATACCGTGGATGAGATGCTGAACTACCGGGCGGCCATTCGCTACTTTGAGTACACGCTGGCCTACTCGGCGCTCTCGGAGGAGGTTCGGCGAGGGCTTGGGTAGTGCTGACCCTCGCCAGGTAGGGCGCGGTTGGGGGTAGCTACAAGCCCATCAGGATACGGCCCCGGTCCTCGACCCCTTGAGGTTGCGCGGCCAGTACCGTGCCCTCCTCGGTCCACTCCTCGCGTTCGACCAACTCGCGGAGCAGGTCGCGAGTCTCTCCACGGATGCGTACGGTTGCGCTCGGCATTCTGCAGCCCCTCTCGTATAAAAGACAGGATACACGGCTGTATCCTACGCGTCAACCGTAAGGTTGATGCCGGCGGCCGCGGGGGCGGTCTGTTCGGCAGGGATGGCGCGGCGATGCCGAGAACCAGGCCGTACGTTCCGCAAGGAGGTGCACGTCCATGGTGCGTCTGCCCATCCTCTTAGTTGCTCTGTCCCTCTCTCTCCAGGCTGCCGGCGCGCAGCAGGTCGACAACGGCGTGGTGCGAGTTCGTGCCCTCGGGAAGCCGGGAGCCTACACCGGCTTCGCGGTCGCCTCCGGCGATGGTGAAGTAGCGCGCGTGCTCTTCTCCACCCACGGAGCGATGACGGCGCGCGCTGCCAAGGCCGCCGGCACCGCCATCCGTTTCGGGCCCCTCGTGGGCACGCCAACGCCGAAACTGGGGCCGGGCTCCCACGTGAAGGTGACGCTCCTCCCCGGCAGCCCCTACCCGAAGGTCTCTTTCCACCTCGATCTGCAGCGCTTCGACCGGGCCGCCTGGGAGAAGCGCATGGGCAGGGTGCCGTTCCACTTCCTCGCCTGCAGCCTGCCCGGCGCGGAGGTCTTCCACCAGCGCGGCTGGATCATCGGCACGCCGGTGGTGGACGACTACATCCAGCGCAAGGCGCAGGGCCCGGGGCGCACGGTCGTCAGCTCCTGGTCGCGCGATTGGACCTACGCGCCGCCCATCGGAGCCTACCCAACGGCGATTGCCGGCCTCTGGAACCCCTCGAAGCGGCGCTACGTCGGCTACGACTTCCACGGCGCCCGCCTCACCGACCACTCGGAGAAGCATTTCGGCACCAGCTACTGCTACAAGCAAGGCGCCCACCGCGAGTTCTTCTGCCTGACGTGGCCCTACGGCCGGGGCTACATCAACCTGCGCTACCCGGAGGCGCCCGTGCGCTGCGGCACCCACTTCCGGCTCCTCTGGTCGCGCGAGATTGGTCCGGAAGACGACCCGAACGAGTTCGTCCACCAGTTCCTCTGGCAGACCTACGCTAGGCTCCTGCCCGACTCCGAGCGAATGAACGACCTCTCCTGGCTGCCGAATGAGTTCCGCATCAGCGACTTCGGCGCGCCCGGGCCGCTGGGCGATTTCGTGCAGAACACCGGGCCGGACGGCAGCCGCTGGTGGGAGCCGAACGTGAACCTGGTGACCGGCGTCGGCTACTTCAGCCCGATTGACTACTATTACGACACGGGTGACCAGGCCTCCATCGCCAAGCTCGGGCAGGAGTCGCGCCGCATCCTGCCCCTCGGGAAGTGGATGGAGATCGCCGGCGACCGCTGCTTCTTCTGGCAGACGCCCCTGGATGGCGGTGGCATGAAGGCTTTCGGCCCGGGCGTGGAGACGTTCCGCCACGTGCAGGGCTGGTACGCGGGCCTGGCTCTCCTCGACTACTGCCGCAACGATCCCGAGGCCGCCCGCGAGATCCTGCCTTACGTGGATGGCGTGCTGCGCTACACCAAGCACATTCTCTACACGCGCAACTGCTACCCGGACGTGCCGGCCGCGCAGTTCGCCTGGAGCGCCACGCCGGCCGTCACCTTCTGCCTGCGCTACTACTACCACTACCGGAGCGACCCGGAGCGCCGCGAGCTGGCCGAGCTGGCCCGGAAGCTGGCGCGCAGCCTGACCTACCGCTACCTCGCCATCTGGCCGTGCGACAACGACGAGATGGACGACCTGGACTCCTCCTTCCTGATGGAGCCGAACGCCGGCCTCCCCTGGCTCGCGTGCGCCTGCGCCAACGAGATCTGGGTCTACAACATCGCCATGCTCTACGAGTACGTGGCCACGGGCGACCCGATCATCGGCCACTACCTGCGGGGGATGCTGGAGCGCACTCACGAGCTGTTCCAGGACCAGTGGTTCCCCCGGGTGCAGGACTACGGCGTCGCCTTCACCGAGCGCCTCGGCCTTTTCGCGGAGTGTGCCCAGGGAAAGGGCGCGCGCGCCGACTTCGGCGGGCTGTGGGGCGGCTTCGAGCGCCTGATCTGGCCGCTCGGATCGGCCAGGGTGCGCGTAGTCTGCGGCGAGAAGGCGGCTATGGCGTTCAACCGCGACGGCCGGCACACCGACATCGCCGACTACCGCTACTACGGCGACGGCCGCTGCTCGTTCACGCTGGCGCCGATCGGGCCGGATGACGGTGCCCCCTTCGACGTCACCGTCACCTTCCCGTTCTTCCGCCTGGCCGACCAGGAGATCAGCCTGCGGCGCGGCGGCGAAACGCAGGTCCTCGGCGAGGACCGGATCCTCCGCTACTCGCCCGAGCCCTCGACGATCACGATTCGGGGCGTGCGGCCGGGCGATGTGATCGGCGTGGGCCACCACGACGAGCGCGTGCCGGTGCTCTCCTGCCGGGTGATCAAGCCACGCACCGGGGAGGGCGTGCCGGCCGTGCCCGGTTTCCGGATGCTAAGCCTGCCGGCGAACGCCTCCATCCGCCGAGACTGGAACGACGTGAAGTCGCTTGCGGGCTACGAACCGGGCGTGAAGACGCTCTACGGCGTGCCGTTCCGCCTGCTCGACCCGGAGCCCGGCCGCCCGGTGGCCGTGAAGGGGCAGCCAATCCCGGTGAAGGCGCGCCCGCAGCACCTCTTCCTGCTGGTGGATGGCCTCAACAAGGCTTCGCGGGTGACACTGCGGCGTGGCGCGCAGGCCGAGGAGACCGTGGACCTGCGCGGCGCGATCCCGGCGCTGAAGGGGTGGCCACCGGTGCTGGGCTGGCACATCGACCTGGTCGCCATCGAGAACCGGGGCCGGCCGGTGGAGTCGCTCTTGCCGCGCAACTGCCGGGTCTTCGCGGTGACCACGAGCGACCGGAAGCCCGCGGCGCTGGCGCCCACGCTGGCGGCGCTGAAGGAGAGGCGCGCTCAGCTCCTGGCCGAGGAGGAGATGGTGAGGTCGGTGGTCGCGCTCGGGCCGCTCTTTACGCCCTTCAGCGGCCACGTCGGGATCCTGCCGGCGCCCGACGTCACGAACCCCCGCTCGCATCCCGTGGTGAAGATGCTGATGAAGGCGGGGCTGATGAAGCACCTCGTCCTCCTCTCGAAGGAAGACCTGGTGAACCCGGCGGTCTTCAACGCGCGCCGCATCTGGATCGCCTTCTATGTCGGTGGCGAGAACTACTACCAAACGGTGAGCCGCCAGGGCGACGGCGATGAGGCCTTGGTGCGCTGGCTGAAAGAGGGAGGCACCCTCGTCTCGCTCAGCGGCGGGCCGTTCCCCTTCTACTACAACGAGGCGGGCAAGGCGGTCGTCAGCGCCCCGAAGTTCGGGCTGCCGGTGTGCGGCAGCGGCGCGCACAACCGGCTCGATAGGCTCGCGCGGGCCGCCGTCGCCGGGTGGGAGAAGCCCCCCTCCGGGGTGAAGCTCACCTTCCACGTCTCACCCACCCAGAAAGTGATCGCCGGGCTGCCGAAGAGCATCCCCTGGCTGGAGAAGGCCGACCCGCGCTGGCGCCCGGTAGCCAACGTGGTGGGCCCGGGCAACACCTACACGCCGATCATCACGCTGAAGGACCAGAAGGGCAAGTCGTATGGCGAGGCGGCGGCGATGATCGAGTACCGACGGGGCAACCTCGCCGGCGGCCGCGTGCTGTACGTCTGGCACTCGCTGCGCACGGCGCCCGCCTACGAGCGCACCCTCCTCACCGGCATCCTCCGCTACCTCCTCAAGAACACCATGCGGCCGGTGAGCGAATACGCCTGCCTCCGCGCGGGCACTCCGCCCGTGATCGATGGGGACCTGAGCGACCCGGTGTGGCGGCAGGCGCCCGCCACCGAGGCGTTCCTGCGCTTCGGCCCCGACCGCGGCAAGGGTCGCACTTTCCGGACAACGGCGAAGCTGGCCTGGGACGACCAGGCGCTTTACCTCGCCTGGGAGTGCGAGGACCCCGATATCTGGTCGACCCTGCGGCAGCGCGACGGCAACCTGTGGGAGCAGGAGGTCGTTGAGGCGTTCATCGACCCGGATGGCGATGGGAAGGAGTACGCCGTGTTCGAGATCAATCCCCTGGGCACCGTGGTGGACCTGAAGATCCCGCGTGCCGTGCAGGGAGCGCCGCAGGACCTGGAGGGTGCCCGCCGGTGGAACGCCTCGGGCTGGCGGAGCGCCGTGCGCGTGGAGGGCACCACCGGCCGGCGCGACGACCAGGATCGGCGCTGGACCGTGGAGACGGCAATCCCGCTGACGAGCCTCCCGGGCGCCCGGCGCCTGCCCCCGCGGGTGGGTGACGTGTGGCGCCTACAGCTCTTCCGCATCGACCGCAGCAAGCCGCTGCCGGCCCCGCAGTTCTCCGCTTGGTCGGCCACCGACACGTTCCACAACCCGGCGCGCTTCGGGCGGCTCGTCTTCGCCGCCAACCCGGCCGCCGACGACTTCAACGCCTATGCCCCGGGCAAGCCGCCCGTGCCGACGTGGACGATCACCGGTGGCGAGTGGCAGGTGCGTGAGGGCGCCCTCGTGGGCCGCAACTCCGGCACGGACGGCTGGGCCCCTACTGGCGCGACGGCCGGCAGCCAGGCATGGAAGGACTACCGCCTGAGCCTGCGCTTCCAGGTGCGGCAGACGGGCGGCGACCACCGCGACGGCGCCTGGATCGGCTTCCGCTACACCGCGCCCGGCGAGTGCTACTCGCTCAACTTCGGGAGCGTGGCGCAGCTTCACAAGGCCTCGCGGGGGCAGGCCACCGGCGATAGCACCCCGCTGGCGCAGGCCCCCTGGGCCAACGACCGCCAGTGGCACCAGGCCGTCATCACCGTGCGCGGCAGCCACATCACGGTGGAGTTGGACGGCCGCCCCCTCCTGGAGGCGGTGGATGAGGATGCCCTGGGCGTGCCCACCGTGCCAGCCGGCGGCATCTGTCTCAGCGCCCGCCGGTGGAGCAACTCACCCAACGACACGGTTGTTGCCTTCGACGACGTTGAGGTTCAGCCGGAGTGATGGCGTTGCAGCATTCGTGAAGCCGTGGTACAATGGAAAGTGGGAGGAAAGAACTGGCGATGGCCACGCGGACACTGACGGTTGACCTCGATGCCGAACTGGCAGAGCGCCTGGAGCGCAGCGTTCCGCCGCCTGAGCGCAACGCCTTCGTCCAGCGGGCGCTGCGGGAGCAGCTCGATGCGCTCGGCCGGGGGCAGCTACAAGCGGAGATGGAGGAGTGTGCCCGCGAGATGTTCGATGAGATCCTGACCCTCGAGAAGGAGTTCCACCCCCTCGAGGAGGAGCTGCATCGGCGGGCATGAGCGACTCCCCTGAGATGACCCGTGGGTCTGTGTGGCAGGTGCGCCTTGACCCCGTCGAGGGGTCGGAGCAGGGTGGCACCCGTCCCGTGGTTATCATCAGCAATGACGTTCTGAACCGGGCGCTGCCGGTGGTGACCGTCGCGGTGATGACTACGCGCAAGACAGAGCGCGTCTTCCCCACCGAGGTGCGCATCGACCCGCCGGACGGTGGGTTGGCTCGCACCTCGAAGGTGCTCCTCTAACCAGGTGCGCACCATTGCCAAGTCACGGCTCATTGGGTGCGTCGGGCACCTTGCGCCCCAGACGATGCTCGAGGTCGACGCGGCCCTACGGGTGGCGCTCTCCCTGTAAGTCTGCCGCAGGAGCCGCAGCCGCCGGGCCCGAAGGACTGGGAGAAGGGGCGGCACACCGGTTGCAGCCTGGGGATCAACCTACCGAGTAACCGTCGCTTACACTTCCCGCAAGCTGCGAGAGAGGCCGCTCAGCTTCATCGAGGTCGCCGTCAGGCCCACCGGCCGCGTCGCGTGGGCTTGAGATCGGGAGCGGCGGGTAAGGAGG
>JAAZEB010000170.1 GCA_012512505.1 Armatimonadota bacterium | reverse complement strand
GGTCGCCCGCGGTTGGCGCGACGCGCTCGGCGGGGAGAGCCTCGGGCTGGCGGGAGCCTTGGAGAACCTGGCGGAGGATATCCGCCTTGCCGGCTCCGGAGACGAGAAAGAGGATGTGGGCCGCCGCGTTGATCGCCGGCAGCGTCAGGGTCACGCGCTCGGGGGGCGGTTTGGGAGCGCTCACCGCGGCCACCCAGTGGTCCCGCTCTTGCAGCGCCAGGCTGCCCGGGAAGAGTGACGCCGTGTGCCCATCCTCGCCCAGCCCCAGCAAGACCAAATCGAGGCGCGGCCGTGGCTCGCCGGCAAAGAAGGTCCGCAGGCGGGCCTCGTACTCGGCGGCCGCCTGGATCGCCCCGTGTTCGCCGCAGACGCGGCAGACGTTCGCCGCGGGGATCGGCACGTGCTCCAGCCAGGCCGCGCGCGCCAGGCCGTAGTTGCTCTCCGGGTGATCGGGAGGTACGCCGCGCTCGTCGCTCCAGAAGAGGTAAACCCGCGGCCACTCCACCCGGGCGGCCAACTCCGGCTGGGCCAGGCAGGCGTAGGTGGCCCGGGGTGTCTCGCCCCCGGAAAGCGCCGCGCAGAAGCGGCCGTGCTCGGCGATGGCGGCGCCGGCCAGCGCCACGAAGCGCTCCGCCGCCGCCATCGCCAACGCCTCCGGGGTCGGGTAGACCCTCACGTCTGGCATCGTCCACTCCCTTCCGGCGCCCCCAAAAGCCCCCCAGTAACCCCTACTCCTGCGGGTGCGGGGTCATCCCGTGCTCGCAGCAGCCATGCTGCCAGGTACGGCCGTTCTTCAGCAGCCGGTTGGCGGCTTGCGGCCCCCAGGTGTACGGCTCGTAGCTCTCCAGGGGCGGGGCAGCGGGCGACTGCCATCCCTGAATCACCGGGTCGATGATCCGCCAGGCGGTCTCGATCTCATCGGCGCGGGTGAAGAGGGAGGCGTCACCATTGAGGGCATCCAGCAGCAGGCGCTCGTAGGCATCCAACAGCCGCTCGCTCGGGAAAGAGGAGCGGTAGTGGAAGTCCATGTTCACCGAGCGCATCTCCCACGACGAGCCGGGCTGCTTCATCTCGAAGCGGAGGTGGATCCCTTCGTCTGGCTGGATGCAGATGGTGAGCAGGTTCGAGCGCAGGTTGCAGGTGGGCGCGAAGTCAAACAGCAGGTGGGGCGGGCACTGGAAGGCGAGGCTGATCTCGCTGCTTTTCTCGGCCAGCATCTTCCCGGAGCGCAGGTAGAACGGCACCCCTTGCCAGCGCCAGGTATCCACGTAAAGCTGCAGGGCGGCATAGGTGGCGGTTTGCGAGTCGGGCGCCACGCCCTCGGTCTCGCGGTAGCCCTCATACTGGCCGCGCACCGTCTGCGACAGCTCAATCGGGCGGATGGCGCTAAGCACCTTCGCCTTCTCGTTGCGCACCGCGTCCGGGTTGAAGGAGACCGGCGGCTCCATCGCCACCAGGGCCAGTAGCTGCAGCAGGTGGTTCTGGAACATGTCGCGCAGCACGCCGCTCTGGTCGTAGTAGCGGGCGCGGCGGCCCACGTCGACCGTCTCCGCCACGGTGATCTGCACGTGGTCCACGTAGCGGCGGTTCCACACCGGCTCGAAGATCGCGTTGGCGAAGCGGAAGAAGAGGATGTTCTGCGCGGTTTCCTTGCCCAGGTAGTGGTCGATGCGATAGATCTGGTGCTCCTGGAAGACGGCGTGCAACTCCCGGTTCAGCCGGCGCGCCGACTCCAGGTCGCGCCCAAACGGCTTCTCCACGATGATGCGCCGCCAGCCCCCGTCCTCCCGGGCCATGCCGGCCAGGCCAAGGTGCTCGGCGATCGGGATGTAGAGGTCGGGCAGCGTGGCCAGGTAGTAGAGGCGGTTGGCGGGGCCGCCTTCCGCCTGGGCCAACAGGGCGCGCAGCCGCTCGTAGTCCGGGTGGGCGTGGGCGTCGCCGGGCACGTAGAAGAGGCGCCGGGCGAACGCCTCCCACGCCGCCGCCTCATATTCGATCCCCCGTGTCTGCTGCGCGGCCTGCCGCAGGTGGGCGCGCCAGGTTTCGTCGGTGTAAGGGCGGCGCGAGAAGCCGAAGACGCGCAGGTTCTCCGGCAGGCGCCCACTGCGGAAGAGCTGAAAGAGCGCCGGCACCAGCTTGTGCTCGGTTAGATCTCCCGAGGCACCGAAGATGACGAGGCTTGTCTGCGCCATGGCGTCTCCCCCGTGAACGGCAGGATACGCAAACTCCTGACTCTGGAGCACCGGCTCGCTGGAGCAACGAGTATCCATCACGCCATCACCCCCTCACCCGCTACGGCTCTGTTTTCACCGCATGCCCGCCGAACTTCTGCCGCATCGCCGCCAGCAGCTTATCGGCGAAAGAGGCCGTCTCCTGGGAGCGGAAGCGCTCCGTCAGCGCCAGGGTGATCACCGGCAGCGGCACGCCCTGCTCGATCCCCTCGGCCGCCGTCCAGCGCCCCTCGCCTGAGTCCGGCACGTAGGCGGCGATCCCCGCGAGCGTCGGGTTCTCAGCCAACGCCATGGCGGTCAGGTCGAGCAGCCAGGAACGCACCACGCTGCCGTGGCGCCAGATCTCGGCGATCTGCGCCAGGTCGAGCTGCAGCGCCTCCTTGTGCCGCATCAGGTTGAAGCCCTCGGCGAACGCCTGCATCATGCCGTACTCGATGCCGTTGTGGACCATCTTCACGAAGTGACCGGCGCCACTCGGGCCGACATGACCCCAGCCACGGTCGGGAGCGGGCGCCAGCGTCTCGAAGAGGGGCCGCAGCCGCGCCACCGGCTCCTCGTCGCCGCCGATCATCAGGCTGTAACCCTCCGTCACGCCCCAGATGCCGCCGCTGGTGCCGACATCCACGTAGTGCAGGCCCAGCTCCTTTACCCGAGCGGCGCGCCGCAGCGTGTCTTTGTAGTAGCTGTTGGCGCCATCCACCAGCACATCCCCCCGCGCCAGCAAGGGGAGCACGGCCTCAATGGCGGTCTCGGTCACCTCGCCGGCGGGCAGCATCAGCCAGACCACGCGCGGCGGCTCCAGGCGGCTCACCAGTTCCTGGAGCGACGCTGTCGGCACGGCGCCCTCGGCGGCCGCAGCCTGCACCGGTCCCGGACTGCGGTTGTAGACCACCACACGGTGCCCACCCCGCAGCAGGCGTTTCACCATGTTCGCGCCCATGCGCCCAAGCCCATACATCCCCAGTTCCATGCCGCTACCCCCCAAGCATTCCCGAATCGGTCCGGTCGGATCGCCGGCGTCCCGCCGGTCGACCAAGGGCGTGGCGACCAGCCCACCCATCGTCTCTATTCGCGCCCGGGGGGCAATCTCATCCCCCTCCCTGGCGCGGGGCGGCGGAAAGGCGATGCGCCGCCGTCTGCCGAAGAGTTCTCTCCGGGCGCCGGCAGGCCGGCGATCCCGCCCGGGCGCTGCCCACTCCCAGCCCGGCGCACGCGAACGCTTGATCGGAACTGGCAAGAGATTATGGCGATCCTGCTCGGAATCGACACCGGCGGCACCTACACCGATGCCGCCCTCTTCGACGATGTGACCGGCGAGGTTCGGTCGGCCAAAGCGCTCACTACCAAACACGACCTGACGCGGGGCATCCGCGCGGCGGTGGAGGCCGTCTTGCCATCGCCTCCCCCGGAGATCGCGCTCGTCTCCCTGTCGACTACCCTGGCGACCAACGCCCTGGTGGAGGGGCAAGGAAGCCCGATCGGCCTGCTGCTGATCGGCTACCCGGAGGACGTGCTCGACCAGGAGGGCCTCCGGGAGGCGCTGAATGGCAACCCGGTTGCCTTCATCAACGGCGGGCACCAGGTGAACGGCGAGGAGCAGATGCCGCTGGACCTGGACGCGGCGCGGGCGGCGATCCAGGCGCACGCCCCGAGTGTGGCCGCCTTCGCCGTTTCCGGCTACTTTGCCGTACGCAACCCGGCGCACGAGCTGGCGGTGCGCGCCCTCATCCGCGAGCAGACCGGCCTGCCGGTCACCTGCGGCCACGAGCTCACCTCCAACCTGCACGCGCCGCGGCGGGCCCTCACCACGGCGCTGAACGCCCGTCTCATCCCGCTGCTGCAGCAGCTCATCCTCGCCGTGCGCCAGATGCTGGCCGAGAAGTCGATTCATGCCCCGCTGATGGTGGTGAAAGGGGATGGCTCCCTGGTCGATGCCCAGGTGGCGCTGGAACGGCCGGTGGAGACGATCCTCTCCGGGCCGGCAGCCAGCGTGGTTGGCGCGCACCACCTCTCCGGCGAGGCGGAGGTGTTCGTGGTCGATATGGGCGGTACCACCACCGACATCGCCCTCCTGCGCGAGGGGCGCCCGGTGCTGAACCCGGACGGGGCAATGGTGGGCGGCTGGCGCACGATGGTGGAGGCGGTGGCCGTCCACACCTTCGGGTTGGGTGGCGACAGTGAGGTGCGCCTGGAAGAGCGCGGCCGCCTGGTGATCGGCCCCCGCCGGGTGATGCCCCTCAGTTTGCTGGCACACGAGCACCCGCCGGTGCTGGAAGCCCTCCGGCGCCAACTGGCACGCCCGGAGCCGGAGCCGACCGACGGCCAGTTCGTGCTGCGCCTGCGGCCGCTCGAACGCCAGACGCTCTCGCCAGCGCAGCAGGAGGTGTGGGACGCCCTGGCCACCGGCCCGCTGGCCCTGGAGGACCTCCTCCGGGGCGCCTCCATTCCGTTCTTCCGCAACCTGGCCGTCACCGAGCTGGCCGAGGCGGGCCTGGTGCTCGTCAGCGGCTTCACCCCCTCCGATGCCGCGCACGTCCTCGGGCACCAACAGCACTGGTCGCAGGAGGCGGCCCGCCTCGGCGCCGCGCTGTGGGCCCGGCGCGTCGACCCATCGGCCGACGGGATGGCGCCCGCTCCTGAAGCGTTCTGCCGGCAGGTGATGGAGCAGATGACGATCCAGGCCGGGCGCGCCGTGGTGACCGCCGCCCTCGCCGGGAATGGCCACGCCGCGCCACTGAAGGCGTTGCCGACCCACGCGGCCGCGCCCGCCGAAGCGGCCGGCAACGGGGCGCTTTGCCGGTTCTTTGTCGACCAGGCGCTGGCCGGCAAAAGCGGCGACGACGCGCTGGTGGAGGCTGCTCTCACCCTGCGCCGACCGCTGGTGGCCGTTGGCGCCCCGGTGCCCACCTTCTACCCCCCGGTGGCCGAGCGGCTGCACACGCGGCTGTGTATCCCGGCGCACGCGCACGTCGCCAACGCCGTGGGAGCAGTGGCCGGCGGCGTCACCCAGACGGTGCGCGCCCTCATCAAACCGACCGACCAGGGCTACCGCGTGCACCTGCCGACCGGCATCCGCGACTTTGCCGACCGGGAGGAAGCCACGGCGTGGGCCGAGCAGGAGGCCTCGGTTCAAGCGGAGGCACAGGCGCGCCGGGCGGGCGCCGTCGCGGTGCGCCTGCAAGTGCGCCACCAGGAGCACATCGCCCACACCAAGGACGGCGAGGTGTACGTGGACGCGGAGGTCGTCGCCACGGCGGCCGGCCGCCCGCGCCGGGCACACGGCTAGGAACCGCCCGCAGGCCCGATGCCGGTCACCTGTCGGTCCGTTGTAGGAGGGGATGCGGTCGGATCGCCGGCGTCTCGCCGGCCGGCGTAGGAGGCGTCCGACGCCGGGGAGATGTCACTCCTCCAGGAGGAATGGCCGGAGTGCCCGAGCCATCGGGCTTCACACTGTTAGGAAGCCGCATGGCTACGGCGCTCCGGTACTCTCCCGGGCGTTTGCCGGAGTGCCCGAGCCATCGGGCCTCAGCGGTTAGGAAGCCGCATTGCTGCGGCACTCCGTTGCTCTCCCGGGCGTTTGCCGGAGTGCCCGAGCAATCGGGCTTCTGCTGGGCGGCCGCGTCGCCACGGCACCCCCGCTGCTCTACCGGGAAAACGGTTTTGTCACCCGCCTAACGCATGAATTGGCGCAGAGCCCCATTTCCATCCTTCTGGGTGGCCGCCAGCCATGGAGGGCTCCTACGGGGGCCGGCGGGACGCCGGCGATCCGGCCTGCCGGGCATGGGGGACTCCTACGGCGGGGCCAGGCGGGTTACTCCGTCGGTTGGTTGGCGGGCGCTGGAAGTAGCTGCTCGCGCAGCTCGCGGGTAAACTCCGGGAGAGGTTCCATCGCGCTGGCATCGAGCGCGGCCGCTACCTCGCAGACGCGCCGGCCGCTGTCGGGCAAGACCAGGTCTGGCGCCAGCTCGCAGAGGGGGATCGCCAGGAAGGGGCGCCGCGTGATCTCCGGGTCCGGGATGGTGAGGTCGGCGGTCGCGATCACCTGCTGGTCGTAGACGGCGATATCCAGGTCGATGGGGCGCGGGGCGTATTTGTCGGCGGTGCGCTGGCGCCCGAGCGCCTCCTCAATGCCGCGCAGCACCTCCTGCTTCAGCGCGGCGGGAGCAATGGCGGTTTCCACCGCCACCACGCCGTTGAGGAACGGGGGCTGCCCTTCACGCTCCAGGGCCGGCGTGCGGTAGAAGGTGGAGAGCGCCACCAGTTGCACGCGCTCGCCCAGCAGCGTCAGCGCCCGGCGGATGTTCGCCTCGGGGGCGATGTTCGCGCCGATGCCGATGAAGACACGCGCCATCTCCCACTCCCGATCCGTCATCACCCGCACCGGTAAGAGCCGGCCGGCAAACGCGGGCCGGCCCACCAGGGGGCTGCTAACCGTCCCGCGTCCTGGTGATCTCTACCCCCACGCTGCGGGCAAAGCGGAGCGCCGTGGGCTTCTCCACGCTCACCTGCACCTGCTGGACGCGGGGATCCTCCAGGCAGATGGCGGCGATCTGCTCTGCCAGCGCCTCCACCAGGAAGAAGCGCGACTCTTCGACCATCGCGTAGACGCGCTTCTTGATCGCCCGGTAATCCACCGCGTCCGTAAAGCGGTCGCTGGTGCCGGCCGGGCGCAGATCGGTGGTCAGGGCGATGTTGATGACCACGTCTTGCTTCTCGGTGCGCTCGTCTTCGTTGACGCCGACGATGCAGCGCACCAACAGATCCTTAATGAGAATTCGATCCACCCGGGTTCTCCTTCAGGTGCCGACCGCCATCGACGAAGAGGACCTGGCCGGTGACGAAATCGCTCTGCAGCAGGAAGCGGACGGCTGCCGCGATGTCGGCGGCACTGCCATGGCGCTTGAGCGGCACCGTGTCGTGGAGGCGCTGCAGGTAGCTCTCGTCCTGCCCCGGCGGAGGGAGAATCAGGCCGGGGGCCACGGCGTTCACGCGGATTGCCGGGGCATACTCCAGGGCAGTCATCCGGGTGAGCACCGCCAGCGCGTGCTTGCTGAGGATGTAAGCCACGTGCGCCCAGTCGTACCCCTGGACTCGCGTGTCCAGCAGGTTGATGATGGCACCATGGCCCACGTGCTGGTGGAACTCGCGACTGAGCACGAACGGCGCCCAGGCGTTCACCTCCAGGCTGGCAAGGAGGTCGTTCCAGGAAACGTCGGCCAGCGTGGCGCGGGGAAAGATGGAGGCGTTGTTCACCAGGATGTTGAGCGTGCCAGCCGCCGCGAGCGCCCGCGTCACCAGCGTTTGGTACTCCTCCGGCCGGCCCAGGTCGGCCACCACCGTCCAGGCGCCAACGCCCAGCGCCTCCAGCTCCCGACGCAGGGCCTCCGCCTCGTCGGCCGAGCGGTGGTAGTGGATCACCACGTTGACCCCCGCCTCGGCCAGCGCCAGGGAGATCGCCCGCCCGAGCCGCTGTGCCGCGCCGGTCACCAGTGCCGTCTGCCCCTGAAGTGAGTCCAACATCGTCTGGCGTTCCCCCTCTCGTTGCTGCCGGCCGCCGCGCGGCCTGGGAGACCACTTCGCCCCGGGCGCGGGCTCTCCTGCCGCGCGGCAGGATCGGAGCACCGGCCCGCCTAACCGAAGGGACAGACTTCGCCCGCGCCGCCCCTTCGCCGACGCGGACAAGGAGGATTGGAGCGCCCTTCACCCAGACGATGGTTATCGATATCCACACTCATGCCTTCCCCGACGCGCTGGCGGAGCGGGCGGTGGCGCAGCTCGCCAGCGTGGCGCAGGTGCCGCCACACACGAACGGCACCTGCGCCGGCCTGCGTACCTCTAGCAGGCAGGCGGGGATCGACCTTTCCGTGATCATGCCGATTGCCACCAAGCCGTCGCAGGTGCGCTCGATCAACACCTGGGCGGCGCAGGTGAACGCGGCGACCGACGGGCTCCTCTGCTTCGGCACGCTGCATCCCCAGCAGGAGGATTGGGCGGCGGAGATCGAGCGGATGGTCGCCACCGGCATCAAGGGAGTGAAGTTTCACGCCGACTACCAGGGTTTCTTCGTGGACGACGCGGCGCTGTTTCCCCTCTACCGCGCGCTGGCCGCGGCCGGCCTGATCGTGCTGCACCACGCCGGGGTGGACATCGGCCTGCCGCCGCCGGTCCACTGCCCGCCCGAGCGCCTGGCACGCGCCCTGGACGCCGTGCCGGAACTGACCGTCATCGCGGCGCACATGGGCGGCTACGCGCAGTGGGAGGAGGTCGAGCGCTACCTCGTCGGGCGCGACCTCTACTTCGACACCTCCTACTCGCTGGCAGACCTGGGCGCGGAGCGCATGGCGGCGTTGATGAGCGCTCACGGCACGGCGCGCATCCTCTTCGGCACCGACTCTCCCTGGGGCGATCAGTCGGCCGAGGTGGCCGCCATCCGTGCCCTGCCGCTCGCGGCGGAAGAGAAGGCGGCCATCCTGGGCGGCAACGCGGCCCGGTTGCTCGGCCTGGCAGAAAAGCCATGCGCTTTGCACGCACACTGATGGTGCTCGCCTGCGTGCTCGGCCTGGTGGCCCCGGCGGTTGCCGCGGTGCTGGATGCGGGCGACTTCGGCGTTCGGGGCGACGGCGTGACGGACGACACGCCGGCCCTGCAGCGCGCGCTGGACGCGGCCCGGCAGAAGGGCGGCACCGTTCACCTGCCAGCCGGCCGCTACCTGGTGGCGGGCAGCCTCACCATCGGCCCGGGGGTGGTGCTGCGCGGGGAGTACGTGGGGCCGGCCGGGCTGAACGGCACGATCCTGCGGGCGACGGGCGGCAAAGGGCAAGAGACGGGCCCCGGCTGCCTGGTGCTGCAAGGCGGCGCCAACGCCGTCGAGCGCATCGCCATTGAGTACCCGGAGCAGGTGGCCGACGGCGAGCCGGTGCCGTATCCCTATGCCATCACCGGCGGGCCTTCCTGCCGCATCGAGGACGTGTTCCTCTACAACGCCTATCAGGGCATCAACCTCGACTTCTGCCACCTGAACCTGGTGCGCAACGTCTGGGGCGAGGCGCTGCGTGTCGGCATCCACGCCGATCACCTCTCCGACATCAGCCGCATCGAGAACGTCCACTTCTGGCCGTTCTACACCCACAACCGCCCGAAGCTGCGTGAGTGGGTGCAGCAACACGGCGTGGCATTCCAGTTTGGGCGCTCCGACTGGCAGTCGTGCACCAATACCTTCTGCTATGGTTACCATACCGGGTACCGCTTCTTCACCTCCCAGGCTATGGCGGGGGTGCCCGGGGGTGACGGCGGCACCACCAACGGCAGTTTCGTCGGCATCGGCGCCGACCGCTGCGTCTACGGCATCGATGTGGAGAACGCCTTCGCCATCGGCGTGAGCATCACCAACGGCCTGTTCGCGCCGTTTGGCTCGTGGGATTCACGCGCGGTGCTCCTGCGCAAGGGGAACACCGGCAACCTCACCCTCACCGGCTGCAACTTCTGGGCGGTGCCGGACTCGCTGGTGGAGGTGCAGGACGGCAGCCTGACGCTGTCCGCCTGCAACATCCACGAGTGGGCCGTGGGCCACCAGGAGGCGCCTTGCTTCCGCGTCGGCGGCGGCCGGCTGAACGTGAGCGGCTGCACTTTCAACCAGGGCGGCTACCTGGCGGAGCTGCGGGGCGAGCGCAGTCGGGTCAGCTTCACCGGCAACACCGCGCCGGCACCCCTCACGGTAGACAACGGGATCGGCCGGCGTGCCGCCTTCCAGGGCAATAGCCCGGCGGTGCGCCCGGCAAAACGACAGAGACGGGCGAACGGAGGCCGCCGATGACCCCTCGCGAGCGCATTCTGGCTGCCATCGAGTTCACCGGCCCGGACCGGTGTCCGATCCAGCACTATGTCTTTCCCGGCGCCATCTGGCGGCACGGGCAGGCCCTCCTCGATATTGCCGCGCGCTACCCGGACGATTTCGGCAACGAGGCGATCCAACAGAACACCCGGCCGCTGCAGGAAGAACAGCGGAGCGAGGACGTGGTGGAGTGGCAGGATGCGTGGGGCACCGTGTGGCGGATGCTGCGCGGCTACACCTCGGGCGAGGTGTTCCGCCCGGCCATCCCCGATTGGGATGCCTGGCGCAGCTACCAGTTCCCACCCTTGCCGGACGAGGCGCACTTCGAGCAGTTCGCGGCCGAGGTGCAGCAGCGTCATCCGGAGGAGTTCGTGGTCGGCTTCGGCGGTGGCTTCTTCCAGCACATGCAGCACCTGCGCGGCCCCGCCAACTACTTCGAGGACCTGGCCGAGGACCACGAGGGCGCCCACGAACTGGCCGACCGGATGGTGGAGTATAACCTCTACTCCATCGAGCGCTACGTGAAGGCGGGGGTCGACTGCATCGTCTTCGGCGACGACTGGGGCGCCCAAGACCGCCTCCTGATCCATCCCGAGATGTGGCGGCGCTTCTTCAAGCCGCGCTACCGCCGCATGTTCGCGGCGGCCCGCGACGCCGGCGTCCACGTCTGGTTCCACACCGACGGCTGGATCCTGGAGATCATCGAGGACCTGATCGAGATCGGTGTCACCGTGCTGAACCCGCAGCACGCCTGTATGGGCACGCAGCGCGTGGCGGAGATCTGCGGCGGCCGGGTGTGTATCCGCACCGACATCGACCGCCAGTGGGTGATCCCCTACGGCACGCCGGAGCAGGTCGAGGAGGCAGTCAAGGAGGCGGTCGCCGCGTTCGGGCGCTTAAACGGCGGGGTACTGCTGCATGGCGAGATCGGGCCGGACGTGCCGCTGGAGAACATCGAGGCGCTCTACTCGGCGTTCTACCGCTATGGCCAGTACCCGCTGACGTGGCTGGCGGGCGAGTAGCCTGGCTGCCCTCGCCAGGCTACCCCCGGATGGCGCCTGGCCCCTGCCGCCAGTTCGCGGACACCCTTCCTCCGCCGTGTCCCCGCCGTAGGAGGCATCCCCTGACGCCGATTTGGTGCAGAGGTCAGTCGGAGACCCCTCCTATACCCAGTACGCGGTCGGATCGCCGGCGTCTCGCCGGCCGCCGTAGGAGGCGCCGACGGGTGAGGGCACCGGGGCCGGAGACCTCCCCCTACGCCGATTCGCGATTCGCGATCCGCAATTCGCGATCCGCCTACTCTCTCCCAACCGCCTGCTTGTCGAGGTGCGGCAGGCGGCACAGGGTGCCGAGGAGCAAGCCCAGGAAGACCATGTTGCGGTACTCGGTGAGCTGCTGATCGCCGAAGGAGACGATCAGTTGCATGCACACCATTAGGGCGACGAAGGCCGCCACCGCGCGCAGGTAGGGCGTTTGCAGCGCGCGGGCCAGGCGGGTGCCATGGGCCACCGCGAACAGCGCGAAGAACCAAAACGCCGCGAAGCCAAGGAAGCCCGCTTTCGCCCACACCCAGAGGATCTGGTTGTGCGGAATATAGTGCGACAGGGGCGCATCGAGGACCGGCAGGCCGGAGGAGGCGGCGGCGCGGTCGCCCTCATCCGGCAAGGCGGCGCCGGCCGCCACAAACGGCTTGCCGAAACCGATCCCCGTGAGCGGGCTCTGCCGGATGCGTGCGGCGAGAAGCGAGTTCTCCAGGTCGCGATAGCGGTTGGAGTAGTACATTCGGCCCGACTGCGGGCGGATGATAACCGACTTGATCAACTGCACCGGCATCGCCACGCCGCGGTCGCTGTTCCAGAACGCCGCCGTGTAGTGGCCCGCCGGGATGGCCAGCGCCGCGCAGACCAGGAGCGCCCGCCGGGCACGCGGCCAGTCCAGCAGCAGGATCAGGTAGGGCACGGCCGCCAGCAGCGCCACCATCGCCGCCCGCCGCTTGGAGAAAAGGAAGGCGCCCACCAGCAGCGGGAACAGCAGCGTCAGCACCCGGCGCTGATCCGGCTCGGCGCGGAAGAGCAGCAGCACCGCCCAGAAAAGCAGCAGCGACGCGAAGAAGAGTCCGTCCTCGTGGGTCGTCACCGAGTCGACCCCGGATAAATCGAACCGCAGGAAGACCCCCGCGTGGTACCAGGCCATGATGGCGCGGTAAAAGATGGCGGCGATGGCGGTCCAAACGAGCGCGCGCACCTGCGCACGTTCCTCGATCATGTGGATCGCCAGCAGGTAGGTGACCATCAACTGGAAGAGGGCGCGCGTTTCCCACAGCGCCAGCTTCCAACTGGCGCCAGCGGCGAGGCCGTACAGGATCGCCAGCACGAGCGCCCCGGCCAGCAGCGCCAGCGGGAAGAGCAGCGGCCCGCCACGCCAGCGCAGAGTGCCCGCCTTCGCCCGGCGCACGGCCCAGCTCAGGCCGCAGGTCAGCAGCATCACCTCCATGAAGTTGAGGTAGACCCAGGGCAGCCGGCCCAGGCTGTTCAGGTTGGCGAAAAAGTGCAGGCGCTCGGTCCATGGGTCCAGCTCGATCACGCCGTTGGTAGAGATGCCGATCTGCTCCAGGGCGAGCGTCAGCCCCAGCGTCGTCAGCAGTCCGGTGAACGGCCGGGCGATGCACAGCAGCAGCAGGGCAGCGCCGGCGGCCGCCTCCGCGGCGAGCAGCGGACCCCAGCGCAGGCAGAGATAGCCAAAGAGCAGGCTGGCCCCGGCAGCTACCAGGTGCCAACGATCCTCGCGCTGCTGCCGGGCCGGTGGGGCGGCCGGGGCGTATGCGACGTCACTCATGCGACCTCCTCCGGGGTCAGGTTCCCTGACAAGCGCGGCTGCAGAATGCGTGCCACTGGCGAGCTTCTTGCAGGCAGCACCCCAGGGAGACTGCCGTGGCACTGGTCAGCATCGTCGTTCCGGCACACAACGCCGCGCCGCACCTGGCCGAGACACTGGCCTCGCTGTTGCGGCAGACCTACCGCCCGCTGGAGATCCTGGTGGTGGACGATGGCTCCACCGACGCCACGGCCGCCATCGCCCGCCAGTTTGGCGAGCCGGTGCGCTGCCTCTCCCAGCGCAACGCCGGGCCAAGCGCCGCCCGCAACGCCGGTATCGCCCACGCCCGCGGCGACTACGTTGCCTTTGTCGATGCCGACGATGCCTTCACCCCCGAGCGCACGGCAGTGCTGGTGGCGGCGCTGGAAGCCGCCTCGCCGGCAGCCGCCTTCGCCGCCTCCGATGCCTGGCTGTGGGATGGCCGGCGCCCCCTGCGGCGCTTCAACATCGCCCGGCCACCCGGCGGCGAGAAGGGGCTGACCACCTTCCTGGACGAGAACCGGCCCTACATCGGCATCCTGGCCCGACGCCACCTCCTCGTCCGCCTGGGCGGCTTCCGCCCCGACCTGTGGGCCAACGAGGACTGCCACCTCTGGTTGCGCCTCCTCGGGGCCGGCCACACCTACGCGCACGTCGCCGAGCCACTCTACCTCTACCGGGTTCACTGGCAGAGCCTCTCGCGCGATGCCGTCCGGCAGGCGCTGGTGGCCTGTCAGGTCTACGAGGAAGCGCTGCGCACCCTGCCGCTGACGCTCGATCAGCGGCGGCGACTGCTGTACCTGCTCTGGCGGGATCGCGCCCGCCTGGGTGCC
Source organism: Armatimonadota bacterium (assembly GCA_012512505.1). Lineage (GTDB taxonomy): Bacteria > Armatimonadota > JAAZEB01 > JAAZEB01 > JAAZEB01 > JAAZEB01. The sequence continues at coordinate 8,550 of JAAZEB010000170.1, read as the reverse complement.
GCGCGAGCGGCAGTGGCCCGGAAGGAAGGGCGGTGGCCGGAATGGGGCACGCGGCTGGCGGGCGCGGCGGCCTGGCAGGCAGCACGCTTCCTGCTGCGCCCGCGCCTCAGCACCGCCAAGGTGTGGCAGCGGCGCCGCCGCCTTGGCTGCGTGACCGAGATGCTGCCGCCCCCGCCGTAGTCAGGCGGGAGATTGGTCCCCGGCCGCGCTCGCGTCGGGGGCCAGGTCGCCCGCAGGGCGGCGGAAACCCAGCTCCACGAAGGCCATCAGCAACAGCGTGGTGCCGCCCACCTCCAGCATCTGCTCCACGGTCGGCTCGTACGCCCGCACCGCGAGCCCCACCGACTTGCCAAAGAGCAGCGAGCACTCGATCACCTCCAGGACGATGGAGGCGGCCCAGGCGGCGATCCCGGCCAGCGCCAGCGAGCGGGCCCCGGGCGTTTCGCCGAGGGCACGGTGGGCAAAGCGTACCAAGAAAACGGCGGCCGCGAGGATGAAGGGGGAGAAGAGGTAGGTCCAGTTTACCTGAACGCCGGCTACCTGTCCGCTGCGCAGCGCTTCGCGGAACGCCCCCTCCACATCCTGCCGCATCCGCGCCACCGTGTCGGCCGACATCAGGCTGGTGAGGGCCACGAACAGCGGCCAGCCGTAGCGGTGCAGCCGGCCGGTCGTGCGTGCCTGACCGGCAGCATAAAGGTAGAGCGCGACCACGCTGAGCAGGAGGAGCTGCGCGCTGAGCCACCACTTCCCCAGCGAGGCAGGCGTGTCCAGGTTCAACTGCCGGGCGATGGTGTTCAGCGGCGGCTGCCAGCCGGCGGCCAGCAGGAGGTTGGTCAGCAGGAAGAAAGCGTTTCCCGCCCAGAGGCCGATCCAGAACCGCCGGAGCTGCTGCCGGCTCACCAACCCGCCAAACTCATCCGCGGCTGCCTTGCCCATCGTCACCCTCCCTGGGTCCCGTTGCAGACCCGCCTGCCTCCTGGTGCAGGGATCGTGCCGTTGGGGCGATCCGGTGGCCGTTCAGGAGCCAGCCAGGGCCAGCACGAAAGCCAACTCGGCGTTCAGGTTGATAGCCGGTTCGTTGACAGTCCAGTTGTCGGCAACGTCGGCATAACAGGTGGCCGGGTGCGGCGAAAGCGCGCGCCCTTCACGGGCGTTCGGCCCACCCACCAGCAGGCCCGGCACCGCCGGACGATCGCGCGCCAGCATCGAGGGGGCGTGGTGTGGGTTGCGCACCGCGTTCTCCCCCACGCCGGTGACAAAGGAGAGCCCCAGGGCGTTGCGCCCCAACAGGTAGTGCACCTGGTCGCGCCCAGCCTGCGTCAGGCTCTCATCGCCGGCGAGGCGCCCGCCAGCCAGCAGCAGCATCGCGTAGTTGAGCACCACGCCGTTGGAGCCCCAGTAGTAGTCGCGCGGCTGCAGGACCACGCGGAGCGGGTGTTGGGCGCACCGATCCGCCAGTTTGCGGGCAAAGCGGACCAGCTCCGACTCCAGCCGCCCGCGCAGGGGATCGGCGGGCGCCAGACCGTCATCGGTGAGCAGCGACAGCGCCGCCAGGTTCGCCACGTCGGCCCACGAGCCCGCGTAGGTGAAGAACGGACGGCGGCGCTCGGCCAGCGCGCGGGCTGCCTCCCAGTAAGCGGGCTTGCCGGTGGCGCGCGCCAGTTCCACGGCGGCCCAGAGGCGCTCGTCCGCGTCTCCCTTATCGCCGTAGGTGCCGGTGTTCACCCCTTCCGGGTTGCGGAAGAGGCGAGGCTCCGGATGCGCCGCGAGCCACTGCCAGGCACGCTCCGCCGCCGCCAAGCAGCGGCCGGCCAGCGAGGCATCCTCCTTCCGGTAGGCGCGCGCGGCGATCGCCAGCGCCGCGGCGAGGTCTCCCGTGCCGGTGGAGGAAGCCGGGAAGAGGTAGCGCGTGGAGTTATCGCCCTCCGCCGGCACCACCCCCGGGTGCTTGCGGGCCGTCACCTTGTGGTAAGCCGATCCATCCGGGGCCTGGATCGTCAGCAGCCACTCGATCTCCCAGTGAGCTTCGGCGCGCAGGGCATCCGCCTGATCGCCAGCCTTCGCGCTCAGCCGCTCGGCGGCCAGCAGCAGCAGGCCCGCGGCATAGGCGCCGTTCACCGTGTACTTGCCGTAGTCGCCGGCGTCATGCCAGCCGCCGGGGGTCGGCACGTGCTGCCGCGGGTCGGTCCAGAGGACACCGTCCTGCAGGTGGCAGGCCGGATGGTCCTGCGGCAGGCCGGTACGCACGGCGGTGCCGCAGCGTTGCGTGGTGAAGGCCCGCACCACCTGTGCGAGCACCGGGGCGTGGGGGCGCGCCGCGATGCGGAAGGTGGGCGACCGTGAGCCGTCCGACAGGCGGATAAAGTAGGTGCCGGGCTGGTCGAGCGAGGTGAACTCCGCCGGGGCACAAACCTGGCCCACATCGGCGGCGAAGCGCGCGCCGCCGAGGGTGCCGCGGAAGGCGACGCGCCCATCGGCGCGCACCACCGCGAACTGACCCGTCCGACCGAAGACATAGGCGAGTTTCTGCTCGCCTATGGCATAGCCCGCCTGATCGACAGCGATAGTGTGGGTCGTCTCGGAAGCCAGGCGCCAGGCCACCCCGAGCACCGCCGCCACCACCAGCGCGCCCGGCAGCCATCGTTGCAGGGATCCTCGTCGCATGGGGCCGAGCCGGGTGCAAGATGGCTGCCACCCGGCCCCGGGCCGGGCAGGGAGCCACGCCCGCGCGTGGAACACCGAAGGAAAAGCGACCGCGTGGCGCGGGCGATGCCCCCAGCCGTATGCAAACCGTATTGCGACCCGTAGGGGGCGAAGCATTTGCGGGCCAGGCGTACTGCGCCGCAATCGGTCTGACCCGCAAATGCTTCGCCCTTACCACCGCCCGGAGGCTCGCAAACGGCCCGCATAGGGGTGCTCGGCCAGGCCTGGCGCCTGTCCAGACCCGGCCGTGGCCACCGCGGGCGCCAGCGAAGGAATAGAGGGAGAACCCATGCTGACCATCGGCTCCGAGCACGTCTCATTCCGGAGCCCTGCCGGCGCGACACTCTGGCAGGCCCAACTGCTCGTGGAGGATGAGGAGGGCCAACACACCGCGACCCTCGCGGCGGATGGGCACGCGACCGCCGGGCCGTGGCAGGTGCGCCTGGAGACGCTTCCGGGCGCGGCCGGCCTGGACGTGCTCTCCTTGACCGTGGCCCCGGTGCCGGGCCGGCGGCTGGACCGAGTTCTCCTGGCGGTCGCGGGCAACACCGACGCCGTGGCGCCGCTCGATTGCGCGGACACCCGCATGCTGGCGCTCCAAAGCGGGCTGGCGCACCCGGAAGGGGTCATCCGGCTGGGCGGCGAGCCGGTCTCCTCCGCGCTGGCCACCGTGCTGGTAGCGCCCGCGCGGCCGGCACTCCTTTTTGGGCTGGGCGGGATCTCGGAGGACTTCACCACCCTGCACGTGGAGAACGGCACCCTGACTGCCGGTTTCCGCGTCGAGCGCGAGCTGCGGCGGCCGGAGACCTATGCGCTGGCGTTCGGCGCCGCTGAGGATCCCCTGGCGCTGCTGGAGCGCTACGGCGACCACCTGGCGCAGTGGGCACGCCCGGCCGGGCCGGTGCCGACCGGGTGGAACTCGTGGGATTACTACGGCGGCGCCATCGCCCTGGCGGACGTGCGCCGGGAGATGGCCGCGATCAACGCCTCGCCGCTCCGGGGCAAGCTGAAGTACCTCACCCTCGACATGGGCTGGGAGCAAGCCTGGGGCGAGTGGGTGCCCAACGGCCGCTTCCCGCAAACCTATCGCGCCCTTGCCGAGGAGATCGAGGCCGCCGGCTTCGTGCCGGGCGTGTGGCTGGCCCCTCTACAGGCGCACACCTACTCCCGGCTCGGCCGGCACCGGCAAGACCTCCTGGTGCCCGGCGCCGACGGCTACCCGGTGACCGTCGGTCAGCACGCCCTGCTCGATTTCACCCTGCCCGAAGTACACGACATCCTGCGCGAGTGGTTCGGCGGCCTGCGCGCGGCCGGCTTCCGCCTCTTCAAGCTCGATTACATCTACGCCGACTACCTGGCGGTGATGAACCACTGCGCCGACCGCACGCGCGGGAAGGCCGGCATCATCCGCCAGGGCCTGGAAGTGATCCGCGAGGCGGTCGGCCCGGAAAGCCACATCCTCAACTGCGGGGCCCCGGTGGAGTGTGCCCTTGGCCTGGCTGACAGCGCCCGCGTGACCACCGATATCCACACCTTCTGGGGGCACGTCAAGCACAACGCCCGCCAGCTCTCCGCGCGCCTCTGGCAGAACGGCCGGCTGTGGCGTATCGACCCCGACTTCGCCATCATCCGCTGTGCCGACACCAGCGGCGACCCCTTCCCCAACCCGATCTACCAGCGGCGCCCACTGGTCGCCGGGCAAGGCCACTGGATGGCCGGTCCGGAGGCCAGCTACCCCGAGCTGTGCGCCTGGCTGACGCAGGTGGCCCTCTCCGGCGGGAACCTCTTCCTCTCCGACTCCATCGCCCGCCTGAACGACACCGGCATCACCACCCTGGCAAAGCTCTTTCCACCGCGGTCGCGGGCTGCCCGGCCGCTCGATCTCTTCCAGAGCGAGATCCCCCGCTTCTGGCTGTCTCAGGGCGAAACCGGCGCCTACCTCGGCGTCTTCAACTGGGAGGACGAAGCAGCCCCGATCGTCGTGCCGCCGGGCCTCGACGTTCCACCCGAAGGAGTGGATCTTTGGTCCGGGCAGCCGGTGACCGTCGCGGAATCGACCCTCATGCCGCCGCGCTCCGCCTACCTGCTGCGCGTGGCGTAGAGCACCGATGGGAAGGCCCTGGTGGCGTTGGGTGTTTCTGTACCTCGCACCGGACACCCCCGGGGCGCGGGAGCCGTGGACGGGAGGGCTCCCCGCCCGCTCTCAGGGACGGAATTGGAGCGAGAAGAGGTCGGCCTCCTGCATCACGAAGCGCAGGCGTACCGGCCGGCCGGCGAGCGAGGAGACGTCGCTCCCCCTTTCCCAGGCCACCACCTGCTCAATCGAGTCGCCGACGAGCGGGCGGCACTCGGCCAGGGTGAAGCCGGGGAGCGGCTTGCCGTCGGCATCCTGCACTTCGACGCCCAGGCTGCCGCCAGCGCTGGTGGAGTAGTTGACCGTCAGCTCCTTCCCGGTGAACCGCAGCGGGAGAGTGACCATCTCGCCGGCGTCAGCCCCGGCGTGGACCGAAGCGAAGCCGTCGGTGCGCAGGACGAAGCGGCGGAAGGGAGTGGTGTAGATCGACATCTCGGTTGGGCCGGTCGGCACCACGTTGAGCGCCGCGTAGTTCGAGCGGTTGCCCCAGCGCGCGGGATCCAGCCCCGGCCGGATGAACGCCTCGCGGAAGGTGCGGTCGAAGGGGCCGTCGCCGCGCGCGGTCATGAAAAGGATGTCGGTGCTCTCGCCGCGCTCCTGGTGGAAGCGCGTCGGCAGCGCGACGTAGAGGTGCGGCGCCCGGAAGTAAGGGTGCGTCTGCGACGTGTAGAGGTGCTCTCCCGGGAGGTTGGCCTCCATCAGCACCGGGTCGCTCCAGGTCAGATAGTCGCGGCTGGTGGTGCGCGCGATGCGGCGCAGGCCGTCCCACACACGGAAGTAACAGACGTAGCATCCCTCCGCCTCCGACCAGAAGGAAACGTTCTGGGAGTCGAAGAGGTGGGTGAACCGGAAGGGCATCCGGCTGGGGATGACTGCTTCCGGCCGCAGCTTTCGCCAGTGGATGCCATCCCCCGAGACGAACGCCACCAGCCCTGAGGTGTTCGTGCCGGCCAGCGCCTTGAAGCGCTCGCCGGTGGGCACGCCCGGGCGGGTGTCGAGCATCGGCGAGAAGTTGTGGCAGAAGGGCGGCTCGTGCAGGATCACGTTGTTCGCCGTGCTGCCGTCGACCTCACAGAGGCCGAGCTTCGGCTTCGTCCAGCGGATCCCGTCGCGGCTCTCGCAATAGCGCGTCACCTCGGTAGTGTCGCCATCGAACTTCGCGCCGCGCCCATCACGCGTGTAGAGCCGAAAGAGGTCGCCATCCTTGATGATCGTCCCGTACTCGAGGTTGTCGGCGGGCTCTTCCATCGCCGGCGCCAACTGCGGCTCGTGCAGCTTCAGACTCGTGTTCTCCAGCCGGTCGATCAGGAACCGGTCCACGAAGAGCTCGCGCCGCGCCCCGATGTCGCGGACGGCCGGCGTCTCCTGACCGGCCCTGCCTGCCGCCGCCACCGCCAGACCCAGCCCGAACGCGATTGGTCTACGCATGCCCTTGCTCCCCTCGTCAACGCCTGTCACGTTTGCGGGCGCAGTTCGCCGGCACCGGCGCGGGCTCCTTCGCCCCGCGGCGCGCCACCCATGGAACGCCGCCGCGTTTTGTGCTATACTCTAGGGCGTGATGAAGAGCCTGCGTGAACTGATTGAGGAAGCCGTAACCGAGGCGTTGGTGGCCGTTGTCGGCCCGGAAGGCGCCGAGATCGACCCGCTGGTGCGCCCCACCCCGGACCCCCAGTTCGGCGACTACCAGTCGAACGTGGCGATGGGGCTGGCGAAACGGCTGCGCCGCAAGCCGGCCGAGATCGCCGCCGACCTGGTGGCCGCCCTGCATCTGGACGCGGTGTGCGAGCCCCCCGAGATCGCCGGGCCGGGCTTCATCAACTTCCGCATCCGCCCGGCCTACCTGAGCGAAGTGCTCGGCCGCCTGCAGGCGGACCCGCGCGTGGGCGTGCCCCTGGCCGAACAGCCAGAGCGCACGATCGTCGACTTCTCCAGCCCCAACCTGGCCAAGGAGATGCACGTCGGGCACCTACGCTCCACGATCATCGGCGATGCCATCGCGCGCGTGCTCGAGTTCCAGGGCCAGGACGTGCTGCGCCTCAACCACGTGGGCGACTGGGGCACCCAGTTCGGCATGCTGATCCAGCACGTGCGCGAAACCCAGCCGGACGTGCTGCAGCACCCCGAGCGCTTCCGCATCGACGACCTGGAGAGCTTCTACCGGGAGGCGAAGCAGCGCTTCGATAACGACCCCGCCTTCGCCGACGCCGCCCGCCGCGCCGTGGTCGACCTGCAGTCGGGCGAGGAGGTTGCCAACCGGCTGTGGCAGACGTTCTGTGCCGAGTCGCTGCGGCACGCCCACGAGATTTACGACCGCCTGGACATTCGCCTCATCGACCGCGGCGAGAGCTTCTACAACCCGATGCTGCCGGAGGTGGTGGAAGAGTTCCTCGCCCGGGGGCTGGCCGTGGAAGCCGAGGGAGCGGTATGCATCTTCCTGGAGGGGTTCAAGAACCGCGAGGGCGGCCCCCTCCCGGTGATCATCCGCAAGTCTGATGGTGGCTACAACTACGATACCACCGACCTGGCGGGCATCAAGCACCGTGTGCAGGTGGAGCAAGCACGCCGCATCATCTATGTGACCGACATCCGCCAGCGCCAGCACTTCGACATGGTCTTCGCTGCCGCCCGCGCCATCGGCTGGGTGCCCGAGGGAACAAAGCTGGAGCACGTCGGTTTCGGCATGGTGCTCGGCCCCGACCGCCGCCCGTTCAAGACGCGTGAGGGCGGCACCATCAAGCTGAAAGAGCTCCTCGATGAGGCGGAGGCGCGGGCCGCTGGCGTCGTTGAGGCGCAGGACGAGCGCCGCCGAGAGCTGAGCCCGGAGCAGAAGGCGGAGATCGCCCGTGCCGTTGGCCTCGGGGCGGTGAAGTACTTCGACTTGAGCCACAACCTGGCCAGCGACTACGTCTTCGACTGGGAGACGATGCTGGCGCTGGACGGCAACACCGCGCCCTACATGCTCTACGCCTACGCGCGCATCCGCAGCATCGGCCGCCGCGCCGGCGTGGACCTGGACGCGCTGCCGTCCGACGTGCCGCTGATCATCGAGCACCCCAGCGAGGTGGCGCTCGCCAAGGAGCTGGTGCAGTTCCCCACGGTGATCCAGCAGGTCGCGGTCGACCTGCGCCCGCACCTGCTCACCGAGTACCTCTACGGCCTGAGCCGGGCGTTCAGTACCTTCTACGACCGCGAGCGCGGCGTGCGCGTGATCGATGCCGAACCGGAGGGCGTCCGCCTGAGCCGCCTGCGCCTGGCCGAGATGACCGCCCGGGTGCTGAAGCTCGGCCTCGGCCTGCTCGGCATCAACGTCGTCGAGCAGATGTAGCCCACCCTTCCGCGCGCCGTTCGTGGGCCTCCGGGCGGTTCGCATACGGCTCGCCTCCTACGCCGTGTCCCCGCCGCAGGAGGCGTCTCCTGATGCCGATGGGTCGGATCGCCGGCGTCTCGCCGGCACCCACCATAGGAGGCGTCTCCTGTTGCCGATGGGTCGGGTCGCCGGCGTCTCGCCGGCACCCACCATAGGAGGCGTCTCCTGTTGCCGCTCCCCACCCCATGATCGCCGGGGCGCCAAAATGGCGCGGCAACATCTGTTCCTGCTCAGTGATTTTTTCGTATTTCTGCTCAGTGACTTCTTCCATACACACAATTTCTTCGTATCGATTGTGTGTTCTAACGTGCGGCTCAGACGGACGCGAAGAGCCACGCGCGTTGTC
>JAAZEB010000169.1 GCA_012512505.1 Armatimonadota bacterium | reverse complement strand
TCGGGCTACAAGGAACCCCAGCCTCGCGAGCGCCATCCAGCCCTCAAGAAGGGCGAATCCCGAGGGGTGCGCTGGCGAAAGCTGAGAGGAATGACCATTCGGCTCTAAACTCCAATCAGGATGACAGATCCTGGCTTTAGGATGACAGTTCTGGCGGGCTGTAGGCTGCTAGCCGGGCGCTCTGTCATGCTGAGCGTAGCGAAGCATCTCTGCCGCCTGCCTGGCACCTGCCAGGCCCAGGGGCTGTAGACTGCCAGTCGGGCACTCTGTCATGCTGGGAGCTGGCCAATCGAGGAGAATGTAGGCAACATGCAGATCTTGCGGAACGTGAAGGTGCCGATGCGCGATGGGGTGCGCTTGGCGACGACGATCTTCCTGCCGGGTGGGGAGGGGCGCTTCCCGGTGGTGCTCGTGCGCACCGCCTACAACCGGGTCGGCTTCGACGGGCGACCCTTCACGGAGCGGGGGATGGCCCTCGTCATCCAGGACTGCCGCGGCCGCTACGACTCCGAGGGGCAGTGGTACCCCTTCATTAACGAGGAGGACGACGGCTGGGATACCCTGGAGTGGCTTGGCCAACAGCCGTGGTGCAACGGCAAAGTGGGCATGTTCGGCGACTCCTATCTGGCCGCCACGCAGCTTTACCTGGCGCCCACCAGCCACCCGCTGCTGCACTGCCTCAACCCCCGCTTCATGGCCGGCGACCCGTGGAAGCATGCCTACTACTGCGACGGCGTCTTCAGCCTGGGCCTCACCTGGAGCTGGCTCTGTTTCGAGACGAACGCCCGCACCTCCGAAGCCGCGCTGATGCCCCTCTTCGACGTGCCCGGCATCCTGCGCCAACTCCCGCTCCTCTCCCTGGACGAGGCGAGCGGCGCCGGCGTGGTGCCCTGGTACCGCGATTACGTGCAGCACGCCCAGTACGACGCGCACTGGCGGCGCCTCAACGTGCGCGACCAGGCCGCCGGCTTCCGCGTGCCTGCCCTCCTCATCGGCGGCTGGTACGACTACTACAGCGGCGAGACGTTCGCCAACTACCTGGCGCTGCGCGAGAACGCCGCCACCCCGGAGCTGCGCGACGCCCACCGCGTTCTCGTGGGACCCTGGACACACGGCATGAACCCCCACACCGTGCTGGGCGAGCTCGACTTTGGCGAGCAGTCGCTGGCGGAAAATGACGCTACCCTGCGCTGGCTCGATTGCCTGCTGCACGGCGGCAGCCCGGCCGATTTCCAGGAAGCGCCGCTCCGCCTCTTCGTCATGGGCCGCAACGAATGGCGCGATGAGTGGGAGTGGCCCCTCGCCCGCACCCGCTTCACTGACTACTACCTGCACCCGGGCGGGCGCCTGGCCACCGATGCCCCCGGCACCGCGGAGCCGGACCGCTACCTCTACGATCCAAACGACCCGGTGCCCACCCTGGGTGGCAACCACTCCGTTGGCCCCTACAACCCCGGCCTCTACGAGCTGGCGCTGCCCGGCCCCTACGACCAGCGCCCCATCGAGGCGCGACCGGATGTGCTCACCTTCACCTCGGAGCCACTCCCGGAAGACCTGGAAGTCACCGGCCCGGTCACCGTCACCCTCTATGCCTCCTCCTCCGCGCCGGATACCGACTTCGTGGCGCGGCTGACGGATGTCTATCCGGACGGCCGCTCTATCAACATCACCGAGGGGGCCCTCCGCGCCCGCTTCCGTGAGGATGTGTGGGGTGAGCCGAAGCTGATGGAGCCTGGCCGGGTCTACGCCTTCACCCTCGACCTGCAGGCTACCAGCAACGTCTTCCGGAAGGGCCACTGCCTGCGGGTGCAGGTGACCAGCAGCAACTTCCCTCTATGGGATCGCAACCTGAACACCGGCGCCCATCCCGGTACCGACACCGAGCCGCGCGTGGCTCAGCAGACGATCTACCATGACCGGGAGCATCCCTCGCGCATCACCCTGCCGGTGATCCCGGCGTAGCCTGCCCGGCGCGGGAGGGGGAGACCCCCGAATCGCTCGGGGGCGGATAGGTTGGCCATGGACGATTGGTTCCTGAAGGCACACGAGTTCCTCTACCTGAAAGAGGAAGAGGGAAGCGACGAGGAAACGCGCTTCCTGGTGGCGGCGCTCGGCCTGCAAGAGGGAAGCCGCGTGCTTGACGCGCCGTGTGCCGCCGGACGCATCGGCGTGCGCCTGGCGCACGCTGGCTGCCAGGTGACCGGCGTAGACATCAACCGGCGCTTCCTCTTGCTGGCCCGGCAGCGCTTTGGCGAGGAGGGCGTGTCCGGCTCCTTCTGTGTGATGGATCTGCGCCGGCTGGCCTTTCGCCCCGCGTTCGACGCGGCGATCAACTGGTGGAGCAGCTTCGGCTACTTCAGCGACGCCGAGAACCTGCAGGTGCTGCAGGGGATGGCCGCCGCGCTGCGGCCGGGTGGGTGCGTCGCCATCGAGCAGCCGAACCGGCAGTGGGTCCTGCGGCGCTTCGTGCCTGGCCTGGAGTATGGCCCGTGGCGCCTCCTCAGCCGCTGGGACGCTGCCCGCGAGCGCATGGAGTCGACCTGGGTGCTGGAGGAGGCCGGCGAGTTGAAGGTCTACCCGATGAGTATGCGCTGGTACACCCTCACCCAGTTGCGCCGCCTCTTTCGCCGTGCCGGCTTGGTGCCGGAGGCCGCCTACGGTGCCTACGACGGCAGCCCCTACCGGCCCTCCTCCCTCCGCCTGATCCTGATCGGCCGCAAACCCGAGTGAGCCTGCCGCGGCAGGTTGCCCGGCATCCGAGCGCGAATGGCGAGAACGTCACCGCCGTTGCTGTGCCGGCCGGCACCCGGTCGGCCCCCGAAAGGACCCAGGAATGGCCCTTCCCGCTCAAGAGAGAGACCTGGTCCGCTCCCTGGCCGCGCGCGTGGCCGAGATCGCCGCGCACCCGGGCCAGCAGGAACGGCGCAACCGCTGGCTGTGCCTCAACCGCCTGGAGCGTGTTCGCCCGACGATCCATATCCAGGCGCTGGATGCCAATATCTGGGAGGAGCTGATCCCGCCCGAAACACTGCAGTGCAGCGACCCGTTCTGCCGCGCCCACGAACTGGAGATGCGCAAGCGCATCTATGCCTGGGAGCACTTCCAGGACGACCGCGTCACCGAGGACCTCTTCGTCTGCCCGCTCGTCATCGAGGGTCTCAGCGTCGGCCCAAGCGTCGATGTGGAGACACCCACCAAACGCTGGGGCGCTCATCACTACAAGAGCGTCATCGTCGAGGAGAAGGACCTGGAGAAAATCCAGGTCGAGGCGGAAGTGCGCGTCAACTGGGAGGCGACCGACCGCCACTACCAGCTCCTCTGCGAGCTCTACGACGGCGTGCTGCGGGTGGAGAAGCAGGGCCCCAACTTCTACTGGTTCTCCATTATGGACAACTTTGCCACCTGGCGCGGCATCCAGCAGATGTTCACCGATCTGCTCGACCGGCCGGCGTGGGTCCACGAGGCGATGGATCGCATCGTCCGCGGCCACCTGAACCGCCTGGAGCAGCTCGAGGCGCTGGGGGTCCTCTCGCCTGGCCACCGCAACGCCCACCTCGGCTCCGGCGGCTACGGCTGGACCGAGGAGCTCGCGCCAACGGGCGAGGACGGGCGAGTGCGCCTGAAAGACCTCTGGGCGCGGGCGGCCACCCAGCTCTTCACCGACGGCATTTCGCCGGAGATGCACTGGGAGTTCGCCATCCAGTATGAGATCCGCCTGTTGGAGCGCTTCGGGCTGAGCTGCTATGGCTGCTGCGAGCCGCTCGACCGCAAGATGGAGCAGGTGCGCCGCATCCCCAACCTGCGCCGCGTCTCGATGAGCCCCTGGGTGGACCTCGAACGCGCCGCCGCCGCGGTGGGGCGCGACTACGTCTACACCCACAAGCCGAACCCGGCCATCGTCAGCATGGAGCAGTGGCACCCAGACCTGGCCGAGCAGCAGCTCCGCGAGGCCTTCGAGAAGACGCGCGACAACGTGGTGGAGGTGAACCTCCAAGATTTGCACACC
>JAAZEB010000168.1 GCA_012512505.1 Armatimonadota bacterium | reverse complement strand
GATCAGGCCCACCTTGGTCCGCAGCAGGCCGCTGGCGTCCGCCTCCAGGCTTTGGACGAAGAGTGGCAGCACCGGCTGGACCACCATCAACCCGATCTGCGTGAGGAACATCACCGCGAACGTTGTCCGCAGGGCGGGCAGGGTGCGCAGCATCGCCAGGTTGTCGCGCAGCCCGTGGCGCTCTGCCGCGGCCACCGGGCGGAAGTTCTCGCGCACGAACACCGCCACGATCAGGCCGGCCAGCACGCACGCCCCGCCGGTGATCAGGAAGACGTGGCTGTAGCCAAGACGGTCGGAGAGCACACCGCCGAAGAGGGGGCCGATCACGTGGCCGGTGGTGGCGGCGGTCTGCAGCGTGCCGAGGGCGTATCCCATCCGCTCCTTTGGGGCCGCGGTGGCCACCAGCGCCACGGCGGCTGAGACAAAGCCGCCTACCGCGCCTTGCAGAAGGCGCAGCGCCAGCAGTTGGCCGGGCGAGCGGGCAAACGCCATCAACCCAATCGCCACCGCCAGGCCGAAGATCGCCCGCAGGGCCATCGGCTTGCGCCCGTAGCGGTCTGCCAGCCAGCCCCACAGGGGCCCCAGGGCGGTTGCCGACGCGAAGTTCGCGGCGACGAGGATGCCGGCCCAACGCTGCGCTTGCCCGGGGTCGGTTACTCCCAGCTCCTGCACGTAAAGTGGCAGGAACGGCATCACCATCGAGATGCCGGACACTGCCACGAACTCCGCCAGCCACATCACGTAGAGCGTGCGTCGCCAGGGAGTTCCTTGGTCACTCTCCATGGCTTAGAGATACTGCTTTCGTTCCGTGTCCGCCTTCAGCAGGTTCACCAGCCCCTTGATCTCCTGCTCGCGCTCCTTGCGGCAGACCAGGACCACGTCGCCGGATTTCACGATCACCAGGTCCTCCACCCCGATCGCCGCCACGATTCCGCCGTCGCTGTGAACCACACAGCCGGCGGCGTCAATCGGCACGAAGTCGCCGCGGACCACGTTGCGGGCGCCGTCTGGCGACAGCACCCGTTCCAGCGCCGTCCAGGAGCCCAGGTCATCCCAGAGGAAGTCGGCTTCCACCACGTAGGCGTTTTGCGCCTTCTCCATCACGCCAAAGTCGATGGAGACGCGGCGCAGCCCCTCAAACACTTCGGCTGCCGGTCGCTCGCCCGCGGTGATCTGCTGCACGCCGTCGTAGATATCCGGCAGATAGCGGCGCAGCGCCTCGCAGATCGCCGAAACCTCCCAGACGAACATGCCGCTGTTCCAGAGGTACCCCTCCGCCACGAAGCGCGCGGCAGTCTCGCGGTCTGGCTTCTCGGTGAACCGCTCCACGGCGTGCACGGCCCCCTGGCTGGCCCCCGGCTTGATGTAGCCGTAGCCGGTCTCTGGGCGCGACGGACGTACCCCCATCGTGATCAGGCCGTGCGTCTCCCGGGCGGCCGCCGCCGCCGCTCGCACCACCCGCTGGAAGTCGGGCGTCGGGCGGATCACATGGTCGGCGCTCAACACCACCATCACGGCGTCCGGGTGCCAGCGGCGGATCGTCAGTGCCGCGTAGGCGATGGCCGGGCCGGTGTCGCGGCCCACCGGCTCGACGATGTAGTTGCTGGAAGGGACCTCCGGCAGTTGGGCGCGGATCGGCTCCAGGAGATCCGCCGTTGTGCCGATGTACACCCGCTCGGGAGGGGCCAGGCCCTGCACGCGCGCATACGTCTCTTCGATCATCGTCTGGTCGCTGACGATGCGCATGAGCTGCTTGGGGTGTGACTCTCTGCTCACCGGGTAGAGGCGCGTGCCTTTGCCCCCGGCCATGATCAGCACAACCAGCATCCATCTCCTCCTCTGCCGCGACGGTGACCAGCAGCGCCGCCATTGTGGGAGCGAGCGTCTTGCTTCTCTGGCCGGCGCTCACCTATCGGGCAGTATACCCACGCGGGCGCTTCCCCAAAGCACGCCCGGCCGGCCCGCTCAGTCGCTGATTAGCAGGCGGGCCATCATCACCTCCAGGGTCAGCGCCACATTGGCGTTGCGTGCCAGGTAGTGGCGCGTTTGCGATAGCGCCTCCAGCGCCTGGTGGATCCGGGCCAGCGGGTAGCGCGCCGCGGCCGTCTCCAGCCCGGCGCGGTGGTCGCCGTTCACCACCGGCGCCTCCTTTGCCAACTTCAGGACCAGCAGGTCGCGAAACCAGGTTCGCGCCATGTCCAGCAGCGCCTCCGCCGCGGCTCGGATCTGCCGGTCTTCGGGTGCGGGCGCCGATGCTTCCTCGGCCCCTGCCTCAGCCTCCGCGTCGGCGGTGAGATCGCGGGCGAGGGCGCGCAGTTCCTCGGCGGCGCGGAAGGCAAACACCGGGTCGGCCTCGGGAAGGTGAGCCAACAGCGCGAGCAGCCGCTCGCGCACCTCCAGGATCGCCGGATGGCGCGCGGCGCGCAAGGCCCAGCCGGTGCGGCCTCCGGAGAGGCTGGCGATGAAGTGGGCGTGGGGCTCCGGCACCACCTGCCGCTCGCGAAGGTACGCCTCCACGGCCGCGACGGAGGCCGGCCGGAAGCGCACCAGTTGGCAGCGCGAGAGAATCGTCGGCAGAAGCTGCGACGGGCTTTCCGTCACCAGCACCAACGTGACGCCGGGCGGTGGCTCTTCCAGCGTCTTCAGAATGCAGTTAGCCGACTCCTCGGTCATCGCCTCGGCGTTGCGCACGAGGTAAACGCGGCGGGTGCCGCCGAAAGCGGTCAGCGATACGTCGTGGCGCAGCTCGCGCATCTGGTCGATCTTGATGCGCTCACCGTCCGGGGCAATGGTGCGCAGGTGGGGGTGGTTGCCGGCGGCAGTCAGCACGCAGGTTGGGCAGGTGCCGCACGCCTCGTAGACGCCCGCCTCGGGCCGCACCTCCGGGGTTTCGCACACCAGGGCCCGCCCGAACGCCAGCGCGGCCGCCGCCTTGCCGATCCCCTCCTCACCAACGAACAGGTAGGCGTTGGCAATCCGGCCACTCAGCAGGCTGCCTTGCAGCAGCGCGGCCGGGCGCTCGTGCCCCACCAGTTCGCGCAGACGCATCGCCGATCAGTACCTCTCGAACCGTTCGACGTTCACCACGAACACGATAGCGCCGCCCACCTGCACCTTCACCGGGTGCGGCAGGAAGGTGCCAATCGGGCGCGTGTCTGGAGGCAGGATGTTCACGAACTGCTCGCGCGTGCGGCAGTTTTCCGCGATCAGCGCCATCAGCTCTTCGAGGCGCTCGTCTTCCACCCCCAGCAGCAGCGTCACGTTCCCCTCGCGCAGAAAGCCGCCGGTGCTGGCAATCTTCGTGAAGGTGAACCCCGCGCCTACCAGTGCGTCGAACATGCGGTTCTTATCGCGGTCGTGGATCACTGTGGTGACGAGCTTCATGATTTCTGTCCTGTTCTGGTTGGCCCGGCCCAATGCGGCCGGCGGAACGGCGGCCATGGGGCGCATCTGGCACGTCGCCGGCGCGCGACCGGAAGGTGCCACTCCCCGGCGGGTGATCCGCGGCGTCGCGGGACCCCGCGCGTCGGGCCATTATACCACGGGATTGGCTGGTGCCGCCACCACCGCCGCCACGGCGGCATCGATCTGCCTGGCCACCGCTTCCGGAGGCTGGCTGGCATCGATGACGCGGATCCGTTCCGGGTGGGCCCGCGCCTGCGCCAGAAACCCCTCTCGCACCCGCTGGTGGAACGCCACCCCCCGCTGCTCCATGCGGCCCCATTCGCCTTGCCGCTGCAGCCCGACCGTAACGTCCACGTCCAGCAACAGCGTCAGGTGCGGTTCCAGGCCACCGGTGGCGAAGTCGATCAGCGAGACGACCGTCTCCCGGGGCAGGCCGGCCCCGTAGCTCTGGTAGGCCACCGTCGAATCGGAGAACCGGTCGCAGAGGACGATCTGGCCGCTCTCCAGCGCCGGCCGGATGACGTGCGCGACGTGCTGGGCGCGGGCCGCCAGGAAGAGGAGCAGCTCGGCGCGCGGCGCCAGCGCCAGTTCGGCGTTCTGCAGCAGGGCGCGGATCCCCTCTGCCAGCGGGTCGCCCCCTGGCTCGCGGGTCAGCACCACGCGGTGGCCCTGCGCGCGCAGCCGCTCGGCCAACAGGTGCGCCTGCGTTGTCTTCCCGGCTCCCTCCGGGCCCTCCAGGGTGATGAAG